>JAEWBF010000123.1 GCA_023391285.1 Verrucomicrobiota bacterium
CCGCCTCCCTCGGGGCTGCATCCGTAATCCGGTATCCAACTCCCGCATACGTCAACTCCGCCGCCGGCGCCGCAAACTCGCCGTCCTTTTCCCACACCGTCCGCAACACCGGCCTGAGCTGTCGCGGCGGCACTTGCGCCGCAAATCCCGGATCGCGGATCCACCCTTCCATCGCCCGCTGCTCCTGCGCCACCGCCTCGAGCACGCTGCGAAACGAGCGCAACACCAGGATCGACCGCGTCCCACCGCCCCCTCTGCGTCCGTCGTTCTCCGTCGGCGCGCTCGTCACCGTCGCCTCGAAGACCGCATGCAGATTCTTCAGCGACGCCGCATAATCCGGATCGGACCTCTGCGCGAATCGCGCAATCACCTGGTCCACGATTTCCGGCTTCGCCCGAAAACGATACGCCGTTCGCGTCGTCCCCAAATGCCAGCCATCCTCGGCGCGCCGCCAAATCCGGCCTTTGTCGGCGGCATCCAGCAGATCTTTCGACGTCACATTCGGCAGCATGCCATTGCTCAACGGCGTGAACCTCTCCTCCGCCACCAACCCGAGCCCGCCCGCCCGCTGCAGCTCGCGCACGATTTCACACACCCGCAAAAACCGCGCAAACGACTCCGGCGTTCCGCGCAGCGGCGAGTTCGTCAACACGATGTGCTCCGTGGTCCCGTCGTCGTTGCGAATCTCCACTTCGATTCGCTCGACCAGCACGCGCAGCAGCTGATCCACCGGCCAGCCTTGCTGATACAGCATGTTGAACGCATCGATCGAAATCGGCGCGAGCAACTGCCGCGCCGCCTCTTCGCTGTTGATCGGAATGAACACGAACTTCGGGCTCGCATTGATCGACGCGCTCGGCGTCACCGTTCCGCCCAACACATTCGTCACCGTGTTCGACACCGCCGCCGCCACCGTGCGGCCCGTGGTGTGACTGCTATTCCCGCTCATGTTCAGTCCGCTCGTCTGGCTTCGATCCAGCCGGATCTCTCCCACCGCCATGAAATACGCCGGATGCCCATGATCGAGCCGCGCCAGATTCAGCAGCATCTGCCAGTTCATGTCGCTCGCGTAGTCCGTCGAGAACGACGCGAAATCGCGCTCCAGCTGCTTCGTCGCGCACGACGTCAGCAACATCCCCACCGCTGCCACCAGTGAAATTCGAATGAGCATAGTCACAGAAAATCAGTCCTCCCTTTTTTCTCCGCCCCGTCCCTCCAGCACCGCCTCCACGTCGCGCACGATCCGGTTCGCGAGTTCGTTCAACTCCGCCGATGTCTCCGCCGTGATCTCCTCGCGCGCCGCTCGCGCGAACTCCGCCGCTTCCTTCAACTGCGCCTCGCGCGCTTCGCCTTTCAAACCCTCCGCCTCCCGCCACAACGCCCGCGCCAACTGCAGTTCGTTCAACGCCGCATTGATCCTGCTCGCTTCCTTCACACGCAACCCTTCCCGCGTCCGTTCGATCGCTTCCCGCTGGCACGCGCTCGCTTCCTCCCCGCCCACCTCCGCCGCATAATCGTTCAACGCTCCCGCGAGCCGCGCCCGATATAACCCCCACCCGAGCGCCGCATTCCGATCTCCGTGTTCAATCGGCAGCACCCGATCCCCCACGTCAATCGCCGCGCGATACGCTTCGATCGTCTCCTGCAACAACCGCGTCCGCTCGCCCCCCGTCGTCTCGTCCGCGAGCGTCTGCAGCGTATCCGCCAACTCACGACGCAGCCCCAGCACCAATCCTTCGCCGCCCGTATGCGCCTGCGTCAGCCCCGCGCGCAATGCCTGCACCGCTTCCGCCAGCAACCGACGCTTCTGCTCCCCTTCGCTGCGTTCCGCCTGCGCCACCCGCGCCGACGCCAGCGTGCGATGGTCCTCCGCCCACTGATACGGATAACCATCCTTCCAAAAATCGATCGCGCTCCGATGCAGCACGATCCCTTCTTCGATCGCCGCCACCGCCTCTTCCCCTTCCAACTCTTTGCCGCGGTCAATCAGGTGCATCGCCAGCAATCCGACCTGCGTCGCCCACGCCAGCGGTTGACCTTCTCGCGTTGTCACTTCGACCACCCGCCTGCGCGCCTCGATCGCTTTCGAGAAAAACTCCAGCCGTCGCGCTTTGTCCTCCGCCGCCCATCCGCGACGCAACAACGCCGTCGCATAATCCCCCTGCGCATCCGCCCAGTCCTGCGGCATCTCCTCCCGCGAAAAAACCTCCAGCACGGCCCGATACCCTTCGAAAGCCTCTTCCGCCGCCGCCGCGCCTTCCGCTTCGTCCAGCATCGCCGCCAGCGCGCTCAACGAGTTCGCCAGACTCAATTGCGCGTCCGCCCAGCGCAACAGCTGAGCCGATCGCGTGTTCACCGTGAGCTGCGCGCGCCGCGCCTCGATTTCCTCTCGCCTAAATTTTAGCCGCTCACCTTCGTCCCGCGACTCCGCCGCGAGCGCATTCAACGCCGCCGCCAGTCGCGCCTGCGCCGCCGACCACCCCTGCGGATCGGTCTCCACCCGATACACGTCGAACGTCGCCCGCGCTGCGTCCGCTGCTTCCGCAAACAGCGTCAACCGCTCCGTTCCCGTCGTGTAATAGCGGGCCTGCGCCCACAGTGCGCTCGACAATGCCAGCTGCGCGCTCGCCCACGCCTCCGGGAATTCTTCTCGCGTATAAACCTCCAGCACCGCGCGCCGCGCCGCGAGCACCTGCGCCTGCAAGCCCGCATGCCCCGCGTCCGTCGAATCCTCCCGCATCGCGCTCAGGATATACGCCAGCAGCGACTGCGCGCGCGCCCATTCCTGCGGAGTGCCTTCCCGTGTAAACACCTCCAGCGCCTGACGACACGCCGCCACCGCCTCCTGCCGCAACGCCGTGCGTTCCGGATCCACCAGGTCGATCGCCTGATCGTCCAACGCATCCGCGAGATCGAGCTGCGCCTCGGCCCAACTCGACGACCGTGCCCCACGCGACAACCCCTCAAGCACGTCACGTCGCAAGCTCACCGCTTCCGCCCGCACCTTCATCCGCGCTTCTCCCGTCGATTCGTAACCTTGTCGCGCGAGGATATCCGCCAACCGCCGCCGCGCCTCCGCCCAATCCTGCGGTGCCCGATCGCGCGCATAAAGCGGCAACACCGCCCGCGCCGCGGTTTCTGCTTCTCGCAATAAACCCAATCGCTCCTCGCCTTCTGCATCCCGCGCCGCCTTCCGCAACACCGCCGCCAGCGCCTGCTGCCGACTTGCCCATCGCACCGGCAACGCGTCACGCGTTTCCACCTGCAACGACGCGCGGTGCATTGCCGCAATCTCCGCCCGCCTCGCCCGGCGCTCCTCCACCGGCGCTTCGTCCGCCTCGTCCTCCGTCGCTTCCGCCAAATCTCCCTGCACCCGCGCCCAATCCTGCGGATGCGTCATCCGCGTATAAACCTCCAACGCCGCCCGATACGCCGCGATCGCCGCCGCCCGCAATCCAGGCGCTTCCCGCTCATTCGCCTCCCGCGCCTGGCTCAACAACGCCGTTCCCAGATTCGACTGCGCATTCGCCCACTCCTCCGGAAACGACGTTCGCTCCACCGCCCCGATCGCACGATGAATCGCTTCCACCGCCTCGCGGCGCAAACGCGCGCGCTCCGCTCCCGTTGCCTCATCCGCCTGATCGCCCAGCACGATGCCAAGATTGTTCTGCAGTCCGCTCCACGCCGCCGGCTCGGTCTTCGGATTGCGCACTTCCAGCGCCTCCCGAAACCGTCGCACCGCTTCCGCATAGAATCGCCCCCGCGCCGGCTGTAGCGCCGCCACCCCGCGACTGCGCGCCAGGTTCGCCAAATTATTCTGCGTCGCCGCCCAGTCCTGCGGCGCCGCCGTCCGCGTCCGCACCGTCAACGCCGCCTCGAACGCTTCCGCCGCCTCCGCCAACAGCGGCTCGGGGTCGAGCGACTCGACCGCTTTCGAACTCAACGCATTTCCCAGATGGTTTTGCGCAAAACCCCACTCCGACGCCGACTCCTGCGGCGTCAGCACCTCGAGCGCCGCGCGAAAACTCGCGATCGCCCGATCCCGCCGCTGCGCGATCGCCGCACCTTCCGAAACATCCGCCCACGCATCCAGCGCCTTCGCCCGCCGCCGTTGCAAATCGCCCCACGCTTTCGGCAACCGCTCACGATCGGTCGCTTCCAGCGCGCTTTCAAACGCCGCCACCGCCTCGCCGTAGTTTTTCTGCGCATACAGCGCCTGCCCTTGCAGTCCAAACGCCTCCCGCTCCCGCACCGCCGCCTCGTCCGCCGCCGCCTGCGCTTTCGCCGCCAGTTCCTTCGCCGCCAGCCGCTGCTCGCGCGCCGCCGCGCCCGCCTGCCCCGCATTCGCCGCCGCCGCCGCAAAATTCTTCTGCGCAAACTCCGCCAGCGCGCGATCCATGAAATTCGCCTGCGGATCCGCGCGCACCGCCGCCACAAACAAATTGATCCCCGACCGCAGCTGCGCCTCGGGCACACTTTCCTTCGCCGCCACCGCCGCGAGCGCGCGATTGAACTTCTCCTCGTCACTCAACCTCAACTGCTCCAATTCCGCCTGCTGTTGCGTGTAAGCATCCGCCACCGCCTGGATGTAGCGCCGCTGCTTCTCGATCTCCGTCTCGAGCTTCGCGACCGTCGCCTCCGTCTTGTCCGCGCGCTGGCTCAGCCACCACACGCCGCCACCCAAAAGTCCGACCGCCACCAACCCGATCGCCACACCGCGCGCCAGATGCGAGCGCGACTTCTTCAACTCGCTCGTCAAATGCTCCACCGCCGTCTGCAGCTCCCGCACTTTCAGCGACAGCTCGCCACGATCTCCGACCTGATAAAACAAATGATCCGTCGCGCGCAGCGCTGCGCGATGCGCCTCCTGCAACGCCCGCTTCTCGTCGTCTTCCGGCTGATGCGGATCGTAGGCGAAATCGTCGCCACACACGAAAACGTAGAGCGGTTTCCCCAACTCGCGCGCCACGTCGTATTCCATCTGCGTGTAACTGCGCCGCGGCTCGCCCGGCGCCCGCTCTCGCGGCTCCGCGCCATAATACTTCCCCGCCACGTGCACCACCGCGTCGCACGCCACGATCCGCGCCCGCAACATGTCGCGCACGCTGCGATAATCCGGCGGAAAATTCGTCTGCTCCACCGGCACGCACCCCAGCGTCAGCAGCGCTTCCTTCACGAGCTGCCGGCACGAACGCAGGTCCGCGCTGGTCGCACTGATGAAAACCTCGGGACGGCGCGGCGTCATCAGCACGAGGTCGTGACAACCGTTCGCGAAAACAAACGTTGAAGCATGGCAGCGGAGCGGGCTGGGACGCAGCTGTGATGGTCAAGCCGCCGCCCGGAGTCTAGTGGAAACTCGGGCAGCGCCGGTGTGTGCCCGACAGACGCCGCGAGTGCTATTGTGGATACAACTGCCCGAGAATAAATTCGGCGACTTCCGTCTTCGGCGCCGGCCCGAAACTCGCCCGCTGTCCGCC
Source organism: Verrucomicrobiota bacterium (assembly GCA_023391285.1). Lineage (GTDB taxonomy): Bacteria > Verrucomicrobiota > Verrucomicrobiia > Opitutales > Opitutaceae > Opitutus. The sequence continues at coordinate 5,478 of JAEWBF010000123.1, forward strand.
CGCGCCGATCAACGTCACCACGTTCGCCTCCGCGTTCATCCCGATCCCGGCGCGCGACACGTCGTTCGCGACGATCCAATCCAATCTCTTCTCCACCAGTTTGCGTCGCGCATACGCTTCGACGTCGTGCGTCTCCGCTGCAAATCCCACCACCATCTGCTCCGCGCGTTTCCTCGCCGCCAGTGTTCGCAACACGTCCACCGTCGGCACCAACTCCAGCATCCGGGCCCCATCGCTTTTCTTCTGCTTCTGCGCCGACACTTCTCTCGGCCGATAGTCCGCCACCGCCGCGACCGCAATGAACAGATCGCAATCGGCAAACAACGGCTCGCACGCCGCCAGCATTTCCGCCGCCGAGGTCACGCGATGCACCCTCACCCCTTCCGGCGACGCCAACGCCACCGGTCCGCTCACCAGATCAACCTTCCAACCGCGCCGCGCCGCCGCCGTCGCGAGCGCATACCCCATCTTCCCGCTCGAGCCGTTGCTCAGGTAGCGCACCGGATCCAGGTGCTCGCGCGTCGGCCCCGCCGTCAGCAAACAGCGAAAGGAGCGCGGAGCATTGAGCGGTGATGCCATCGACGTGAACGGATGACTCCAGCTTCGTCCGGAAATATCCTGCGACGATATTTTTCGCGCGGGACGGGAGTATATTCGACCGCCTTCGCGTCGACACGATTTCCGCCGGGCGCAACAGCTTCGAACTGATCCGCAATCCCGCCGCCTTCGCTTCGCCTGGATTGATCTGAATCTTCACCCGGCCATCACTCGGCACCAGGCCGATCATCCCGCCGCGCGCCGCAAAGCCGGGAATGTCGCTCACCGTCAATACCGGCTTGCCGTCCAACACCTCGAGAATTCGGCCGAGGCGCGGCTCTTCCGAAGCCGCGACGAAGATCTCGTCACACTCCACTGCGTCTTCCACCCGCTCGATGCGCTTCACCACGAGGCGTCGCCCCGCCACACCTTCGCCTTTCACCACGGCGTCCAGCGCCGTCCCAAACGGATCCTGCCCCAAAACCCCAATCACCAACGGCGAACCCGCTCGCGCCGGAATCTCCGGCCAATCCACGAAACGCGTGAAGTTGAAAAGAAACACCGCCTTCACCGCTGCCTCCCGCGTCCGCGCGTCCGGCAATGCCGCCGCCCCCGCCGCCAGCGCAGGCCCCCCGGTCAATACCAGAGCCGCCAGCGCGCAGCACGCCAGCCGACTCCACCGGCGCAGAATTGAACCTAGAAACGCCATGCGACTTTCACGAACAAGCTGCGGCGGATCTCGACCCGCGTAGGTCCAGGCACGCCCGTTTCAGGATGATGATCGTTCAGCAGATTTCGGCCCACGACCGATAACTCCAGGTTCTCGGAAATCGGCACCGACACGCGCGCATTTAACTCCGCATAACTCGGCACGGTCGCGACCTGCCCGGAGTTGTTCAACTCGACCGTATCCACCCAGCGTAAATGCAGATCGACTTCCACGTCCTTCGGGAGATCGACGGACGAGCCCAATAACCATTGATGCTGCGGATCGGCCGTCTCGCTCAGCGCGTTGTTGATATCCGTCCCGCCCGGCCGCACCCGCAAATCCGTCTGCAAATACGTGTAGCCGCCATGCACCCGCCAGCCCGGCAACACATCCGCATCGAACGCCAGCTCCAAGCCGTGACTCCGCCCTTCCAAATCGTTGCCCACCACAAACGGCATGATCGTCACCGGCGTCGTCCCTACACTGCGCACGTCGCGATACTCGTTGTAGAAAATCGACACGGATCCCACCACCCGTTGCGCGACCTGCCCGCGCAGCCCAGCCTCGTAGGCGATGACTTTTTCCGACCCGAAACGATCGCTGCCCGTCACGAACGCAGGCCCCGCACTCGGCTGACGGACATCGCGATCGATCCGCGAAGGCGTGCGCACCGCTCGCGAAATCGCGCCCCACACCACGCCATGCTCGCCGACGTTCTGCTGCATGCGAATCGAGGGCTCCCACTCGAATCCGGTGTAATGTGTGCGCTCCACCTTCGACCCGAGCGTGAGCACGCGCCCTCCGCCGAGCTCGATCTGGTCCTGAAAAAACCCGCTCACCGACTCTTGCCGCGCATCCGCCGGATCAAACCCCAACGCCGGCGCGGACTGCGATTCGTCTTGGATCAACCGGTATCCCAATCCCCACACGATCGTATGCGCTCCCATCGAAGCGAGCCGGTGCTGAAAATCTAAATCGTAAGTCTCCAGGTCGTCGAAAAACTTTCCCGCCGCACCAAACGCCCCCGCCTCCACCGGCAAGCGCAGGAACGCGCGATCATAATAAAACTGGAGCTGAAAATCCGATCCATCTGCGAAAAAGCGCGACCAGCGGCCGAGCAGATTTCCGCCCGCAACCTTTCCCTCGCCCGCGCCCACAACACCTTCGTGGCCTTCATAGATGTCGCCCTGCAATGTGAGCACCTGCTCGGTTGACTCCGCATCCAGACGAAATCCGCCTTGCGACACCTCCGCGCCATCACTCGCGCGCCCGCCATCCGAGAAGACTTCGTCATCCCGAGCGAAATGCTTCGCATACACCCGAAAGAATACTTCCGGCGCCACCTTTCCGCCGAATCGGATCGCACCGTGCTCCTCGAGCTGGTTGCCCATCCCCCACTCTGTATAGAATCCCTGCGTGTCCGCCGCGCTCTTTGTTGTGACATTTATCACGCCGTTCACCGCATTCGCCCCCCACGCCGAGCCGCCCGGGCCGCTGATCACCTCTATACGTTCGAGATCTTCCAGCAGGTAATCTTGGACATCCCACCGCACGCCCGACCAGAGGGGCGTATAGACCGCCCGTCCGTCGATCATCACCAGCAGCTTGTTCCCGAGCTCGGAGTTAAACCCTCTCGCGCTGACCGCCCAATCGTGCGTGTTCTTCTGCGCCACCTGCAGATTGCTCGCGAGCCGCAATGCCTCCGGCAACCGCGTCGCCCCCGAGCGCCGAATGTCCCAGTTCGTTATTACCTGCAACGCCGAGGGCGCTTGCGCGAGCGCCATGGGCAAGCGTGACACCGACGTCACCTCCACCTCGAGCAACTCTTCCACGCTCAGCCGCTTGAGCCGATCAACGTCCGAAGCCGAAGCCACACCGACGCTCAACAGCAAACATGTCCACCAGCGCAAACCTCCGCTTCCGCGAGGCGTCCGCCGCAGACAAATTTTGGATACGTGTGCGATGAAGTCCAAGTCCTCCGGCATATAAATTCGCGCAGCTTCTGCGCGCAAAATCTGTCCGACGAAAAAAGCCGTAAAACAAGCTGCCGCACCATCTTTCCCTGCGCGTCGCCCCGCTCACGCTCCTCGCGCCCACGCCGCCAGCCGCGCCCACGCCCGCGCGCGATGACTGATCCGATTCTTCACGTCGTCGCCCAACTCCGCGTAGCTTTGCTCAAACCCGTCCGGCACGAAAAGCGGATCATATCCAAAACCACCGCCGCCCTTCGGCTCGCGCAACAGTCGCCCGCCGCACACGCCTTCGAAAATCTGTTCTTCTCCCCCTCCCGGGAGCATCAACAGCACACACAGAAAATGCGCGCCGCGCCGCTCGTCCGGCACGTCCCGCATCACTTGTGTGAGCTTGCGCAGATTCGCCGCCGCGTCGTGCTCCGGCCCCGCATAATACGCCGACTCCACTCCCGGCCCTCCACCGAGCGCATCCACGCACACCCCGCTGTCGTCCGCCAACACCCACGCGTCCTGCGGCAGCTTCGCTTTCAACGCCACCGCTTTCTTGCGCGCGTTGCCCACAAACGTCCCCGCGTCCTCCACCACGTCCGGCATTCCTCCCGCCTCCCGCGCCGACACAATCTCGAGCGCCAATCCCGCTTCCCGCGCCATCCGCTGCAGCTCCGCCGCCTTGTGCGCGTTTCCCGAAGCCAAAAATATCCGCCGCATCGCAGCCATCTGCCCCTCACCCCAACCGAAACTTTGTCTCATCGATAAACATCTTCTCCGGATACTCCACCCGCCCCCGCGTCAGCACATCGTCGCCCAACTGCTCCACCCGCAACTCCCGCAACCGAATCGCGTTCGCCAGCCGCTCCGTTCGCAGTCCATTGAACATCGGCATCGCCCGATCGTCCGCCAGCAACAGCGGCGCGCGATACACGAAAAGATAATCCAGCTGCCGGTCCTGCATCATCTGGCTCACCAGCTGAGCCCCCCCTTCCACCATCACCCCGGAAATCCGCTCCTCCACGCACTTCTTCCGAAAATCCGCAAAGGGCACCCGCTGCGTCGACGACGGCAACACCCACACTTGCACGCCAAGATCGCGCAGCTTCCGCACATAACCCAGCCCGCCATGCTGCGTCGTCACGACGACCGTCCGTTCGTGAAACTCGTCCGTGTAAAGCGCCGGCAGATGCCGGTCGATCACCGTGCGTAACAGTCCGTCGAATACGAACCGCACCGGACACCACTCTTCCGCTCCGGGCACGCGCGCCGTCAGCCGCGGATTGTCCTTCAACACCGTTCCCGCTCCCACCGCGATCGCCGGAAACACCCGCCGCCACCGATGCGTGTCCGCGCGCGCGATTTCGCCCGTGATCCACTTCGACTCGCCCGTGCGGCACGCCATCCGTCCATCCAGCGTCACCGCCGACTTCGACGCGACCAGCGGCGTATTGCGCGTGATCCAATGATTGAAAATCAAATTCAGATCCGCGCACTCCCGCTCCAACACGCCCGTCGTCACTTCGATCCCCGCCGCGCGCAACACGTCGAACCCCTTCCCCGCATGCGCCGGATTCGGATCCGTCGCCCCCACCACCACGTGCTTGATGCCGGATGCAATAATCGCCTCCGTGCACGCGCCCGTTCGCCCATGCGTCGAACACGGCTCGAGCGTCACATAAAGAATCGCCCCCGGCCGCGGCGCCTTCCCTCGCGCCAACAACGCCAGCCGCTCCGCGTGCGGTCCACCGTCCGGCGCCGTCGCCCCTTCCGCCACCACCTGGCCATCCTCGACGATCACCGCACCGACCATGGGATTGGGATGCGTCGCGCCCCAGACGCTACGCGCCTGTTGGAGGGCCCGGCGCATGAACGCTTCATGCTGCGCCATATTCATGTTGAGCGGGAGCACGTATCCAAAAGTAAACGTCGCCTGGAGTCCACCTGCTTTCCGCCATCGGACGCGAATGACGGGACTTTAACCACTCACGTAGGGATTCGTCGACTTCTCCGCCCCCACCGTCGTGTCCGGTCCATGCCCCGGATAAACCACCGTCTCATCCGGCAACGTATAAATCTGCGCCCGAATCGCCCGCTCCAGCGTGTCGAAATCCCCTCCCGGCAAATCCGTCCGCCCAATACTTCCCGCGAACAACGCATCCCCCACAAACGCCGCCTTCGCCGCCGCGAAATAAAACAGCACGTTTCCCGGACAATGCCCCGGCACATGCCTTACTTCCGCCTCCGTCCCCAACGCCGCCAGCCGATCGCCCTGCTTCACCCAGCGGTCCACCTTCACCGGCTCGAGTCCCAACCGCTCGCCCATGAATCGCTCCATGATCTCCGGCGTTTCGATCATCATCCGATCGTCCGCATGCGCGATCGCCTCCGCCCCACTCGCGCGCACCACCTCCGCCGCACCTTGAATATGATCCCAATGCCCGTGCGTGAGCCATAGCCCCGTCAGACGGCATTTCTCCTCCTTCAAAATCCGCTCCACCTCCGCCCAGACGCCCTGCGGCGCATCGATCAACACCGCCTCGCCACGCTCCGGCGCGGTTAACAAATACGCATTCGTCTGAATCGGCCCCGCGGGCAAAACATGCAAATTCACGCCGCCCAATCCACGCCCTTCCTGCCCCCGCGCAACCGCAAACCTCCACCTCTCTCCCGTTCCGCCCCCGGCATCCTGTAACCTATTAGGTTACACCTCCCGTTTCCGCTCCACTCGGTGCCGGCTCCGCCGAAGGCATCGTGTAACCTATTAGGTTACACGTCCGCGCATCCTTTGATCGTCCGCCAAGGGGTCGCGCCACAGAAACCGCTCTTGCCACCGTCGCTGCCCGCTTGCCACTGTCCGCGTTTATGTCGTCGCTCAAGTTCGCCGTTCTCGCCGGTGACTATATCGGTCCCGAAGTCATGTCCGAGGCCCTTCGCGTCCTCCAGGTCGTCGCCCAGCGCGAAGGCCTTCGCCTCGATTACGTCGAGGGCGACGTCGGCGGCGCCGCCATCGACAAACATGGCACCGCACTGCCCCAGGAAACGCTCGAAAAATGCTCCTGGGCCGACGCCATCCTCTTCGGTTCCGTCGGCGGCCCCAAATGGGAAAAGCTCCCGCCCGCCCAACAGCCCGAGCGCGCCTCGCTCCTCCCGCTCCGCAAGCACTTCACCCTTTTCGCCAACATCCGCCCCGGACTGCTTTATCGCGAACTCACCGACGCCTCGCCGCTCAAGTCCGACCGCATCCCCGACGGCATCGATATCGTCTGCATTCGCGAACTCACCGGCGGCGTCTACTTCGGCAAACCGAAGGAAACCACCACCCTCCCCGACGGCGATATCCAAGCCATCGATACGATGGTCTACCGCAAGAGCGAGATCGAGCGCATCCTCGCCACCGCCATCGCCACCGCGCGCGGCCGCAAGCGCCGCCTCTGCTCCATCGACAAGGCCAACGTCCTCGAAACCTCCGTCCTCTGGCGCAAAACCGTCATCGACTACTGCGCCAAAAACGCCCCGGACATCGAGCTGTCCCACATGTATGTCGACAACGCCGCGATGCAGCTCGCGCGCAACCCCAACCAGTTCGACGTTTTCGTGACCGAAAACATGTTCGGCGACATTCTCTCCGACGAGATGGCCGTCATCTGCGGTTCGCTCGGCATGCTCTCGTCCGCCTCGCTCGGCACCGGCCTCAACTCCCGCCAGCTTCCGTTCGGTCTCTTCGAACCCGCCGGCGGCACCGCCCCCGACATCGCCGGCAAGGGCATCGCCAACCCTTGCGCGCAAATCCTCTCCGCCGCCCTCATGCTGCGCTACAGCTTCGGCCTCAACCAAGCCGCCACGCGCATCGAAACCGCCGTCAAGAAAACCGTCACCTCCGGCGTCCGCACCGGCGACATCGCCTTCGGTCGTCCGTCCGTCAGCACTCGCGAAATGGCGGACGCCATCATCGCGAACCTCTAAGCTCTCGCTCCTGTTCATGGAGGCGCGGTGACCCCACCGCGCTTCCTCTTAGTTCCGCCAGAGCTCGAAGCCGCGCGCCGCACTCAGCGCGCCGGCTGATCCAACGTCCGCCGCACCGCGTCGAGCAACGCCGCCGGCCCGCACGGCTTCTGCAACACCTCCGCTCCGCCCAGTGCAACAAACTCGCGGTGCTGCCGGTTCGCCTCGAGTCCGCTCGTCGCCAGAATCTTCAAACCCGGCGCCAACACCCGCAGCGCCCGCGCCAGCGTCCCCCCGCCCATCTCCGGCATCATCACGTCGGTGATCACCAGTTTCACGTCGTTCCGGTGCGCCAGAAAAACCGTCAGCGCATGCCGTCCATTCACCGCCGTGACGACCCGATACCCGCTCTGCACCAACACATGCCGCGTCGCCTCGCGAATCGGCTCCTCGTCATCCACGACGAGAATCACTTCGCCTGAGCCTCGTCGCGCTGGCGTCTCCCCCACCGCCTCCACCGCCTCCGCCGGCTCGAGCACCGCGGGCAAGTAAACTTCAAACATGCTCCCCGCGCCCACCTGACTCTCCACCGTGATGAATCCTCCATGATTGCTCACGATCCCAAACGCCGTCGATAAACCCAGCCCCGTTCCTTTCCCCACGTCCTTCGTCGTGAAGAACGGATCGAAGATTCGCGCGAGATCTCCCGGCGCAATCCCCGTCCCCGTGTCCTCGATCCGAATCGTCACGAACGGTCCCGGCCGCGCTCCCGGCCAGCGCGCGGCTTGCTCGGCACTCAGCTCGACATTCTGCACCGACACCCGCAGCGCGCCTCCGTGGGGCATCGCGTCGCGCGCATTCACGCAGAGATTCATCATCACCTGATGGAGCTGCGTCGCATCCGCCACCACCGACCAAAGGTCTTTCTTCAGGTTGAACGTAATCGTGATTTCACGCGGAAACGTCTCCCGGATCATCCCTTCAACTTCTCTCAACAGATGTTTCGGTTGCACCGGCACCCGCGCTCCCTCCACGCCACGACTGTAAGTCAACAGCTGCCGAATCAGGTCCGCGCCGCGTTCGGCACTCCGCTCCACCATCTGCAGCATCTCGCGGTCGCGCGCGCTCGACACCGATTCCTTCAGCAGACTCGCCGCCATCAACATCGGCGCGAGAATGTTGTTCAAATCGTGCGCCACCCCGCCCGCCAGCGTGCCGATCGCCTCCAGCCGCTGCGCCCGCAGAAACTGCGCCTCGAGCAACTTTCGCTCCGTCACGTCCTCCGCCACACCCGCCACGCGCTTCACCGGCTCCCCTTTCCGCCGCACCGGAAACGCCCGGTCGCGGATCCATCGCACCTTCCCATCCGGACGAACAATCCGATACGTCTCGTCGTATTCGCCCGTGACCTGCTTGGTCCGCATCGACCCCACCACGCGCTCGCGATCTTCCGGATGAATCGCGTCCACCCACGCGTTGGGCGACTCGATCAAATGCGCCGCCGGGCGACCCCAAATCGTTTCATAGCCCGGACTCACATAGAGCATTTCGCGATGCTCCACGTCCGTCATCCAAAACACTTCGTGGATACTCTCCACCACCTGCCGAAACCGTTCCTCGCTTTCGCGCAACGCCGTCTCCGCCTCCATCCGCTCCCGCCGCAGCCGGCTCTGCTCCAACACCCGCTGAATCGCCTGCCCCAAACGCCCCAATCTGTCCTTCAACAAATAATCGCTCGCGCCTTCCTTCATCGCCGCCACCGCCATGTCCTCACCGATCGTGCCAGAAACGATGATCACAGGCACCGCCAGCCCGCTTTCGCGCAACACCTCGAGCGCCCGCAACGCCGTGAATTGCGGCATCTGATAATCCGAAAGAATCAAATCCAGCTCCGGCTTCAGCTCCGCTCGAAACCCCGCCTCGCTATCCACCCGCGTCCACGTCGGTTCAAACCCATCTTCGCGTAATTGCGCGAGGATCAGTTCGGCATCGAGAGGGGTGTCCTCCAACAAAAGGACTCGAAGCGCGTGCGGCATGAGACTCCGGCGGAGGTTCACCTTACCCCGCACCTTGAGAACGTCAGCTCATTTCTAACGAATACTTGCATCAACACTGCTCCCACTGCCAGGTTCACCTCTCTCCCCTTCGCCCCGCGCAGCGCCGCTCTCAGAAAATCCTTTCCGCTCCCAATCCCCTCCTTTTAGCTGCCCATTCCGCGTCCGCTACACCCGCGTCACGCGTATCCACCGCTGTATGACTTCCGCCGAGATCCGCCAGAGCTTCCTCGATTTCTTCGCGAAACAGGGACACACCATCGTCCCGTCCGCGTCGCTCATGCCCGACTCGCCCGGACTCCTCTTCACCAACGCCGGCATGAACCAGTTCGTGCCGATCTTCCTCGGCGATCGCGCACCCGACGTCTCGAAATGGGCCGGCGTCCGCCCGTCAAAAGATACCCGCGCCGCGGATACGCAGAAATGCATCCGCGCCGGCGGCAAACACAACGACCTCGAGGACGTCGGCTTCGATACCTATCACCACACAATGTTCGAGATGCTGGGGAACTGGTCCTTCGGCGATTACTTCAAAAAAGAATCCATCACCTGGGGCTGGGAACTCATCACCAAAATCTGGGGCATCCCCGCCAAGCGTCTATTCGCCACCGTCTACTCCCCCGACAAATCGAAAAACGATCCGTCCGAGTTCGACCAGGAAGCCTACGATATCTGGGCCGAAATCTTCAAAAAGGAAGGCCTCGATCCCGCCGTCCACATCGTCAACGGCAACAAAAAGGACAACTTCTGGATGATGGGCGACACCGGTCCCTGCGGCCCGTGCTCCGAAATCCATTTCAACCTTCTCCCCTCCGACGACGAAGCCGAAGGCCGCAAGCTCGTGAACTCCTCCAGCTCCCGCTGCATCGAGATCTGGAATCACGTCTTCATCCAATTCAACGCCAACCCCGACGGCACCTTCTCCCCGCTCGCCGCGAAACACGTCGACACCGGCATGGGCTTCGAACGCGTCGCCGGCATCCACGCCACGACAAAAGGCTTCAAGGATTTCTCCCGCGAGCCGTCCAACTACAACGCCGACGTCTTCGCTCCACTCTTCGCCAAGATCTCCCAACTTTCGAAAAAGGTCTACAATGGCACCGTCCCTTCGAAACGCGAAGGCCTCGGCGAACAGGAAAACATCGACATCGCTTTCCGCGTCCTCGCCGACCACGCGCGCTGCGTCAGCTGCGCGATCGCCGACAACATCCTCCCCGGCAACGAGGGCCGAAACTACGTCATCCGCCGCATCCTCCGTCGCGGCATCCTCTACGGCAAGAAGCTCGGCCTCAGCACCGGCTTCTTCGAACAACTGGTCGCTCCTGTCGTAGAAAGCCTCGGCCCCGTTTTCCCCGAGTTGAAAGAACGCCAGGACATCATCCGCCGGGTCATCCGCAGCGAAGAAGAATCCTTCGGCCGCACGCTCGACCGCGGCTTGTCGGTGTTCAGCTCTCAACTCTCAACCCTCAACTCTCAACTCCTGCCCGGTCGGATCGCCTTCGAGCTCTACGACACCTACGGCTTCCCGCTCGACATGACGCAGCTGCTCGCCACCGAGCGCAGCCTCACCGTCGATACCGCCGAATTCGAACGCCTCATGGAGCAGCAGCGCGAACGCGCCCGTGCCGCCCAGAAAAAAGAAATCGTCGTCGCCGCCACCGAAGGCGAAACCGCCGATCTCAAACCGACCACGTTCCTCGGCTACACGCTCACGCGCACGACCACCGCCGGTCCCGCGACGCTCCTCGACGTCGTTCAATCCGACAAAGACACCTTCCTCGTCTTCGACCAAACCCCCTTCTACGCCGAAATGGGCGGCCAGGCCGGCGACACCGGCACCGCCCTCATCAACGGCCAGCTCATCCACATTCTGGATACGGTGAAGGACAAATCCGGCCGCCACCTCCACAAGCTGGATTCTTCTCTCAACTCTCAACCCTCAACTCTCAACCTGCGCGCCGGCCTCACCGCCGAACTCGCCGTCGACGCCACTCGCCGGCGCGCCATCTCCCGCCACCACTCCGCCGCCCACTTGATCCATTGGGCGCTGCGCAAAGTCCTCGGCACGCACGTCCGCCAGGCCGGCACGTCCAAAACCCCCGAGCGCATGCGCTTCGACTTCTCGCACTTCGAGGCGATGACGCCCGCTCAGCTCCGCGAGGTCGAACACCTCGTCAACGAGCGCGTCATCGATAACGCCCCCATCTCCGCCTACGAAACCGAGTTCGATAAAAAACCCGAAGGCACCCTCGCCTTCTTCGGCGACAAATACGGCCGCGTCGTCCGCGTCGTCGACATCGGCGGTTACAGCCGCGAACTCTGCGGCGGCACGCACGTCACCACTACCGGCGAAATCGGCGTGATCAAGATCGTCGCTGAAATGGCCATCGCCGCCGGCACCCGCCGCATCGAAGCCGTCGCCGGCCAGGCCGCTCTCGATTTCATCGAGGCTCGCGAAAACGCCCTCCGCGCCGTCAGCGCCCACCTCAACGCCGGCTCGCAAGATGTCGTCTCCAAACTCGAGTCGCTCCTCGCGCACCAAAAAGAGATCGAGAAGAAACTGAAAGCTCACGAGCAACGCGCCGCCGCCAACCTCGCCACCGACCTCGCCGACAAAGCAATCGTCCGCGACACTCTCAAATTCGTCACCGCTGTCGTCGAGGTTTCCGACCAGGAAGCGCTTCGCTCCCTCGGCTCGCAAATCCTCCACAAACTCGGCGAAGGCGTCGTCACCCTCGGTGCCGTCCTCGGCGACCGCGCCAGCCTCGTCGTGTATTGCTCCCCCGCCGCGATCAAAGCCGGCCACCAAGCCGGCAAAATCGTCGGCGAGCTCAGCGCCAAGATCGGCGGCAAAGGCGGCGGCAAACCCGACTTCGCCATGGGCGGCGGCAAAGACCCCGCCAAACTCGCCGAAGTTCTCAGGTAGGGCGAGGCGTCCCCGCTGAGCCGCCGCCCTCGAATAGAACCACAGAGCCACAGAGCTCACAGAGCCCCCCGCGTCTTCTCCGTGCCTCTGTTCCTCTGTGGTTGAATCCTACTCCGCTCTCACCGCCACCACCGGATCAACCCTCGCCGCTTTGCGCGCCGGCAGCCAACTCGCCAGCAGCGCCAGCGCAATCAGCACCAGCGCCCCGGCCACATAAACGACCGGTTCCGGTCCTTTCCAAGCGCTTGATTCTGGAGTTTGGAAGTTCTCTGGAGCTTGGATCTTGGTCCTTGGATCTTCCGCCGCCTCCGGCGGCGGCGGTCAGCCGACCCAGCGTTCCATCACCCGCACCATTTCCGCCATCCGCAGCGGCTTGCTCAAATAATCGTTCATCCCGACTTTCATGCAGCGGGTTTTGTCGTCGGCCGTCGCATTCGCCGTCGTCGCCACGATCGGCGTCCGGGAATCCAGCCGGCGAATCTCCAGCGTGGCGTTCCAGCCGTCCATTTCCGGCATCAGACAATCCATGAAAATGATGTCGTGGCTGCTCAACCGCGTCTTCGCCACCGCCTCCGCGCCGTTCTCCGCAAACTCCACCTCGCAACCGAGCTTCTTCAACATCCCGCCCATCACCACTCGGTTCACGCTATTGTCCTCGGCGACCAACACCCGCAGGCCCTTGCGCGAGAGTTTCACCGTCTCCCTCACTTGCGCCGCCGCCCGTTGCATGCCCCTCGCTTCCCGAAATGCCGCCGTCAACTGCTCGCTCTGCAACACGGGCTTCACCACCATCCCGGAAAACTCCGGCGGAAACAGCGTCGCCGAATCCCCGTGCCGGTTTGGCGCCGCGAGCAGGATGAATTTCACCTCTTGCAGCTCCGGCATCGCTCGAGCCGTTTTCACCCACTCATCCGCGCCAGGCAGCGCGCACGACTGATCCACCAGCACAAACTCGAACGGTTTCTCCCCCGCCGCCGCACGCAACATTTCCAACGCTTCCGCCCCACTCGCCGCCGCCGCCGAGCGAATCCGCATCGTTTTCAACAATCCTTCCAACGCCACCGACGCGACCGGCAGATCCTCCACGACCAATACCGATTCCGCCGACGCGTCCGGCACCACCGTCGGCACGTCGTCCACCTGCATCGGCAGCGTGACCCAAAACAGCGACCCCTGCCCTGGTTTGCTCTCCACACCGATCTGCCCGCCCATCAACTCCACCAAGCGCTTGCTGATCGCCAAGCCGAGCCCCGTCCCACCGAACCGCCGCGTTGTCGACGCATCGGCCTGCGTGAACTTCTCGAATAATCGCACGCGCGTCTCCGCCGGAATGCCCATCCCGGTATCCACCACGTTGAAACGCACCCACACCCGCGGCGCGATCGCCGGGTCTGCCTCGCGCGCGACGCGCACCAGCACGTGCCCTTGCGCGGTGAACTTCACCGCATTCGACACGAGATTGAGCAACACCTGCCGCAACCGCGCGGGATCGCCATGCACGCTCGGCGCGACGTCCGGCGAAAAATCCAACACCAATTCCAGCTTCTTCTCACCGATCCTCGTCGACGCGATCTTCAACACGTCCACCACGGGCTGACGCAAATCGAACATCGTGTGATCGAGCAGCACCTTGCCTTCCTCGATCTTCGAGAAGTCCAGGATGTCGTTCACAATCGCGAGCAGCGCCTCCGCCGACGTTCGCACCGTCGTCATGTATTCTCGCTGCTGCGCGTTCAGCGGCGTCTCCAACATCAACTCCGCCGACCCAATCACGCCGTTCAACGGCGTGCGGATTTCGTGACTCATCGTCGCGAGAAATTCCGTCTTCGCCCGGTTCGCCGAATCCGCGATTTCCTTCGCCTGCCTCGCCTGCGACGATGCAAGTTTTTCCAACTCCAGCTGCCGCGTCTGCTCGAGCTGCGCGCGATCGCGCTCCAGCGCCCGCTGATGCACGATCCAGAACACCGCCGCACCAATCCCTGTCACCACCATCCCGCCGAGCAGCCACAACCACGGCTCCGCTTCGGCACCGGCACCCGTCGGCTCGTGCGCACGCAAGACGTTCGCCGTCAGGAGACCCAACAGCGACGGAAGAGCAGGAAACCACCGTCGAACTGGCGTGAAGCGCACGCCGGCCTGTGTAGCCGATGCCAATTCAAACGCAAGGGATGTTCATCCCAACGAGAGTTTCAATCCGTCCGCTGCCTCTCGACGCCCCGCCTCTGGCTGACCGCCAGCGAAATCCAGAACGCCGCCGCCACCACCAACGCCGCCGGCAGGATCAATACCGCTTTCCGCAAGCTGCCGGTAAGATCCGAGATCCATCCCACCAACCCCGGCGACCACAGGTCCCCAAACGCGTGAATCGCAAAAATCGATCCCGCCATCGCCTTCGCGCGCAAATGCACCGGCACCGTCTCCAGGATCAACGTGTTCAACGGCCCCGTCGGCAAAAACAGAAACAACATCGCTCCCGCGAGCGCCACCCGCGCCATCGCCGGATCCGGAATCAGGAACGCCGCAAACGATACCGGCACCGCCAACACCGAGCTCAAGGCCAGCAGCGACGAATACCCCGCCCCACTCCGCCGCTGCCACGCACTCGCCACCAGGCCTCCACCCAGCGTCGCCACCAACCCCATCCCGACCAACGCCAGCCCGAAAAACCGCCCCGCCGCTTCCAAGGTCATCCCGTGCTCCCGATAGAGAAAGGTCGGCGCCCACTGCGCGAAGCCGCCCATCGCAAAGGTCTGCGCAATGTAGCCCGCCACCACCCAGCGATACGGCTTCGACTCGAGCAGCGGCAAAAACGCGCGAAGCCCAAATCCCACCCGCTTCTCCGCCTCACCCGCCGGCTTCTCCCGCGGGGGCTCTTTCAACCAGAACAGCACGAACGCCAACAAAAGCCCCGGATAACCCGCCCACAGAAAAGCCGACCGCCACCCATACTTCGCCGCCAACGCACTGCCGATAATGTAGCCCAGCGCCGATCCCACCGGAATCGCGAGATAGAAGACCGAAATCGCCGTATTCCGTTTCGGCCCGCGAAACAGATCCGCGATCCAGCTCGGACTGATCGTCCCAAAACTCGCCTCCCCAAAACCGACCAGCACGCGAAAGAAAATCAGCGCCCAATACGAGCTCGTGTGCCCCGACATCAGCGTGCCCAAGCTCCACACGAACACGCCGCCCCCGATCAACCACCGCCGGCTCAGCTTGTCCCCGAGATATCCAAAAATCGGAGACGTCAGGAAGTAGCCCCACATGAACGCGCTCAACAGCCAGCCCGCGTCGCGGTCCGACAACATCAACTCCTCCTTCACCGGCGTCAGCACCGCCGCCAACAACTGCCGATCCAGATAGTCCAGCAGGTTGAGCCCGGTCAGCACAATCAACGACCCGACCGGCCAATAGCGCTTGTTCTCGTTCACGCCTCGCCAGCAAACCCGCTGCCCCGCCGGTGCAAAGCACCAATCGCGTCAGCGCGCTGTGAGAGGTAGGGCGAGCCGTGCCCGCGCGCCCCCCCCCCCCCCCACCCACCCCAATCAAAACCTAAACGTCATCCCCGCGCGGATACCCTGCAGCTTGCTGAGATCCACCCGCGAAACATAGCGCGACGTGCCGTCATCGCTCACGACCTTCTGTTCGTAGTCTCCGCTGTTCTGATAAACCGCGCCGACATAAAGCCCCGCGTTATCCGTGAACGAATACTGCAGATTCGCATCCACGTAGAAGCCCGGCGTGATGTAGCTCGACGTGTCGGTGATGAACAACGACAGGTCGTCTCCCGTCTCCGGTGAAAACGTCTGCGTCACTTCATAGCTCGAGCCGGCATACACCACCACCGCGCCCACGCTGAACGTCGCGCTGAACCGCTCCGTGATCGGATACTGCAACACCGGTCCCGCCCGGAAGGTCATGAACGCCCCGCGCAACCGCCAGTGATTCTCGAAGTCCGCCGAGGTGCTTGCCTGAGAGGTCTGCCGGTCCACCGGCCGGTAACGCAACAACACCGAGGTATCCACGGTTCCAGTCGCCTGCGGCGCAACATAGGGCGCCGTCGGCGCCGCCTGCCCATCGAGCGAATAATAATCCGTCGTCCGATCCACCGTCGCAGTCACCGTCGAACGCGTCGACGAAAGGATCTGGTTGATGCTCATTCCCGCCACCACGCCCCACTTCAGGCGCGAGTTGAACAGGGTGCCAAAATCGCGATCCATCGAGAGCTCGATGCCATATGTCGCACCGGGATCTTTGTCACGGAATCCGGTATCGGTCACCGTCGCTTTGTAGCTGTTCATCATGATGTAGCCTTCCGTCGCGGCCTGCTCATCATTCATGAAACTCCAATTGTTCGTCCTCCCATCCGGGGTGATCGGCACCTGCACTCCCGAAGGATCCGTCATCGTCCGCTGGTCGAGAAACACATACCCGTCGTGATAGCCGCGCTCCGCGTCTTCCGTCAGGCCCTTGTCCAAGTTCAAACTCCGCGACTGCAGCACGCCCGCCCCGCCAAACTCCGTCCCGACGCCCGTCAGCACCCGAAACCCAAGCCGCACCGCCTGCTTGGGCGTGTAAACCACCAGATCGTCCTCCACGACCGGCACGTAATCGTCGATATTTGGATCCTCGATCCGCTGGGCCAAAGCCACACCGCTCAGGAGGAGAAACACGCACGATGCGCGACGAGAAAAATTCATATCGAGGAAGAGGAGGCGAGTGTTGGACGGGCTTCCCGTCCGAAGGTTTCCCAAAAGATTCGAGACCGGCTCCGTCGCAGTCAACGCGAGATTCGCCGACGCCCTGCACCATTGACATCGCCCGCCTCTCGACCGTGAAACTGCCCCTTTTCGCCCGTCGTGAATAAAGAATCCCTTCGCCAACAAATCCTGCAGCAGCTGCGCACCGAACATGAATTGCAGCTCCGCGCCGCCCAGATTTCGCGCGACGAGGCCATCGACGAAGAAAGCCGCCCGGAAAACAAATACGACATGCACAGCCAGGAGGCCGCCTACCTCGCCGAGGGCCAGGCCCGGCTCGCCGCCGAAATCGCCGCCAACATCGAGCTCTATTCCTCCCTCCCCCTGCCTTCCTTCACCCCCGACTCCGCCATCGCCGTCGGCGCACTCATCGAAATCGAATCCGGCAAAACCAAATCCTGGTATTTTCTCGGCCCTCGCGCCGGCGGCCTCGAACTCGACCTCGACGGCCACACCATCCTCGTGCTCACGCCCCAATCTCCGCTCGGCCGCACCTTCCTCGGCAAACGCATCGGCGATGCGGTCCAACTCCCCGCCCACAAAGCCCCCGCCCGCATCTCCCAACTCTTGTGATCCTTCCCCGCTAGTGGAGGCGCGGTGCCCCCACCGCGCAATCCCCACCGCGCCATCCCTCCCGCCCACCCGGTCACGCCTCCAAACTAAACACCACCGGCACCGCCATCCGGAACCGCACCGGCACGCCGTGCCGCGTCCCAGGCTCGAAGCGCCATTTTTCGACCGCCCGCAGCGTTGGCGCCTCAAACCTCGCATCCGTCGATCGCACCACGCGCGGCCGTAATACCCGCCCCGCCTCGTCGACAACGAACTCCACCAGCACTTCACCCGTCAGCCCCGTTCCGCGTGCGTCGTTTGGATACATCGGTGCCACGCGCATTTTCGTCCGCGGCGTTTTGTCCAACGCACCCGCCGTCAACACCGGCACGTCGCCCCACTCTTCCGTGCCCATCGGATCGCCCCACTCGCCCGGCACGATCCGCGGCCCATCGATTTTCTCCGGCGCCCGCGATTCGCGCGGCGGCAATTCGAAAACCGCCCGCTCCATCGCAATGAATTCATCCGCCGTCGGCCGCCTCGCATCCGGATTCCCTTTCGGTGCCGCCACGTCACCCGCAAAAACCTCCACCTCCTCCGGCGGCTCTTTCGGCAAAACGAAAACAACATTCTCTACCTCTTCCACCGCTGGCGGCTCGACCCGCGGCGTTTTCTCCCAGGTCCAAACGAACAGTCCGGCGTGAAACGCCGACGAGACGACTACAGGCCAGGTGAATCGATTTAACATGATGTCCTCCAGGTTGTGCGTTCACCCTACATAACGCGTCGCGCGACCCTTTCTTTGAAACAACCGCGCAGAGAATTTGATTCGGCTCCACACTTTCGCTTTCACCGCCCAATGCGTCGCGCCGCCGCCTTCCTCCTTCTCGCTCTCACGCTCCCGCTTTCCTCCGCGTTCGCGAGCGACGCCGCCCGCCCCGATCTCCTCGCCGCCCTCCAAACCTTCCGCACCGAAGGCCCGCGCGGCTGGTCCTTCACCCAAACCACCGAAAGCGGCGACCAACGCCGCGTCGAACGCTTCGATCCCGCCCAGCCCGAATTCACCCGCTGGTCGCTCCTCGAACTCGACGGCCGCGCTCCCACCCAAGACGAACTTCACGACTACCGCCAAAAAGTCACCCGCCGCTCCTCCGCCACCAACGCCCCGCATCTCACCCACCAGTTCGACCTCTCCACCCTCGAGCTCGTCACCACCTCCGGCGACCGCACCACGTGGCGCTGCCGACTGAAACCTTCCGAAGCCGGCGACGCCACCGCCGAACACCTCACCGCCACGATCCTCTTCCACGCGCCGACCCACACCATCGAGTCCGTCGAAATCGCCTCCACCGAACCGTTCGCACCTACGCTCGGCGTCAAAATCACCGAGCTCAAAACCACCCTCACCTACAGCCTTCCCGACGGCGATCGCCCGAGCCTTCTCCTCAAAAGCACCACCCGCCTCCGCGGCCGCGCCTTCCTCCTAAAATCCCTCGACGCCGACATGTCCGTCACCTTCTCCAATCACCAAAAAGCCGGCCGCCGCTAACGATTTCTATATGCTATGTAGGGCGGGGTCTCCCGACCCCGCCGCGCGCGCGCCGCATCCGCCCCGCGCCCCACCCCCTACTCCGCCGTCCACTTGAACACAAACGTGCTGTGCGGCGGCAGCTTCAACGCGATCGACTGACTGTAGCCGTCGCATTCCGAATCCTCCGTGTGACGCGCCCCGTCGTTCCCCAAGCCCGTTCCACCATAGAACTCGCTATTGGTATTAATCACCTCGCGCCACAGCCCGCGCCGCGGAACTCCGATCCGATAATCTCTCGTCGCCCCGGAAAAATGTCCGACCACCACGAATAACGTCTTCTCCTCCCGATCCGTCCGCAGATACGCAATCACGCTCGCCTCGGCATCGGTGCACGCGATCCAGCGAAACCCCTGCGGGTTCAAATCATTCTGACTCAGCACCGGCTCGCTCGCATACAGCTTGTTCAAATCCCGCACGAGCAGCCGCACGCCTTCATGATCGATGTATTGGCAAAGATGCCACTCGAGCGCGCTGTCGTAATTCCACTCGTGCGACTGCGCAAACTCGCTCCCCATGAACAACAGCTTCTTCCCCGGATACCCCCACATGTGCCCATACAGCGAACGCAGCTGCGCCGCTTTCTCGGGAATATGCCACGCCGACATCTTCAACAGCATCGAACCTTTCCCGTGCACCACTTCGTCGTGCGAAAACACCGTCACGAAATTCTCCGCATACTGATACAGCATGCCGAACGTGAGATCGTTCTGATGCCACTTCCGGTGAATCGGATCCTTCGCGAAATACCGGAGCGTGTCGTGCATCCACCCCATGTTCCACTTGTAGTCGAAGCCCAGCCCGCCCTCGCTCGTCGGCTTCGTCACGCCCGGAAACGACGTGCTCTCTTCCGCGATCATCAACGCTCCCGGATGATACTGATGCACCAAATCGTTCACCCGCTTCAGAAAATCGATCGCCTCCAAATTCTCGCGCCCGCCGTAACGATTCGGGATCCATTGCCCCTCCTTCCGCGAGTAATCCAGATACAACATCGACGCCACCGCGTCCACGCGCAGCCCGTCGATGTGATACCGGTCCATCCAGGCGAGCGCGTTCGCGATCAGAAAGCACCGCACTTCGTTCCGCCCGTAATTGAAGATCAGCGTGCCCCAATCCATGTGCGCGCCCAACCGCGGATCCGCATGCTCGTAAAGATGCGAGCCGTCGAACTCCGCCAGCGCGAAACTGTCGCGCGGAAAATGCGCCGGCACCCAATCCAAAATCACGCCAATCCCGCGCTGGTGTAGATAATCCACCAACCAAGCGAAATCCTCCGGCGCTCCATGCCGGTGCGTCGGCGCAAAAAATCCCGTCACCTGATATCCCCACGATCCCGTGAACGGATGCTCCGCCAGCGGCATGAACTCCACGTGCGTGAAACCCATCTCCGTCACATAATCCGCCAGCTGCACCGCCGCCTCGCGATAACTCAACCGCCGGTGCGCATCCTCCGCCGCGCGCCGCCACGAATTCAGATGCACTTCATAAATCGACATCGGCCGATCGATCGATCCCGCACTCGCCCGCCGCTTCTCCATCCACTCGCCGTCATTCCACGCGAACTTGGAAACGTCATACACAATCGACGCATTTCCCGGCGGCGCCTCGAAATACGTCCCATACGGATCCGTCTTCAAACGCACGTTATCCCGCTGATCGCGCACCGCATACTTATACAGTTCGCCTTGCTCCAATCCCGGCACGAACAGCTCCCACACGCCCGACGAACCCAGCGGACGCATCTGGTGATACCGCCCGTCCCAGTGATTGAAATTCCCCACCAGCGAAACCTGCTTCGCCGCCGGCGCCCACACCGCAAACGCCACCCCCGGCACGCCCTCGATCGTCCGCAAATGCGCCCCCAACTTATCATAGGCGCGGTGTTCGTTCCCTTCGTTGAACAAATACAAATCCTGTCCGCTCAAGGTCGGCAGAAACGAATACGGATCGTAAAACTGGCGCAACTCCCCCGCCGCCGTCTTCACCCGCAACTGATACCGGAAAACCTCCGCCCGCTTCGGAATGAACACCTCGAACATCCCTTCCGGCGCAATCATCTCCATCGGCCACTGCTCGTTCGGCTCCGGATCGACCACGATGCACGCTTCCGCCCCCCGCACCAACGCGCGCACCACCAATCCCTTCGTCTTCCCCTTCGCATGCGGATGCATTCCCAGCACGGAATGCGGCGACGTGTGACTGGCGTTGAGCAGATCGGTCAGATCTTTTTGCGAGATGGTCACGGCCATAAGGAGTTACGAGTTCCGCAACCTGCCCCAACCCGCCCTCCGTCTAGCTTCTACCTCGAAATTATCCCCCCGATTCGCACTACCGAACTTCACCCCGCCATGTCCGCGCCCTCACCCGCACAACGCCAGCCTGAAGAAAAGCTCCAAGCTCCAAGATCCAAGCTCCAGAGAAGTTCCAATCTTCAAACACCGGTTAGAGGTTGGAATTTGAACATTCTCTGGAGCTTGGTGCTTGGATCTTGGAGCTTCTGCGCCGGGTGACCAGCGCCGGAGACGATCATGAGGTCGGCGGAAGGATCTTGGAGCTTCTGCGCAGCTCAGCGTCCGCAGTTCTCCGGCGGGCTTGCTTGCGCGCACCACGACGCCTTTCCTCCGCCCCAACGTGACTCGACGCCTGCTCGCCTTCCTCTGCCTCTGCGCCCCCGCCTTCGCCGCCGTGCCCAGCGCCACCTCGATCGTCGCCGGCCGCTCCGAAACGTCCACGCGCACCGGCGAAACCATCTTCACCGACAACCCGCGCATCGACTACGGCGACATCCGTCTCACCGCCGACGAACTTCGCTTCGACCCCAAAACCCGCGTCGTCACCGCCCGCGGCAACGCCGTGCTCACGCAAGGCGCGCGGCGCCTCCTCGCCGACACGATTACTTATCACGAAGAATCCGGCACCTACGAGGTCGGCGACCTCCGCGTCGGCGAACATCCCATCTACGTCTCCGGCTCCAGCGCTACCGGCGATCGCTCCGCCATCACCGTCAATGACGCCCGCATCACCGTCCCCGAGCCCGCGCCTTTCGTCCCCACCGCCGAAGCCGACCGCGTCACGTTCACCTCCGACAACCGCATCCGCACCGAAGGCGCCTCCGCCGGCATCGGCAACATCCGCCCGCTCGCCCTTCCCGCGTTCTCCAGCAATCTCCGCGGCTTCCTCCTCCCCAACGCCGAAATCAACGGCGGCTACCGTCGCACTCTCGGTCTCTACGCCGAAGCGCGTCTCCAACTTCCCATTACATCCACGCTCTTCCTCGGCGGCGATCTCGGTCTCTACACCAATCGCGGCGTCATGATGGGGCCGTCCGGCACCTACGCGAGCAACACGCCCGACGACGCCGACAGCTTCTACCGCGGCGACTTCCACTCCGGCTTCATCACCGACTACGGCACGCGTTTCAACGACGTCGTGGGCCGCCGCGTTCCTCGCAGCCGCGGCTTCGCCGAATGGAACCACGTCCAGCAAATCAACCAGCGCCTCTCCCTCACCGCCGAGATCAACTACTGGCGCGACTCCGAAGTCCTCCGCGATTTTCGCCCCGCCGAATTCTTCGAGATTCAACAACCCGACAACTTCGTCGAAGCCGTCTACGCCGGCGACAATTACTACGTTTCCCTCTTCACCCGTCTTCAACCGAACAGCTTTCAAGTCGTCCAACAACGCCTCCCCGAGCTCCGCTTCGACCTCGTCCCCACGCCCATCGCCGACACCGGCATCAATCACCGCTTCAACGCCAGCTTCGCCGCCCTCCGCGAAGATCCGCTTCCGTTCGGCCCGCTCAACCCCACGCCCGGCGCCGAGCTCCGCGCCGATCGTCTCGACGCCTACTACGCGCTCTCCCATCCCATCCGCCCAACTTCCTGGCTCACCTTCACGCCCGTCGCCGGCGGCCGCATCACGCATTACGCCAACCTCGACGGCCCGCGCAAAGACTACACGCGCACGCTCGGCGAGCTCGGCTTCG
The DNA here is from genome assembly GCA_023391285.1 of Verrucomicrobiota bacterium. Classification (GTDB taxonomy): domain Bacteria; phylum Verrucomicrobiota; class Verrucomicrobiia; order Opitutales; family Opitutaceae; genus Opitutus. The sequence continues at coordinate 28,498 of JAEWBF010000123.1, forward strand.
ATGCCGAGATGCGCGCCCACGCCATCTACGATTACAAAAACGCCCGCTGGAAAATCGACGGCCTTCGCCACCTCGTCACGCCGCGTCTTTCCTACCGTTACATCCCCGAAGCCGAAAAAGGCGCGCGCTACATCCCGCCGATCGACCGCCGCAACTTCGTCACCTATCTCCAACCGCTCGGCCTCGGCGCCATCCGCAACATCGACGAGCTCCGCGGCACCAACACGATCCGCCTCGGCCTCGACAACACGCTCCAAACCCGCGACCCCATCTACGGCTCACGCGACCTGGTCGTTCTGAACGTCGCCAACGATTTCCGCTTCGACCGCGCTCCCGGCGAACGCACCGTCTCCGCGATCCACAGCGAACTCGCCATCATGCCCGCCCGCTGGCTCGAGCTCGGCATCTATCAAAGCTTCACGCCCCAGGATTTCACGCTCCAGGAATTCAACACCGGCGTCACCCTCCGCAACGGCGACTTCTGGACCGTCCGCTTCGCCAGCAATTTCCTCCGCGGCCACCTCAACGATTACCTCTTCCGCAGCACCCACCGCTTCAACGAGGTCTTCGAAGGTTTGATCCACCTCCGCTACGACGCCCGCACGCAGCGTTTCAACGAGCAGGCCTACGGCATCCGTCACAACATCGGCAACACGTGGGCGCTCGAATACACCATCACCCTCTACGGCGGCCAGCGCCGCGAAAGCAGCTTCGGCTTCAACGTCCGCGTCGACGCCCTCCGCTTCTAGGTAGGGCGAGGCGTCCCCGCCGCGCCGCCAGCGTCGCCCGTCGCGTGAACGCGTCCACCCCATGAGCATTGCCGCCAACCAACAGCGCACGCTCCTCCTCCTCCTCGCGCAACTCCGCCCGCACTGGCGCACGGACCGCAACCTCCCCGCGCGTATCCAAAAACTCCTCACGTCCAACCGCGCCTTCGGCTCCCGCGACCGCCGCCTCTACCGCGAGCTCATCTACACCACGCTTCGCTACCTCCCTTGGATCGAACCGTCCCTCGACTCCCACCCCGACCTCGCCACCCGTCTCATCGCCTGGCTCGCCGCCGATTCTCCCGCCACCGAGAAATTCCGCTCCGCCCTCCTCTCCGACTGGCCCGCCCCGCCCGCCTCGGTCGCCGAAAAATCCGCCTTCATCTCCCAACAACTCGATCTCCCCACACCACTCCCGCCCCCGCTCCCCGCCTGGTTTCGCTCTCCAGACCACTGCCCCGCCGCCTTCGAATCCCCCCACGTCGACGTCCTCCTCACCCGCGCCCCGCTCTGGCTCCGTCTCCAAACTCCAGATACATCGATCGTCACCGACGAATTCACCCGCCTCAATTGGCGCTACGAATTCTCCCCCGTTCTCCCCACCGCGCTCCAACTCCTCGACGAGGTCGACGTCACCAAAACCTCCGCATTCACCAACGGTCTCGTCGAAATCCAGGATCTCGGCTCTCAACTCCTCCTCGCATCCGCCGCCCTTTCACGGGGCGGACGCTGGCTCGACGCCTGCGCGGGCGCGGGCGGCAAAACCCTTCAACTCGCCCATCTCCTCGGCCCTACCGCCGAAATCCACGCGCACGACATCCGCCCCGCCGCCCTCGCCGAACTCTCCGCCCGCGCCCAACGCGCCCACCTCCAAAACATCCGCATTCTCCGTCCCGCCCCCGCCGCCACCGAACTCTACGACGGCGTTCTCGTCGACGCGCCTTGCAGCGGCTCCGGCACCTGGCGGCGCGCCCCGCACCTGAAGTGGACCACCACGCCCGCCCAAATCGCCGAAGCCTCCGCTCTCCAACAACAACTCCTCGTCCGCTTCGCCCAACACGTCCGTCCCGGCGGCCAACTCCTCTACGCCACCTGCTCGCTCAGCCACGTCGAAAACGAATCCGTCATCTCCACCTTCCTCGCCACCCACCCCACCTTCGCCCTCCTCCCACCCGCGCGCCCCTTCGCCGCCCCGCCCACTCCCCACGGCCTCACCTTCCTCCCCACCCTCCACAACACCGACGGCTTCTTCATCGCCCACCTCCGCCGCACCTCCTGAAAGTGTCATATTATGTATGACACTTCCGCCGCGCTCCCGCGGCCCATTTTTTCCGTTGCCGCCCCCCGCCGGCGCCCAACCATCGCCGCCACCGTGGCCGCCACCATTCCCGATTCCGAGCTCCGCATCAAACTTCGCGTCTTCGAAGGCCCGCTCGACCTGCTCCTGTTCCTCATTCGTAAGAACGAGCTCGATATCTACGACATCCCGATCGAGTCCGTCACCAAGCAATACGTCGAAACGCTCCGCACCATGCAGGAGCTCGATCTCGACGTCGCCGGCGAGTTCTTCGTCATGGCCGCCACGCTGATGGAGATCAAAAGCCGCATGCTCCTCCCCAAGGGCATGCACGCCGTCGATCCCAACTCCGACGACGAGGAAATCGATCCGCGCTGGGACCTCGTGCATCAGCTTCTTCAATACAAGAAGTTCAAGGAAGCCGCGGCGAAGCTCAACGATCTCTCCGTCCAGCGCCAGAACCTCATGGAGCGCTTCGTCTCCTCGCTCTCCGCCGACGCCACCGAGCGCCCCCTCAAGAACGTCGACCGCATCGAGCTCTGGAACGCCTTCAACATCGTCCTTCGCCGCCTCGCCGAAAAACTCGTCGTCGGCGAAATCCACGACGAACAGGTCACCGTTTCCGACCGCATGGAATACATCCTCGAGCGCACGAAGACCGAGAAGACCTTCATCTTTTCGAATCTTTTCGAGGGACAAATCACCCTTCGCCAGCTCGTCGCCACGTTCCTCGCCGTCCTCGAGCTCACCCGTCTCAAACGCCTCCGCATCCGGCAGGACGAAGCGTTCACCGACATCGTCTGCAGCGCCGTGGAAGAAATCCCTCTTGAAAGCCCGCCCAACCCCAACACGGTGACCGCGTGAGCAAAAAAAAGAAGTCGCCGAAACCAGCGGCGGGACTCCTTGGCATCGGTCTGGACAACGACGACGGTCACAAACGCATCACCACCGGTGAGCAATTCGCCATCGTCGGCGGCTCCGCCGAAACCCACGACCGCATGACCGAAACGGTCGTGAAAACCTTCGAGGAGCTCAAGCAGCGCGGCAAACATCTCCACCACGTCGAGCCGAAGGAACTCGCCGAAATCATCCACCGCTCCACCCCGCGCTGATCCGCCGAGCGCACGCCCCAGTTGCGTCCCCGGCATTTGCCACTTCCTTCCCCTTCAACCATCAAAACCATGTCCGAAAAGATCGCTCAACTCACCACCGATAGCTTCAAGACCACCGTCACGTCGTCCGCGACGCCCGTGCTCGTCGATTTCTGGGCACCGTGGTGCGGCCCTTGCAAAGCGATCGCGCCGATCCTCGAAGAGCTCGCCACCGAACTCGACGGCAAACTCACCATCGCGAAGGTCAACATCGACGACCACGGCGAGGTCGCTACCGAATACGGCATCCGCGCCATCCCGACCATGCTCCTCTTCAAAGGCGGCCAGGTCGTCGAACAGCTCGTCGGCATGATGCCCAAGGCCGCCCTGAAGGCCAAACTCGCCGCCCACGTCTGACCTTCGGTCAACTCGTTCCTATTTCCAGCCGCACCCTAACCGGTGCGGCTTCTTTTTATTCCTCCCGCCTTCTTGTCATTCTGAGCGAAGCGAAGAATCCACGGCGGCATTCGCATTCTCGTGCAACGCCCGTCTCACACCACCACTCCCGCCCCCAACAACACCGCATACGCCGCCAACAATTTCCCCGTATCCCCCAAAAGCGCGATCAACTCCCCCGCCTCCCGCGCCGCCTTCAATCGCCGCATCTGCCCCCACGCCATCGGCAACACCAACCACGGCAACATCCGCCACCCATTCGCTTCGCGCACCGCGAACACCACCGGCACCGCCAGCGCCACCGCGATCGAAATCGCATGCTGCCACCGCGCCGCGCGCCGCCCCAGTTTCACCACGAGCGTTCGCTTCCCCGCCGCCGCATCCGTCTCCACGTCGCGATAGTTGTTCACGACGAGAATATTGGCCGCGAGCGCCCCCACCGCCGCTCCCGCCAGCAACGCCTCGCCCGTCCACACCCCCGCCTGCACGAAGTAAGTCGCCCCCACCGCCACCAATCCGAAAAACAAAAACACGAACACGTCTCCAAGTCCGTGATACGCCAGCGGAAACGGCCCGCCCGTATAAGCGATCCCGCACACGATGCTCGCCACGCCAATCACGAGCAGCCACGGCCCACCCCACCACAACAACCCGCACCCACACACAAACGCCGCCGCAAACACACCCCACATCGCCGCCTTCATCGTCGCCGGCGCAATCAATCCCGCCGCCACCGCCCGCCTCGGCCCCACCCGCGCCGACGTATCCGCGCCTTTCACGAAATCGTAATAGTCGTTTGCGAAATTCGTCCCAATCTGCACCAGCAGCGCAAATCCCAGACACAGCCCCGCCGCCGCCGGATCGAACACCCCATCCCGCCACGCCAGCGCCGCCCCCACCACCACCGGCGCAATCGCTGCCGGCAACGTCCGCGGTCGCGCCGCGCTCCACCACACGTGCAAGTTCACCGCCATCAGACTTTCACGCGCTTGTTGAACAGCCCCAGCCGCCGCCGGCTCAACAGACTCAGCGCCACCGGCAAAAACACCAGCGCCGCCGCCACAAACGTCTCTCGCGAGCCCACCCCGCGAAACACCACCCCAAAGATCAGCACCAACAACGTCTGAATGCTCAACATCGCCCCCGGTCCCGGCAGCACGCGATGAATCGACCACACCAGCACCATCGCAAACAGCGCCGGATACAGCCCGCACATCCCGAGCGTCAACCCGGACAAATAAAACAGCGGCGCATACAGACTGGCCCGGTGTTCATAGCGCAGCGTCTGCACCAGCGCGCCCACGAACAGCACGCTCACCTGCACGGCCCACACGAGCGGATCCGCCTCAACAAAATCCGCTTCCACCGCTGCGCTCGCCACCTCCGGCCACATCCCGAGCAGCACCGCGCTCCCGAGTGCCGCCCGCGCGAAATCGATGTAATTGCGCGGCTTCAGGATCTCCACGCGCAAACTCACCCGCGCATCCGTCGGATCCGCGCCTCTCGCTAGCATCGTCTCCCGCATCCGTCGCCGCCGCGACCGCCCAAACCGAAAACCGCTTCGCCCGAAGCGCAGCACCTGACGCGGCAACCACAACAACAGCAACGCCGGAAGAAATTGAAGCCAGTGGATCGTCACGCCTGCCCGGCATCAAGAACGCCCCCTTTCCGCTGTCAAAGCTTCGTCCCCGCCTTCCCGACTCAACGAATCGCAAACCCGCTGAACTGCGCCTCACGCATCTGCCCGCCGCGTTCCGTCTTGCGCACATATCCGTGCATCCGCTCTTCCACCGCCGACACAAACGCTTCGACCTCCGCCGGCTTTCCTTCCGCTTCGATCTGCACCCGCCCGTCCAACAGATTCTTCACATAGCCCGCGACTTCGAACTCCCGCGCCACCTGCATCGTCGTGTAGCGAAAGCCAACGCCTTGCACATGCCCCGAGAAATAAACGGTTTCGTGTCGCACCAATGCCATGCTGCGGAATCGAGCAGCGCTCCCGCTACGCTTCAACCCGCAAAACACCTCCGGCTCGCGGCGGCGCACCTCAGGGTTTTGACGATGCTTGGACAGGTTTTGATTTGCGTTTCCCACCCCAGGGCCTTCGTTTCGGCCTACCGAATGAGCAATTTCGATTCCGACGGAGGTCAGGAAAACGAGTGGGAAGATCGCGGCGACCTAGCTTGGAACGAGTTCGATTGGGAGCGTTATCTTCGTGAGCAGGACGAAGCCGTGCATCGCTATCTCGGATTCTACGAAGCCTGCAAAAACAGCACCGATCGCATCGACGACGTCGCCGAGTTGATGAACTGGGGCTCCAGCAACCAGCACGACGACAGCGATTCGGACGACGATGACGACGAGGAGTCGGACGACTTCGCCGAGGGCAGCGATGTCTACACGCTGCACAAGAATCCCATCTTCGTTTCCACCAAGGCGCTCTACCTCAGTCTCTCGCGGCAGTGGGAATTCTCCGCTGGCGACCACGCCAAAGTCCCCCAGCCTCTCGCGCTCGCCTTCCTCGCCTCGCTGCATCGCGGCGAAGAGCAGGCCGTGCAAGCGATCCACGCCCTCGATTTCGGCGACTACGCGATGGCCATCAGCCTCTTCAAACGCGCGCTCAGCGCCTTGAACGGCACCCTCGCCTTTCTCAACGATTCCGCGGCCGTCTCGCATCGCACCGTCGCCGCCTATCGCGAGAGCGCGCTTCCGCGTCTATTCGATCTGCGCGAAATCTGGCTGCGCGTCGTCCACGAATGCCGCGAAGAGCTCGAGCGGCCGATCGACGGCGAAAGCTGAGCCCCGCTAAAATGGCGCGGAAATCCGCCTTGCACTTTCGCGAGGCTGCGTTTGCCTCGCCGAACTCCTATTTCTGGAGGGGTGGCCGAGTGGTCTAAGGCAGTTCTTTGCTAAAGAACCGTAGTGGCAAAACCGCTACCGGAGGTTCGAATCCTCTCCCCTCCGCCAGTTTAAACGAAAAACCCGCGCTTCCGGCGCGGGTTTTTCGTTTTCCAAAACTCAATACCGGTAGTGATCCGGTTTGTAGGGTCCTTCGACCGGAACCCCGAGATAATCCGCCTGATCCTTCGTCAGCGTCGTCAACTTCGCCCCGATCTTCTCGAGGTGCAGCCGCGCCACTTCCTCATCGAGGTGCTTCGGCAACCGATAAACACCCACCGCATAGGTGTCCTTGTTCTTCCACAAATCGAGCTGCGCCAATGTCTGATTCGTAAAGCTGTTCGACATCACGAACGAGGGATGCCCCGTCGCGCAGCCGAGATTCACCAGCCGGCCTTCGGCGAGCAGGTAAATGCTGTTCCCCTTCGGGAACGTATACATGTCGTATTGCGGCTTCACGTTCGTCCGCTTCGCGTCGGACTGATTCAGCCGGTCGACTTGGATCTCGTTGTCGAAGTGGCCGATGTTGCAGACGATCGCCTGGTCTTTCATCCCGCGCATGTGCTCGAGCGTGAGGATGTCCTTGTTGCCCGTCGTCGTCACATAGATGTCCGCCACGCCGAGCGTGCTTTCGACCGTATTGACTTCGAAACCTTCCATCGCCGCTTGCAACGCGTTGATCGGATCGACTTCCGTCACGATCACGCGCGCGCCGAACCCGCGCAGCGAATGCGCCGAGCCTTTGCCGACGTCGCCATAACCGCACACGCACGCGACCTTGCCCGCGATCATCACGTCCGTCGCGCGCTTCAAACCGTCCGCCAGCGACTCGCGGCAGCCGTAAAGATTGTCGAATTTCGACTTCGTCACCGAGTCGTTCACGTTGATCGCCGGCACGCGCAGCTTGCCCTTCTCGAGCATCTGATAAAGCCGGTGCACGCCCGTCGTCGTTTCCTCCGACACGCCGCGCCACTCCTTCGCCAGCGTCGTCCACCGCAACGGATCCTGCGCATGCACGCGTTTCAGCAGGTTCTTGATCACCTGCTCTTCGTGCGACCCCGACGGCGTATTCACCCAGTCGCTACCTTCCTCGAGCTCGCAGCCCTTGTGGAGCAACAGCGTCACGTCGCCGCCGTCGTCCACCACGAGCTGCGGTCCTTTGCCACCCGGGAACGAGATCGCGTGAAACGTCAGGTCCCAATACTCCTCGAGCGTTTCGCCTTTCCACGCGAACACCGGCACGCCCGCTTTCGCGATCGCCGCCGCCGCATGGTCCTGCGTCGAGAAGATGTTGCACGACGCCCAACGCACGTCCGCGCCAAGCTCCGTCAGCGTCTCGATCAAGACCGCCGTTTGGATCGTCATGTGCAACGATCCCGTGATGCGCACGCCTTTCAGCGGCTTCGACGGACCGAACTTTTTGCGCACCGCCATCAAGCCGGGCATCTCATGTTCGGCGATGGCGATCTCTTTGCGCCCCCATTCGGCGAGCGAGATGTCTTTGACCAGATAGTTCGGCGCCTTGTCGGCGGTGGCGGAGGAAGTCGGCATGATGTTTCGGAACGTTTAACGTTACTTGATCGCGGCGCGCAGTTCGGCCGCCTTGTTGGTCTTTTCCCACGGCAGCCCGGCCTTGCCGAAATGCCCGTAGTTCGTCGTCTGCCGGTAAATCGGCCGCAGCAGATTGAGCTGCGTGACAATGTCGGCGGGTTTGAAGCTGAAAACTTTCTGCACGGCCGCCGTGATCTGCTCGTCCGACACGCCCGCCTTCGCCGTGCCGAAGGTGTCCACGCGCACCGACACCGGCTGCGGATGCCCGATCGCATAGGCGAATTGGATTTCCGCGTGCGACGCCAGCCCCGCGGCCACGATGTTCTTCGCCACCCAGCGACCCATGTAAGCCGCCGAACGATCGACCTTCGACGGGTCCTTGCCCGAAAACGCGCCGCCGCCGTGACGGCCCCAGCCGCCGTAAGTATCCACAATGATCTTACGTCCGGTCAGACCCGAATCGCCCTGCGGCCCGCCGACCACGAAACGCCCGGTCGGATTGATCAGATACTCCGTCTTCTTGTTCAACATCGAGGCCGGGATCACCTTTTTGATCACCTTTTCGATGAGGAACTTCTCGATCTTCGCATGCTCCACGTCCGCCGTGTGCTGCGTCGAGATCACCACGTTCACCACTTCCACCGGCTTGTCGTTCTCATAGCGAATCGAGACCTGCGACTTCGCGTCCGGCCGCAGCCAGTTCGCCGCGCCGCTCTTCCGAATCTTCGTCAACTCACGCCCAAGACGATGCGCGAAAATAATCGGCGTCGGCATCAGCTCCGGCGTCTCGCTGCACGCATAACCGAACATGATGCCTTGATCGCCCGCGCCCTGCTCCGCCGTCTTCTTCCCTTTGGCTTTCTTCGCATCCACGCCTTGCGCGATATCCGGCGACTGCCGCGTCAGGTAATTGTTGATGAACACCTGATCCGCATGAAACACATCGTCGTTGTTCACGTAGCCGATGTCGCGGATCGCCGCGCGCACGATCGCTTCGTAGTTCAACTTCGCCTGCGTCGTGATCTCCCCGGCGAGAATGACCATGTTCGACTTCACCATGGTTTCGCACGCCACCCGGCTGAATCGGTCCTGCGCGAGACACGCGTCAAGCACGCTGTCGGAAATCAGGTCGGCAACCTTGTCCGGATGGCCTTCGCCCACGGATTCGGAGGAAAAAACAAATGAGTTCGCCATAGGGAGAGCCGCGACAACAACACGCCCCGCCAACCTCACGCAAGTGCAATATCAACATATTCCTATTCCGTGATGTAAACTTCAGGATTATCCTCATACCTCGTTCGCGCGCCCCGCACTCCTCCCCAACTGCGCCCTTGCATGCCCCTGCACCCCTCTCAAATCTGCGCGCAACTTTCCCGCCGTGTCGACGACCCCGTCCCCGATGGAGCAGCCTCAAATTTCCGGACCCGACCTCACCGGCCGTCGGGTCCTGATCGTCGATGACGATCGCCTCAATATCCGCATCCTCAGCGGCATCCTCAAAAAGCAGGGCTACGTCCTCGCCGATGCCGACTCCGGCGAACGCGCCCTCGAAGTCTATCCCGAGTTCAAACCCAATCTCGTCCTCCTCGACGTGATGATGCCCGGGATCAACGGCTTCGAAACCTGCCGAGCCCTCAAAAGCCACTACGGCGTCGATTGCGCTCCCATCGTTTTCATCACCGCCAAAAACGAATCCGAGGATGTCATCGAGGGCCTCTCCGCCGGTGGCGTCGATTACCTCCCCAAACCTTTCCAAACGCGCGAGGTCGTCGCCCGCATCCGCACCCATCTTCACAGTCAGCTCCTCACCGAGCAGCAGAAGATGCTCGTCGATCAGCTCAGCAAGGCCAACGCCGCCAAGAACCGCTTCCTCGGCATGGCCGCGCACGACCTCCGCAATCCCCTCGCCTCCATTCGCGGGCTCGCCGAATTCCTCCGCGATGGCGTCGTCGGCGAGCTCACGCCCGACCAGCTCGATCTGATCAACACCATCCACACCGCCAGCCAGTCGATGCTCACCATGGTCAACGAGCTCCTCGACGTCGCCACCATCGAAGCCGGCGAACTCAAGCTCACCACCGAACACCACGATCTCGCCGACCTCATCGGAAAAGCCGTCTATCTCGCCAACATCGACGCCGCGAAAAAAAACACCCACATCGCTTTCACCCCACCCGCCAGCTCCTGCCATGCCGTCATCGACGCCGCCAAAATCCAGCAGGTCATCAACAATCTCCTCAGCAACGCCGTAAAATACTCCCCGCCCGGCTCGAAGATCACCGTCGAACTCCACGCCGGCGAAAACGGCTGCAGCTTCGGCGTGAAAGACCAGGGCCCCGGCATTCCCGAAAACGAACGCGACAAGCTCTTCAAAGACTTCGGCCGCCTCTCCGTCCAACCCACCGGCGGCGAAAAGAGCACCGGCTTGGGCCTCGCCATCTGCCGCAAAATCGTCGAGGCTCACCGCGGCACCATCGTCGCCGAGAACCTTCCCGCCGGCGGTTGCGAATTCCGGGTCACGCTTCCTCTCGCTTCATGAATTTCCAAGGCACCATCCTGCTCGTCGACGACGAACCCCACATCCGCAAATTCGTCGGCCTCATCCTCAAGCAGCTCGGCGCTCCCAACATCATCGAAGCCGGCAACGGCCAGGACGCCCTCGCCACTTACGAACGCGAAAACCCCGATCTCGTCCTCCTCGACATTTCCATGCCGATCATGGACGGCCTGACGACGCTCCGAAAACTCAAGGCCGTCGATCCCGACTGCGTCGTGATCATGCTCACTTCCATCGTCAACCGCCAGAGCATCGACGAAGCCCTCTCCCTCGGCGCCGCCAACTACATCCGCAAGGACACGCCCAAAGAAGAAATCGCCCGCGCCCTCACCGATACCATCGAGAGTTGTTTCGAGTCCGAAGAATAAAGGCGCCCCTTCCCTTCCAGCGAATGACCCCCACACACCACCCCGCGCCCGCCGCCCACGCGCCGCCACCCGCCCTCGCCGAAGTTCGCTACTCCTTGCCGCAGATGCTTCAGGAACTCGAGATCGAGCGCGCCGCCGCGTCCTTCGCGATGGAAAAGCTCGATCAAACCGAGATCGGCAAGCTCTTCAAATCGCAGACGCCGCGCCGCCGTGTTAAATCCAAAAAGTAGCCAATTCCTCGCGAGCATCCGCCGGCGCCCGGACTTCGATTACGTCCAGGAGCTCGCCACCCTCGTCGAACGCCACGGCGTCAGCCTCGAGCTGCTCCAAGCCCTTATCGACGAGAAAATCCTTCCCAAGGAAGACGCCTGTAAACTCTGGGCCGACTCCTTCGAAGTGGCCTACGTCGACCCTTTCGCCTCCGTCATCACCGACGAAGCCATCGAAAAAATCCCCGTCGAGATCGCGAAGAAAACCAAAGCCATCGGTCTCTACGTCCTCAACGGCGTCCTCACCGTCGCCATCGCCAGCCCGGGCGACGCCGATCTCGTCAAACGTCTCAGCCAGATCGCGCAAATTCCCCTCAGCCCCGTCTTCGCCCTTCCGCGCGAAATCGAAGACGCCATCGCGATCCACTACTGCACCGAGAAAAACATCGAGGACTCCCTCAGCGAACTCGAACACTCCAGCCTCTTCGACCGCTCCGAGACCGCCGGCGAAAAACTCGCCACCCTCGCCGAGAACAACTCCCTCACCGAAATCCTCGACGAGATCATCTACTTCGGCCTCCGCGAACGCGCCACCGATCTTCACATCGAAGCTCAGGAAACCATCTGCCGCATCCGCTTCCGCATCGACGGCAATCTCCGCGAAATCCTCACCTACTCCCGCAAACTTCACCGCGCCCTCATTTCGCGCCTGAAGATTCTCTGCAGTCTCAACATCTCCGAATCGCGCTTTCCCCAAGACGGCCGGTTCTCGATGCCGATCGGCAGCCAAACCGCCAACTTTCGCGTCTCCACCATCCCGTCCGCCTACGGCGAAAAAGCCGTCATCCGCATCCTCGCGATGACCGGCAAGAAGACGATGCTCACGCTGGATAAGATGATGATCTCCCAGACCATCCTCCAGCCGTTTAAACGCCTCATCCAAAATCCCAACGGCATCCTCTTCGTCACCGGCCCCACCGGCTCCGGCAAAACCACCACGCTCTACGCCGCCCTCCACGAGATCAACACGCCCGGCGTCAACATCTCCACGATCGAAGACCCGATCGAAATCCAACTCGCCGGCGTCACCCAAACCCAGGTCAACAGCCACATCGACCTGAAGTTCTCCACCATCCTCCGCGCCCTCATGCGCCAGGATCCCGACGCGATTCTCATCGGCGAAATCCGCGACCTCGAAACCGCCAAGATCGCCACCGAAGCCGCCCTCACCGGCCACATCGTCTTCGCCACGCTCCACACCAACACCGCCGCGCAAGCCATCGTCCGCCTCATCGAAATCGGCGTCGAACCCTACATGGTCGCCCCGTCCGTCATCGGCGTCCTCGCCCAGCGTCTCGCCGCCAAAATCTGCGACAACTGCAAGGAGGCCTACTATCCTTCCCGCGACGTCCTCCGCCGTTACTTCGAGGACGAAGGCCTCACCGAAGTTCCGTTCTACCGCGGCCGCGGCTGCCCCGCCTGCCGCAACACCGGCTACAAAGGCCGCATTGCCTTCCACGAACTCGTCCTCATCACCGAGGAAATCCGCACGCTCATCTCCGAAGGCAAAAGCGCCCAGGAAATCACCAAGGCCGCCGCCAAAGTCGGCTACAAACCGCTCCGCTACGACGGCCTGAAAAAAGTGCTTCTCGGCCTGACGACGATCGACGAGATCGAACAAAACACCTCTTTCGAATGGTCGGTTTAAACCGATCCTAAACGCTCAACGCCTCCCGCGAGCCTCACTCACATGGCAGACCTTCCCGTCATCGACCCGCAAGCAATCGACAATCTCCGCGCTCTCAATCCCGACGATGGCGACGAATTCCTGCGCGAGATCATCGCGATCTATCTCGAGGACACCCCGCAACGCATGACCGAGCTCGAGCAAGGCCTCGCGTCCACCGACGTCCCGAAGTTCACGCGCGCCGCGCACAGCATCAAAGGCAGCTCCGCCAATGTCGGCGCAGTGAATGTCCGCGCCATCGCCGAACAACTCGAGCACCACTCCGCCAAACAAGGCCTCGACGGCGTCGCCCCCTTGATGGCGACCCTCAAAACCGAATTCGCCCGCGCCCAGGCCGAATTCGCCAAACTCCTCCCCTAGCCTCCGCCCGCTGCCCGGTGTAGGGCGGGGTCTCCCGACCCCGCCGTCAACGCCCACGCATTCCGCTACACAATCTCGCGCCCCCGTTCGTCCCCCCGTAGCGCGGTCAACCTGACCGCGCTTCTTTCTTTACCGATACAACGCCGTCGTCGGCGCGCTCGTCAGCACATTATATTGCCGCATCGCCAGCCGCCACCAATCGGCCAGCGCATCCGCCGGGCTGCTCCACAATTCCCGATGGAGCCAGATCATCGACTCCGCATCGAGCAGCAGCGCCATCTTCTCCTTCGTCGAAAATCCCTGCGGCCCTTCGTGCAGCAGCCGCTTCCTTAACTGCGCGAACCACTCCCGCGCCTCTTCGCTCGGACGCCTCTGCCGCAGCAGCCCGACGTGCATCGCGTTCACATACGGATCGAGCACCGCCTGCATCAAACCGTAATCCGCCCGCAACGGCTCGATCGGCGGCAAATGCCGATAACACTCCGCCAGATTCTGCCGCAACCGCCGCAGCTCATACGGCGGCTGCGATTCCTCCGGGATCAAAAATAGTCCCAGCTCCCGCGCCCGCCGCCCAATCCCCGCCTTGCTCAGCAAAATCGAAACCGGGATCGAAAACACCAGACCCGCCAGCACGGGACTCAACCACCAGAAAAACACCGGCAACAAGATCAACGCCGACGCCCCCCAGATCAGCCCAAACGCCGCCTGCCCCCAATGCGTGATGATCGCCTCGCGCCAGTCCGTCCCGTCGTCATTGGACTCGCGCTTCTGCGTCACCCACGACACGCCCTGCCCGAGCAGCGTGAAGAGCACGAACTTCGAATTGAACATCATGTTGATCGGCGCCAGCAGCGCCGAAATCACGATCTCGCTCAGCGCGCTCAACACGAACCGCACCCGCCCGCCATACCGCTCCACTTCCTCGCCGCGCCCGAGCATCACCACGATGCTCACCAGCTTCGGCAGGAAGAGTAACACCATCGTGAATACAAACAGCGTCAGCGCCGCCGGCACTTCCACTTCGTAGCCAAAGATCGACGTATAATCCTCCCGCCGCGGACCCGCGAAAAACGTATTCGCCAGGTCAAACGCATTGATCGTGCTGATCACCAAGAACAGCAGCCAGAGCGGCGACGACAAATACGCCATCACGCCCATGAAAAGATGAAACCGGTTCGCCGGCCGAAACCCGCGCGCCGTCAGCAGCCACGCATGCTGCATGTTCCCCTGACTCCACCGCCGGTCCCGTTTCGCACTTTCGATCAATGTCGGCGGTCCTTCTTCCCAACTCCCCTCGATGTCGTGCGCCAGCCACACCGCCCAACCCGCGCGCCGCATCAACGCGGCCTCCACAAAATCGTGCGACAAAATCCGCCCGCCAAACGGCTCGCTTCCCGGCAAATCCGGCAGCGAACAATGCTCCATGAACGGCTGCACGCGAATGATCGCGTTGTGCCCCCAGTAATTCCCTTCGTGCTGCTGCCAGTAATTCAACCCCGCCAAAAACAGCGGGCTGTAAACCCGGTTCGCGAACGACTGCACCCGCGCATACAAGGTGTCGCCATTCACAATCCGCGGCGCCGTCTGGATGATTCCCGCACCCGGATTCTTCTCCATCAACGCCACGAGCTGCACGAGCGCCTTGCCCGTCATGATCGAGTCCGCATCGAGCACGACCATGTAGCGATAGCTCTTCCCCCAGCGTCTCAGAAAATCCGCTACATTCCCCGCCTTCTTGTTAATCTGATTTACCCGCTTCCGATAAAAAATCTTCCCGAAACCGCCGACCTGCTTGCACAGCTCCACCCACGCCGTCTCCTCCACGATCCACTGCGAGGGCTGATTCGAATCGCTGAGAATGAAGAAGTCGAAGTGCTCGAGTTTCTTCGTCTCCTCCACCGACCGAAACACGACGCGCAGCCCCTCGAAAACGCGGCTCACGTCTTCGTTGAACACCGGCATGATGATCGCCGTCGAAGCGAGCGGCACGTCCTCGCCCCGCGCCACCGTCATCGTGATCCGCCGGCTGTCCCCTCCACGATTGATCACATAAAACCCGGCGAGCGCCGTGCAGAATCCAATCGAGATCTGCAGAAACAGAATCACGAAGAGGATCAGCAGCGTCAGCTCCACGCCCGTCAGCCCATCGCGCCACAACAAGTCCGCCATGAACCACGTCGCCAAACTCGTGAGCACAAAGATCGACGAGAAAAACGAGAACCGCCGCCGATTCAACCGCGCCACCGTCATCCGATCATGCACCGCCGAAAAGCTCATCGCCGGGCCCTCGCTGGATTAACGCGTCGCATAAAAAATCGCCCCCAGCGCCCCCGCGAACAACAGCCACAAAAACAACGTCCGCAAAATCGGCATCCGCTCGAATCGCTCCAACGTCTCCCCCGCCGCTTCTGGAATCGGACCCAAATCGATCGGACGCGGCACCATGCTCGACACCGTCAAATCCGGCCCCGCCGTCAGCGCACTCGCCCGCATCGCCGCCTTGAAATCTTCCGGCACGTTCGCCTCTTCCAAAAACGCATACGGCCACTTCTGCGGTCCATCGCTCAGCAACAAGGCCACCCGGCCATCCACCGCGATGCGTTCATGCGGCTGATCGCGTTCATCCAACACATCCGCGAACCACTGATCCATCATCTGCTCCGCCTCCTCCGCCGCGAGCGCCGTCGGATCGAGCGACGGATCCGCCGCATGCCGCTTCGCCGCCCGCGCCAAAATCCGCAAAATCAAACGGCTCGCGTGCAGCCGGTTTTGAATGCGATGCGCGCGCAAATAATCCTCCACGCGCACATACGCGCCATTCCACGCCTCCAACGTCCCCGTCGTCGGCCGAAACGACTCCAGCGGCGCCATCCCTTCCGGCTCACTCATCCGCCGCCTCCGCTGGTAGGGCGCGTTGTCCCCAACGCGCCGCGTTCGCCCCGCCGCCCGTCACGGCTGCCACAGGAAACTCCACGTCTCCGTGAGCACGTCGTCGCCTTCGCGCAAATAACACCGCAGCTCGACCGGCTTGCCCGAACCATCCGGACGAATCGCGAACGCCGCGCGCCACGTTTGGTTATACGGGTTCTTCTGCACAATGGAGTGTTCGAGTTTCGCACCGTTGCCGACGCTTACAACCGACTCGATCTTCGCCTCGGCCCCCTGCTTGTTGAGGTAAGTGCCCGTGAAATCGATAAAGAAACGTTCGAGATCCGCCTCGTGCGTCTTCGTCCGCCCATGTCGTGTCGCCAACACCCGTCCCGCCGGCGGATGGATCGTATCCAAATACCAGTGCAACTTGTATTCGAGTTCGAGCGGCTCACCCACTTTCGGCGCTGCGTCCGGCGTCCAAAACGCCACAATATTGTCGTTGGTCTCGTCCGGCGTCGGGATCTCCACCAGCCGCACCGATCCTTTTCCCCAATCCCCCACCGGCTCCACCCACGCGCTCGGCCGCGCATGATACGCCGCCTCGAGATCCTGGTAATTCTCGAAATTCCGATCGCGCTGCACCAACCCAAACCCTTTCGGATTCGTATCGCTAAACGCCGCCGTCCGCACCGCGCGCGGATTCGTCAACGGCCGCCAAATCCATTCGCCGCCGCCCGTCCGCACGAGCAATCCGTCCGAGTCATGCACTTCCGGACGAAAATCATTCGTCGGCTCGTTCGTGCTCTCACCGTGCCAATACATGCTCGTCAACGGCGCCAGCCCGATCGTCTTCACCTGCTTGCGGAAAAACAACGTCGCCTTCACCTGCGAAACCGTCGCCGCGCCCGGCGCGATCACGAAGCGATACGCGCCCGCCACGCTCGGGCTATCCAGCAGCGCATACACCGTCACACTCTTCGCATTCTTCGCCGGCTGCTCGATCCAGAATTCCGTGAACACCGGAAACTCCTCTCCCGTCTGCTCCGCTGTATCCAAAGCCAAACCACGCGCCGACAACCCATAGATCGCGTTTTGGCAGAGTAGCCGGAAATAACTCGCGCCCTGAAACGCCCCCAACTCGTCCCCCGCGCGATTCAGCGGATACAGAATCTTGAACCCCGCGAATCCCATCGTCGGCGGCAGCTCTCCCGTCTTCAGCCGATCATAGATAAAAAGATCCTTCGTAAACGGAATCAGCTTCTCCCGCCCGTTCTCCACTTCGTGAATCTGCACCGTGTTCACCTGCACGAAGCCGGGATGAAAAAACTGCAGCTCGAAGGGACGCTTCTCCTTCCGCCACCACGTGTGCCCCGGCTCGAATCGAATCAGTCGGTGCTCGTCATACGTCAGCCGCTTCAACCACTCCGGCACCGGACTCTCCGGCTTCGCATACGGCTTCGCCGCGAGGGCTTTCGCTCGCTCACGCAAGACGTCGAAGTCGAACCGCGTTTCCGCCGCCGACGCTACCGTTCCCGCGACAACCACCGCCGCCGCGCACCCAGCCAACCACGTTTTCATTTGTCCAAGAAATACCCGCGTTGCTTTTCCGAGATCGGCAGCTCCGCGCGTTCCATCACCTTCAACAAATCATCCCAAATCATTCGCTTCGATCGATTCGACTGATTCCGCAGGATGTAGCTCGGATGATACGTCACCATCAGCGGCTTCCCGGCGAACTCCTTCCACTTGCCGCGCACTTCGCCGAGCGCCTTGAACGAACCCGCGCCCAACAAACCCGCCGCCGCCGTCGCGCCTAGCGCCACGATCAACTTTGGATCCACGATCTCGATCTGCGCCCGCAAATTCGGCAAGCAGTAGGCCATCTCCTCCGCGGTCGGAGGACGATTCCCATACTGCACGCCGCTCGCATTGAGCGCCATCTCGGGCCGCCAGTTCATGATATTGCCGATGTAAACGTCTTCGCGCCGGAGCCCCATGGCCCCGATCATTTTCGTCAGCAATTGTCCCGCCGGACCGACAAACGGTTCCCCCTGCACTTCTTCTTCCGCCCCCGGCGCTTCGCCGACGAACATGATCTGCGCGTCCAAATTCCCCACGCCCAACACCACCTGCTTCCCCGGCCGCACGTGCGCGCAACAGACTTCGTCCTTCAACACCTTCTCCTTCAACCACGCCATCCGCGTCGCCTTGTCCCCCTCCGGCACCGTAAACGCCTTCGGCTCCGGCACCGCCGCAACACCCTCCGGCGCCGCTTTCTTCACCACCACCTTTGGAGGCGCGGTGCCCCCACCGCGCAAACCCGCCCGCTCCTCCTTTACCGCCTCACTTTCCTTCACCTCCACGCCCACGTCCTCCCCCTTCACCGCCGGCCGCGCACTTTTTCTCGCCGCCACCACTTTCCGCAACGCCTCCACGCTCTCCTCCGACACCGAAACGCTTTTCACGCCCGCCGCCTTCAGCCGCCGTAATTCCTCCGTCAAAACATTCAGTGCCGTTCGCATCACTCGCTCCGGGTTTGCAGAAGTTTCTCCACGTATTTGCCCAACAAATCGAATTCGAGATTCACCTTCTCGCCCGCTTTCCGCGCCCCAAGATTCGTCACCTGCAGCGTGTGCGGAATCACCCACACCGCGAACGTATCGCCATCCACGTCCGCAATCGTCAGCGAGATCCCATCGATCGCGATGCTGCCTTTGTGCACGATGTAACGTCCACCCCCTTCCGGCACGCGCACTTTCAAATAGTGATCTTTCCCTCGCGCCTCAAACACCTCGACGACGCCCACGCCATCGATGTGCCCGGTGACGAAATGTCCGCCGACTTTCCCATCGAACTTCAAGCTCCGCTCCAAGTTCACCGCTCCGCCCGCGCCCAAGTCGGAAAAATTCGTCAACCGCCGCGTTTCCTCCAACACGTCGAACCACACGTATCCAGAATCGAACTTCGTCGCTGTCAGGCAGCATCCGTTCACCGCGATGCTGTCGCCCTCGGCGAGTCCTTCGAGCACGCGCTTCGCCGCCACCTGCAGCCGCCAAGCCTCCGCCTGCGGCGCAAAGCTCACCACGCGTCCCGTTTCCTCAACGATTCCCGTAAACATAAAACTCACCCTCTCCTCTCCGCCCCTTCATGTCCATTCGTGTTCCTTCGTGGTTAAAATCCATCCGTATTCATCCGCGTCCATCCGTGGTTACAAACGGATCCGCAACACCGCCGTCTCCCCGCTCCGCGTCACCAACAACACACACTCCGCACGCGTCGCATCCTCTTCGATATCCGTCAGTCGCGTCACCGCGTCCGCAAAACTCTGCACGCCCACGCCGTCGATCTCGCGGATCCAATCATCCGTCCGCAGCCCCGCCGTCGAAGCCGGACCATTTGGCTTCACGAAATGCGCCACCACGCCCGTCGCGCCTTCCGGATTCACCCGTCGAGCCACCGCGTCGTCATGCACGAACTCCCGCGCCGTGAATCCAATCCGTTCAAAATACTTCCGTTCCGCCTCCGAGAACAGCTTCGGCTGATCTCCCAGCGCGACAGTCAATTCCTGACGCTCCCCATTCCGCAGCACCGTCAGCTTGATCTCATCGCCCGGCTTTCGCCGCACGATTTCGCGTCCGACAAACTGAGACACCGCACGATCCGGCCGAAACCGCGGCAGCGCCTCGCCATCGATCGCCAACAACACATCGCCTTCCTTCAACCCTCCGCGCGCCGCCGGCCCGCCTTCCACCACTTCGCTGAACACCACCGCCGACTGCGAACCGAGTTTCAAAAATCGCGCGACCTCCGGATCGACCGGCTCCAATCCATACGCTCCCAACCACGCCAGCGGCCGCCCAAACACATTCTGCGGCACGCGCCCGAGTTGCGGCAGCACTTCCGGCGTCGTCAGCAGCGCCGCGCTTTCCTCCACGTTCATCATCACCACCGGCAACCCGCCGCGATCGCTCGTCGAGAACTGCAAAAAACTTTCCCCGAATCCCGTCAGCCCAAGCCCCATGAACTTTCCTTCCGCATCAAACGCCGGCAGCCCCGGTCCCGTCACTTCATCCAACGCCACCGCGGTCCGCTGCGGCAGCGCCTGCACCAGCGAAACCCGCCCGCTCATCCAATAAGCCGTAAAATCCTCATCCTTGTTGCGCAGTCCGATGCCCCAAATCTCTTCGCCCATCCTCGGCTCGCGCGCCTCGCCCACAAACTTCGTGATCGGCGTCAAGTCCCCGCGAATCCCTTCCGCCGCGCGCACGAAGTGCCACCCCGACAACGCATCCTGCCCCAGATATTCGCCCGCGACACTCTCCGCCGAGCCCGCGCGATACACTTTGAAATCCTTCAACTGCGACGGCGTCGCCCGCGGATTCACCGCGATCGACGGCAGGACGATCGTCCCGTTTTCATCGATCACCGTCCCATACGACACCGTCGGCCGCCGTTCCGTCTCCGTCTCCACGTAGTGCTCGACCGCGACGACGGTCTTCAATCGCTCCGCCCACAACTCCGAGACATCCGCGCGCAACGCCGAGAGCGCCGCGCACAACAACATCACCCCTTGTAGGAGCCTGCTTGCAGGCGATCCCATAAAAATCATCCGCGTCTTCATGGTTTGAATACATAAAGCGAAATCTGCCGATTCCGCATCGCCTCCACCAACACCGCCTCCGGCTTGGCCTCATACGCCGCATGCGCCGCCTTCAACACTTCGAGCGTCTCCACCGGCTGCTGGTTCACCTTTCGAATCACATCGCCCCGCTGAATCCCCGCCACGCCCGCCGGAAATCCCGGTTGCACGCCAATCACCAGCACACCCGTCTCGTCCGCCAACTGATTCTCGCGCGCATACGTCCGCGACACCTTCCGCACGCTCAATCCCCACTTCTCGAACGCCCACTCCTCGCCCACGCGGCTCTCCAGCTTTTCCGTCACCACCACGTAGTCTTTGGTCTCACCGCTCCGCCGCACCGAAAGCTTCAACGCACTCCCCACCGGCCGGCTCGCAATCATGTTCTGGATTCCCGGCAACTGCTCCGGAAATCGCCCATCCACTTTCACGCCGTCGATCGCCAGCAGGATATCACCTCCACGGATACCCGCGCGTGCTGCCGGCGAATCGCGATCCACGTTGTTGATCAACATCCCCGTGTTCAGCGACAGCGCATAAAACCCTTCGAAATCCTGCAAATCCCGCGGCACGATCCCGATGTAACTCCGCTCGATCTCTCCTTTGTGCACCAACCCGTGAACCACGCGCTTCGCGATATTCGCCGGAATCGCGAAACCCAGATTGTCCGCGCCCGCGTAACCGCGCGAATTGATTCCCACCACCCGCCCGTCCGCCGTCACCAACGGCCCGCCCGAGTTGCCCGGATTGATCGCCGCATCCGTCTGCAGCCAGGTGTTAAACGCCCCCGTCTCATACCCTTTCACCCCGCGCGGATCTTCGAAATAGCGATTGTTGTTCGAGATAATCCCGCGCGTCGCCGTCCGCGTCAGCCCATACGGCGTTCCCACCGCATACACCGTCTCGCCGACTTCGAGTTTGGCGCTGTCGCCAAATTCCGCGTGCCGAAACTTCAACCCGCGCCGTTTCATATCCTCCAAATCCAGCCGCAGCACCGCGAGGTCCGTCCAATGATCCCAGCCCACGAGTTTAGCGTTCACCCGCTCGAGGTTCGCGAGGGTCACTTGCACCTCGACCGCGCGCGGCGACGCCACGTGCGCATTCGTCAGCACGATGCCATCCTTCGACAAAATCACCCCCGACCCGATCCCCGACGTAAACCGCCGCGCCCCCGCCTCAAACGCATGCTCGCGCACGTCGATCCGCACCACCGCGTCCAACAGCTGCTCAAACCCTCGGCTCAACGCTCCGCGCGCTGGTGAGACGATGGTTAAAATGCAGGCGCCCAGCGCGAAGATTGACCGTGCAGCGAAAGATTTCACAGTGGCGAGTTCACACGCGAATGGCCACCAGCAGCAAAGATTACAACTTCCAAGATATCGAGCCACACTGGCAGAATTTCTGGGAGCAAAACCGCTCCACCCGAGCGGATAACGTCTCGAGC
The DNA here is from genome assembly GCA_023391285.1 of Verrucomicrobiota bacterium. Classification (GTDB taxonomy): domain Bacteria; phylum Verrucomicrobiota; class Verrucomicrobiia; order Opitutales; family Opitutaceae; genus Opitutus. The sequence continues at coordinate 50,753 of JAEWBF010000123.1, forward strand.
AAACCGAAATACTACGTGCTCGACATGTTCCCGTATCCGTCGGGCGCCGGCCTCCACATCGGCCATCCCGAGGGCTACACCGCCACTGACATCATCTCGCGCTACAAGCGCGCCAGGGGCTTCAACGTCCTCCACCCGATCGGCTGGGACGCGTTCGGTCTCCCCGCGGAACAGCACGCCGTCAAAACCGGCACGCACCCGGCGACCAACACGCAAAACAACATCGTCAATTTCCGCCGCCAGATCAAAGCCCTCGGCTTCTCCTACGACTGGGACCGCGAAATCGACACCACCGACCCGAAATACTTCCGGTGGACGCAGTGGATTTTCCTGCAGCTCTTTAAACGCGGCCTCGCCTACGTCGACGAGCGCCCGGTCTGGTGGTGCCCCGAACTCCGCACCGTTCTCGCCAACGAAGAGGTTGTCGACGGCAAATCCGAGGTCGGCGGTTTCCCCGTCGAGCGTCGCAATCTCCGCCAGTGGGTCCTCCGCATCACCGCCTATGCCGAACGCCTGCTCGCCGACTTGAAGGACGTCGACTGGCCCGACTCCACCAAGCGCATGCAGGAAGCGTGGATCGGTCGCAGCGAGGGCGCCGAGATCCTCTTCGATCTCGAAAACAAATCCCTCGGCCAGCTGAAGATTTTCACCACCCGTCCCGACACGCTCTTCGGCTGCACCTACATGGTCGTCGCCCCCGAGCACCCGCTCGTCGATGCCCTCACCACGCCCGAGCACAAAACCGCCGTCGAAGCCTACAAGAAAAAGGCCGCCGCCAAGAGCGACCTCGAGCGCACCGATCTCGCCAAGGACAAATCCGGCGTTTTCAGCGGCAGCTACGCCATCAATCCCGTCAACGGCACGCGTGTTCCCATCTGGATCGCCGACTACGTCCTCATGGGCTACGGCACCGGCGCCATCATGGCCGTGCCCGCGCACGACGAACGCGACTACGAGTTCGCGCAACAATACGACCTGCCGATCATCCCCGTCATCGCCAACGACGACGGCGAGCAAAAGCTCCCCTACACCGGCGACGGCCACCTCATCAACTCGCCCGGCTACGACAATCTGAAGTGGGCCGAAGCGAAAAAGCGCATCACCGCCGACCTCGCCGCGCGCGGTCTCGGCCAAGCCACCGTCAACTACAAGCTCCGCGACTGGCTCTTCTCCCGCCAACGCTATTGGGGCGAGCCGTTCCCCATCGTCTGGGTCAACGAAGCCGATTATCAACGCGCTCTCGCCTCACGTCGCGCCGATCTTCCTTCTCAACCCGTCACCTTCACGAGCGATGGCGTCACGCATTACGCGCTGCCGCTTCCGCCGTCCGCTCTCCCGCTCGAGCTTCCCACCGTCGAGTCCTATCTGCCGAGCGGCACCGGCGAAAGCCCGCTCGCCAACGTCACCGACTGGCTCGAGATCTGGCTCAACGTCGAAACCGGCGCGTCCGTTTCCGCCTCCCAGCCGCGCCCCGCCGGCGACGCCTGGATCCGCGGTCGCAGAGAAACGAATACGATGCCGCAATGGGCCGGCTCGTGCTGGTATTACCTGCGTTTCCTCGATCCGAAAAACGCCGATGCCTTCGCCTCACCCGAAGCGCTCAACTACTGGGGCACGCCCGACCTCTACGTCGGCGGCGCCGAGCACGCCGTGCTCCACCTGCTCTACGCGCGTTTCTGGCACAAGGTCCTTTTCGATCTCGGCGTCGTTCCACAACCCGAGCCGTTCAAGAAGCTGTTTCACCAGGGCATCATCCTCGGCGAAGACGGCGAAAAGATGTCCAAGAGCCGCGGCAATGTCGTGAGCCCCGACACCATCATCGCCTCCCACGGCGCCGACACGCTTCGCCTCTACCTCATGTTCCTCGGCCCGCTCGAAGCGATGAAGCCGTGGAATCCGCGCGGCATCGAGGGCGTTCACCGCTTCCTCCAAAAGGTCTGGCGCAACTGCATCGGCCAGGAAGGCGGCATCCACTCAAAAATCTCCGACACCGCCGCCGACTCGCCCGAAGTCGAGAAACTGCTGCACAAAACCATCCAAAAGGTCGGCGACGATATCGAGAACCTGCGCTTCAACACCGCGATCTCGGCGATGATGGAGTTCAACAACGCCCTCCACGCCGCACCCACGATCAACCGCAGCACGATCCTCGTCTTCCTCCAACTCCTCGCTCCTTTCGCGCCCCACCTGGCCGAAGAGCTTTGGGAACGTTTCGGCCAAACACCTTCAGTCCAGTCCGCGCCCTGGCCCAAGTTCGACCCAGCCAAGCTTGCGAGCACCGAGGTGAAGCTCGTCTTCCAGGTGAATGGCAAACACCGCGGCGACGCCTTGGTCGCTCCCGGACTGCCACAGTCCGAAGCCGTTGCGCTCGCTTCTGCCCACCCGAAGGTCGCTCCTTTCATCACCGGGAAAGCAATGAAGCGAGTGGTCTACGTCCCTGGGAAGATCCTCAATTTGGTCGTCGAGAATTGAGTTGCATCCGGAATGCAGTGTTCTAGGTATTACACCCTAGAATCCACCTACGTTCCACCTCATCTCTCCCCGCCCATATGAAGCACTCACCCGCGCTCACCCTGTTTACGCTGGTTCTGGTGCTGTTTTCCGCCTCGGGCGCGCACGCGGCGCTTACCGGTCGGCAAAACAACCTTCTCGGAAAGTTCTTCGTGAGCAGCGTCGAAGGTGAGGTGATGTGCATCAACGACGGCCGCATCTTCAACCTCAAGAAGGGCGATACCATCCTCGCGCGCGGCACCGTCATCGAGACCAAGGAGGACGCCAACGTCACCCTGGTTTTCTCCAACGGGACAGGCGTTTACACCGACGAAAACACCCGCTTCGAGATCGAAAAATTCGACCAAGAATTCTTCGCGCCGAACAACAACCTCAAGGTCGAGCCGTCCAACTCGTCCACGTTGGTCGGTCTTTCCACCGGCCGCGTCGTCATCAGCACGCCCCGTCTGCTCAGCGGCACCACCATGGTCTACAAGACCACGCACGCCGCCGTCGGCATCCGCGGCGAAAAGATCCTCATCGAAGCCGACGAAAAACAAACGCACGTCGCGATGATCGCCGGCAACGCCACGGTCAACGTCCGCAATCCCGACGGCACGTTCGTCTCCATCGGCAAACGTCTCACCACCGGTCAGGAAGCCTTCGTCAAATACACCGTCGGCGGCGGCACCGAGGGCGGCCTCGTCCTTTCCGACGAATCGAATCCCACCTCTGACGGCGCTGCCACCGCTGCTACTACCCTGGCCTCCACCGAACCGACGCCGGTTCTCACCGGCAACCCCATTACTGCGGAAACCGAAGCCACCGTTCTCCGCCTCACCGGCGGCGCCCGCATGAAACGCTCCGCCAGCAGCCCCGAGGTTCCCGTCGCCGAAGGCGCCAAGCTCCCGGTCGGCAGCATCCTGCTCACTGACGCCGCCGCCGAACTTCACCTGCAGCCGTTCGAAGGCACCATCGCCACGCTGCGTCCCAACACCACCGTTCATATCGAAAAACTTTCGATCACCCGCGACGGCAATGTCGTCACGAAGCAAACCGGCCTCCTCGGCCTCAAGGCCGGCACCCTCATCTCGACCATCGATCCGGCGAAATCCAACATCAACGACTACGGCGTCCGCACCCCGAAGGGCATCGCCTCCGCCAAGGGCACGTCGTTCGCCGTTTCGATCGAAGACGACGAAGGCTTCACCGTCGCTACCACCGCCGACACCGTCACGTTCATCACGCCCGAGGGCACGTCCTACGCCATCACCGCCGGCAACGTCAGCATCACTCCGGCCGGTGGCGCACCGCAGCCGCCCGTTTCCCTCGCGACGGCAATTTCCTCCAACACAGGCTTGGTCGACGTCGTTCGCGCCGCCCTCAACACCGTTACCAACGTCGTCCAAAACAACGTCGGTGCGCTCCCGCCCAATTCCGCCAGCGACCTCATCTCCAAAGTCGCCAGCACCGCCAGCGCCGTCCTCCCCGCCGAAGCCACCGCGATCGCTTCGCAGGTCGTCACCGCCGTCACCTGGCCTTCTTCCGCGACGTCGACGATCGCGCCCGCCGCTGCCGCAGCCGTCACCGGCACCATCGCCGCCGCCGCGCCCAATCAAGCCGCCGCCATCGCCACGTCCGCTGCACTCGCCGCTCCCGCTCACGCCGTCGCCGTCGCCGCCGCCTCCGCCCAAGCCGCTCCCGCTCACGCCGCGCAAATCGCTTCTGCCGTCACGCAGACGTTCGTCCAAACCGACTCCGTCGGCAACGTGACTCCGGCAACCGTTCAAAACGCCGCCGCCCTCGCCGCGGCTGTCACGTCTTCTGTTCCCAACCAAGCCGCCCCCGTCGCCGCTGCCGTGATGCAGGCGCTCGCGCAGTCCGCTCCCCTTTCACCTCCTCTCGCCAACGCGCAGGTCGCCTCGACCATCGCCTCATCCGTCACCCGCGCCGCGCCTGATCAAGCCGTGCCCGTCGCCGCCACGATGATGCGCACGCTCACTCAGACGCAGACTTTTGGTGAAGCCAGTCCCCAAGTGATCGCGCAAACCGCCGCCACACTCGCCTCCGCCGTGACCGTCGTCGTCCCGCCCCAAGCGCAGGAAGTCGCCACCGCCGTCATGCAGCTCTTGGTTCAAACGAATCCAAACGCGTCGCCGGCGGCGAACACTCAAGCCGCCGGTCTCATCGCAGCCGCCGTCTCCCAAGCCGCCCCCGGCCAGGCCGCCGCGATCAACCAGGGCCTCGCTGCCGCGACCAATCAACCCGTCTCCGCCATTCAGTCCGCCTCGCTCCAGTCCGGCACCCTCGCCACTCAAATCGCTCAACAGGTCGGCCAGATCAGCCAAACCGCCAACACCTCGTTTCAACAAGGAAGCGCCACCAGTTCGAGCATCGCCCAATCCGCCGCAGGATCATCCGCGGGTTCGGCTGGCGGCGCATCCGAAAGCGTTGCTCAAAACACCACACCCAGCGCCGGCCCTTCTCCGTCTAATACCGCCGGCCCCGGCGGCGGGGGCGATGGCAACAGCTCCACGTCCATCATCATCACCCAATTCGATCCCAACGAGGTCTCCGACCTCACTGCCAGCCTCGAGGCCGCCCAAAACGCTCAAGCCGGCACCATCTTTGTGCCCTCCGATCCGGGCGCATCCGGTCCCCCCGGCAGCAGCAGCGGCGGCATCGGCGGCAGCCCCACCGTGGAACCTCGCCCCACGACGCCCGCCACGCCGGATTCGCACCAGACGATCAGCAGTTCGAATGTGGTCGGCCCCTGAGTTGAATCAGGTCTCTAGCGACATGCCTCGATGACCCTCCGCGCGCGCATCACCTGCTGCCTCCTCGTCTCCTCCGCATTCATCCCGCAGGCCCGCGCTCTCCTGAATTTTAACGAAGGCAAAGACCTGGTTTTCGTGACCGCCTCCTACAGCATCGGCCTCGACACAAACGTCTTCACCCGCAAATCCGCGGACAGCTCCACCACGCACACTCTCGCCGTCTCCGCCGATTACACGCGCAACGCCGGCCTCATCAGCGTTGCCGCCAACGTCAGCGCCTCCGCCGGCCGCTTCGACGATGTCACCGGCCAGGACTTCTCCGACCCAAAATTCGCCCTCTCCTTCCGCAAGCGCTACGGCCGCACCACCGGCACCCTTGGCCTCACCGCCGGCCGCGAAAGCCAGCCCGATCCCGACGCGGGCCAACGCACCCGCACTTGGAATACCGGTGGCAATCTCAGCCTGCGCTATCCCATCAACGACCGCTACTATCTCACCAACTCTTTCGGCGCCAACACGCGCCTCTACGACAACACCAATCAGTTCAGCGATCTCTGGACTTACTCCGACTCCTTCGCCGTCAACTACGTCTACTCCTCCAAACTCGACCTGAACGGCGGCTACACCGTCACCTTGAGCGAGACCTCCCGCAACACCACCTCGTGGGACCAAAGCCTCACCGTCGGCGCCAGCGGCGGCATTCTCCCGAAGCTCAGCGGCAGCATCCGTGGCGGCCTTCAACGCCGCGACAGCGAATCGCGCGTCGGCGGCGACGAGGAGTTCTACGCCTTCACCTCGGGCACCACGCTGAAATGGCTCTACTCGCGCAAACTCTCCTTCAACGCCGATCTCAACCAGGATTTCTCCACCACCTCGACCGACGTTTCCGTCAACCGCGCGACTGCCGGCTTGAATGCCACCTTTTCGCTCAGTAGTAAATATATCGCAAACGCCGGCGTGAGCTACACCCGCAGCGACTATCTTGGAAAGGCAGGCGAAATCCCCGGCCCCAACGGCTCCGCCGGCATCAATCGCCGCGATTACATGTTTCAATTCAACGCCAGCATCGGTGCGGCCATCACCACTCACATCCGCACCAGCCTCGCCTACTCCTACACACTCAACACGTCCAATCTTTCCAGCGCCTCGTTCGAACGCCAGAGCCTCGCCCTCACGATCGTCGCCACCTACTGATTCGCTCGTCATGAAACCGTCGCTACTCTCTCTCATCCGCCTGTTCACCCTCGCTTTCGTGACTCTCGCCGCGCACCTGCCCGCTTCCGCCCAGACCGGCAGCGGCGATCACCAGGAAAAACCCGACTACGTTTACCGGCTCAGCATCACCGATCGCATTCGCGTCTCCATTTTTCAGGAAGACGATCTTACCGATATCCTGCGCGTCGATGCTCGAGGCAATATCAGCCTCAAGCTCGTGGGCGAACTCCGCGTCGCCGGCATGACCGTCCCCGAAGCGCAGCGCGCCGTCGAGCAGGCCTATCGCGAGGGCCGCTTCCTTCGGAATCCGCAGGCTTCTATCATCATCGAAGACTACGCTCTTCGCGACGTCGCCATTGAAGGCCAGGTGAAAGCTCCCGGCCGCTACGTCCTCCCGGTCGAATCGACCTACTCCATCGTCGAACTCGTCACCAAGGCCGGCGGCCTCACCGACATCGCGAAAGGCTCCGCCGTGGTCATCACCCGCACCTCTCCCGACGGCAAACGCACCACCATCACCGTCGACGTCGACTCTCTCATTCGCGGACGCAAGAGCAACAACCCCAAGAACACCGCCGTTCTCCTCGAACCCGGTGACGTGGTCTACGTGCCCGAGCGTATCATCTAATCCCATGCCGATCGCCGATCCCCCTTTGAAGCCGGTCCCTCACGTCACCGGTGCCCGCGATGAAGACTCGGTCGTGGAACGTCGCACGATCCGCGACTATTACATCATCCTGCGCGAACGCCTCTGGATCGCGCTCCCGCTCGCCCTCCTCGTCGCCGTCCCCATGGGCTACTTCAAAGCCCGCGAGACCCCGATGTATGCGAGCACGGCAACGATGCAGTTCGAGAAACCCGAAACCGTCGTCACCTCCCAAGCCGTTATCGATCCCGCGGTCCGCAGCGAAATCGAACTCAACACCAACATCCAGATCCTCAACTCCGGCCGCCTCCGCAGCCGCGTCATCGAATCCTTCACCCCCGACGAGGTGAAGATCCTCCAGCGCGCCTTCCTCAAGGATCTCCCGCCCGGCACGCCCCCACCCACCGCCGCCGGCGCCCTCGGCTCGGTTTCCATCGAGCCTGCCCGCAACAGCCTTCTCATCGGCATCACCGCTCGCCACCCCGACCCCGAAGCCGCCGCGCTCGTCGCCAACCGCTACGTCCGCGAGTTCATGAATTTCCTCATCGAACGCATCGGCGGCGTCAACGAGAGCGCCGTCGAGTTTCTCAAGACCCGCGCCGACCAGCTGCGCAAGGAATCCGAGGACGCCGAACAGCGCCTCAATTCCTACATGAAGGCGCACAACCTCATCTCTCTCGACAAATCGAAAGACATCATCGGCGACCGGCTCAAAACCATCAGCGGCACCCTCACCAACGCCCAACTCGTCCGCCTCAATTTCGAGAACCAGCAAAACCTCGTCGAAACCTACCGGCGCGAGGGCCGCAATCTCGTCGAGATCCAATACATCGCCACCCACGGCACCGTCCCTTCGCTCAATACCCAGCTTGCCGGTCTCCTGCAAAGCCAGGTCGTCCTCTCCGAACGCTACTTCGAGCGTCACCCGAAGATGATCGATCTCGCCAACCAGATCGCGATCGTCCGCGAGCAACTCGCCAAGGCCATCGACCTCGCCGTCGCCGATCTCGCCACGCGACTCAACGAAGCCCGCGAATCCGAAAAAGCCCTCCAACTCGAATTCACCAAAGCCGAGCAGGACTCCCTCCAACTCGGCGACATCGCCATCGAATACCGCTCGCTCGAAAGCAACGCCCAGATCGCGAAATCAAACTACCTCCAGATTCTCGATCGCCTTAGCCAGACGACCACCACCAAGAATCTGGAAAAAATCCCGCTCCACCTGCTCGACCGCGCCGTTCCTTCCGGCGCGCCTTACTCGCCCAACATCCGCGGCATCGTCCGCAGCTGCGTCGGCATTGGCGTCCTCGTTTTCTTCGGCGTCGCCATCGGCCTCAGCTTCATCGACGACCGCATCAAGAGCGCGTGGGACGTCGAATCCTTCATCGGCGCCAATCTCCTCGGCATCATCCCCGATCTTTCGTCCATGAAGGACGACGAGAAATACTCCCTCCTTGTGGGCAACAAACAAGCCCCCGGCGTCGAAGCCTTCCTCAGCGTCTACAGCTCCGTCAAAATCCATTCCAAACTCGATTTCCCCAAATCGATTCTCGTCACGTCCACCATCCCCGGCGAGGGCAAGACTCTCATCTCCTGCAACCTCGCCGGCAGCTTCGCCCGGCACGGCAAAAACACGCTGCTCGTCGACTGCGACCTTCGCCGCCCGATGCTGCACCGGCATTTCAAACAACAGAACACCACCGGGCTCATCACGTGGTTCGAAAACGGCGCCCCGCTCGACAGCGAGCTCTCCACCAACCCGACGCTCGGCATCATCAAGATCAGCGATAACCTTTCGCTCCTCTGCTCCGGCGGCCGCTCGAAAAGCCCCACCGAGGTGCTCGAAAATCCGCTCTTCGCCCAGCTGCTCGAAAAGCTGAAACGCGAATACGATCTCGTCATGATCGACTCGCCTCCGCTCGGTGCCGTCACCGACAGCTTGCTCATCGCCGAACGCACCGACGAGGTCATCTACGTTTGCCGCTTCAACCGCGCTTTCCGTAAACACATTCGCCTCTACATGAAGGCGCTTCGCAACGGCAAGAACGAGGTCCTCGGCGTCGTCCTCAACGGTCTCTCCCCGCGCCGCATCGAGTATTACTCCAACTACCGCTACTACCGGAGCTACAAAAAATACTACGGCTCCCAAAGCTGACCCAGGTAGGGCCGGTTGTCCCCAACCGTCCGTTTCCGCGTTCGCACTCCGCGGCGGCTAACCCCCGCCGCTTTTTTCTGCCTCCAACTTCACCCGCTCGCGAACGCAGCTCGCCAATTTCAGCTTTTCAGCCTTTCAGTCTTTTCAGCTTTTTCCTCCGTGCTCTCCGCGTTCCTCCCGCCGAACTTCGATCCGCGTCGTCCGCTTGCCCTCATCGCCGGCCAAGGTCTCTACCCCCAACTCGTGGCCGCCGCCGCCCGCCGTGCCGGAATCACCGTCAAGCTCATCGCCTTCGACGAAGAAACGCGCCCCGAACTCATCGCTAGCTTTCCCGACTCCGACCGCCGCACGCTCCTCGTCGGCCAACTCGGAAAAATGCTCAAAACCCTCCGCGAGTTCGACGCCGGCTACGCCCTCATGGCCGGCCAAATCTCGCCACGCCGTCTCTTCAAAGGTCTCCACCCCGACCTCAAAGCCGTTCGCATCCTCGCCTCGCTGAAACGCCGCAATGCCGAAACCATCTTCGGCGCCATCGCCGCCGAAATCGAAACTCTCGGCATCACGCTCCTCGACGCCCGCGCGTTTCTCGACGACCAGCTCGCAACCTCCGGCTGCATGACCGGCCGCTCGTTCCCCATCGAACGCGACTACATCGACCACGGCATTCACATCGCCCGCGAATGCGCCCGCCTCGATATCGGCCAGGGCTGCGTCGTCCGCAAAGGCACCGTTCTCGCCGTCGAAGCCTACGAGGGCACCGACGAAATGCTCCGCCGCGCCGGCGCGTTCAAAACCGACGGCGCGCTTTTCGTGAAAACCGTCAAAGCGAACCAAGACTACCGTTTCGACGTCCCGTGTTTCGGCCTCCGCACGCTCGAAGTCATGCGCGAAGCCGGCCTCGCCGCCGCCGCGCTCGAAACCAATCGCGTCCTCGTCCTCGATCGCCCCGCCGTTCTCGCCCAAGCCAAAACCTGGGGCATCCACCTCCTCGGCTTCGAGTAGTTGGGCGGTAGGGCGAGCCGTCCCCGGCGAGCCGTTTCGTCCCGCCCCCTGACTTGCGCTTTCGCCCCCTCGCGCCCATTTCTTCCAGATGCAGAACGACGCCGTCCCGGTTTCCGTCAAAGGGGTGATGCCCACCGCCAACGGCTGTGCCGTCTTCCTCGGCAACGACGAGAAAACCTTCGTCATCTACGTCGATCACTCCGTCGGCAACGCCATCCAGATGACGCTCAACGGCGTCAAAAAAGATCGCCCGCTCACGCACGATCTCATCGGCAGCATCCTCCTCGGGCTCGGCGCCCAGCTCGACCACGTGATCGTCAACGACGCCCGCGAAGGCACGTTCTTCGCCCGCATCCTGCTTCGCATGGAAAACGAACTCGGCAAGAAAATCGTCGAAATCGACGCCCGCCCGAGCGACTCCATCGTCCTCTCGCTCCAGCAGAAACGCCCCATCTTCGTCGCCCGCGCCGTCCTCGATTCCGCCGAAGACATGACCGAAATCCTCGACCGCGTCCGCCAGCAACAAGCCGAGGAATCCGACGAGGAAGAGCAACCCTGACGCGCTCCAGGTAGCGGCGAGCGCGAGCGAGCCGATGCCCGCCGCGCCTTCTTCATGTCCTTGCTCCCTGCTCCCGCCTCCCTGCTCCCACCGCCGGCCCAGCCGGGGCTCCCCCTCACCGCGCTCGCGCCGATGCAGGACGTCACCGATCTCGCCTTCATGCGCGTGATCGCGCACTACGGCGCTCCCGACTATTTCTTCACCGAGTTCCTCCGCGTCCACGCCCAATCGCGCCCCGAAAAACACATCCTCCGCTCGATCGACGAAAACACCACCGGCCGCCCGATCTTCGCCCAACTCATCGGCGAAGACCTGCATCACCTCTCCCGCACCGCCGCCGAACTTCTCCAGCACCCCGTCGCCGGCATCGACCTCAACCTCGGCTGCCCCGCTCCGAAAGTTTATAAGAAGAACGTCGGCGGCGGACTTCTCCGCGATCTCGATCGCGTCGACCAAATTCTCGCCACCCTCCGCGCGGCCGTTCCCGGTCTTTTCACCGTCAAGGTTCGTATCGGCTTCGACGATACGTCGCCGTTCGAACGCCTGCTCGATCTCGTCAACGCCCACCGCGTCGACCTCCTCAGCGTCCACGGCCGCACCGTGAAGGAAATGTATCGCAGCGAGGTCCATTACGACTTCATCGCCCGCGCCGTCGAACGCGTCCGCTGCCCCGTTCTCGCCAACGGCAACATCCTCTCCGCCTCCCGCGCCGCCACCGTCCTCGCCCAAACCCGCGCGGCCGGCGTCATGATCGGCCGCCATGCCATCCGCAATCCGTGGATCTTCCGGCAGTGCCGCGAGCATTTTTCCAACGCGTCCGTTTTCACGCCGACCCTCGCCGACGTTCGCGACTACATCGAGCGCCTCTATCGCGAGACGCAGACGCCCGGCGTCCCCGAGCGTTTTCACGTCAACAAGATGAAGAAATACCTCAACTTCGTTGGCCAGTCCGTCGACGCCGCCGGCTCGTTCCTCCACGACATGCGCCGCACCGAATCCGAGTCCCAGCTTTTCGCCGTCTGCGACCGTCACCTCCTCGCCGACCCGTCACGTCCCTTCGCTCCCGAACCCTATCCCGGCGTAATCGCCCGCCCCAACTGCGAATCCCCCACCGCCGACAGCTGCTCCCTCGAAACCATCACCGCCTAGGCGGAGCCCGACGTCCCGCCGAGCCGCTTCGCCACGACTGCAAGCTAAAGACGGAGCAGGCCTCCGCGCCCCCGAGCCCGGGTCCTTAAAACGGCGAGCTTCGCGTATCTTCGCGTCCTTCGCGGTTCCACCAAGGCTCGGATCCTCACTCCAACCCCAACGCCAACCTTCCTTCCTGCGAAATCATCTGCGGATTCCACACCGGATCCCACACGATGTGCACCTTCGCTTCCTCCACCTGCGGCAGCGCCGCGATCTTCTGCCGCGCGTCCTCGGCAATCACCGGCCCCATCCCGCACCCCGGCGCCGTCAGCGTCATCTTTACGTCCACGCGATATCCGCCGCTCTCCGTCTTCTCGCTCGCCAGATCATACACGAGCCCAAGATCGACGATGTTCACCGGAATCTCCGGGTCGAAACACGTCTTCAACACTTCCCAGACCACCTTCTCGCTGAACTCGCCTGACGGTGTCACCACCACGCCCGCCTCGGCCTTCGGCACATAACCCGCAATCGCGTCCGCATCCGAATTCGCGATACGAAACAGCCCGCGATCCGTCCGCACCGTGACGTTTCCGCCCAGCGTCTGCGCAATGAAAACCTCCGTGCCCGCCGTCAGCGTCACGGTGTCTCCCGCCGGGATCACCGTCGCCGGCACGTCTCTCGAAAGCGTATGGTTCGACATAAGGATGAAATCTTATCTCCGCCCGTTTACTGCACGTTCAAATTGATCGGCAAGCGCGCATACAACCCACGCGCATCGTTGAACGTCCGCAACACCTTCAACTCCTCTTCCAGCCGCTGCGCCACCTGCCCCGCAATTCCCGGCGCCCGCGCACTGTTCGGCACGTAACGCTGCAGCGCTTCCTGCAACGCCTCCGCAAATTCCTTTTTCCGCGGATACTCCACGAGCCGATAGCTCTTCAACCCCGCCGCGCCAGCCGCATACTTGATCGCCGCTTCCAGCCCGCCGATTTCATCGACCAGGCCGAGGTTCTTCGCCTCGAGTCCCGACCACACGCGGCCTTGCGCGATCTCTTCGACAAACGCCCGCTCGAGCTGCCGTCCGTCCACCACGCGATCGATGAACTCTCCATAAATGCGATCCACCAGCCGCTGAAACACCGCCATCTCCTCCGGCGTTTTCGGCCGCGTGATCGTCAACATGTCCGCGAGTTTCCCCGTCTTCACCACGTCGAAGGTCAGCCCGAAATCGTTCGCCAGTTTCTGCACGTCGAACTGCACGCCAAACACCCCGATCGATCCCGTGATCGTCGTCGGCTCCGCAAAAATCCGATCGCCGTGCGTCGAAATCCAATACCCACCCGACGCCGCATACGATCCCATCGACACAATCACCGGCTTCACTTCCGTCGCCAGCCGCACTTCGCGTTGAATCGCCTCCGAAGACGACGCCGTCCCACCCGGGCTGTTCACGCGCAACACGATCGCTTTCACGTCGTCATCTTCGCGCAGCCGCCGCAGCTCGCGCGCAAAGCGCGTCCCGCCAATCTCACCCGGCTCCAATCCTTCGCCGTCCACCAGATCGCCTTCCGCATACACCACCGCAATTCGTCCCGACCCCGCCAATTCCTGGCCTTCGATCTTCGTCGGCGCCGGCAACACGTCTTTCGCGATCTTCGAATAGTCCGCGATCGTGATCTGCTTGAAGGTTTCTCCATCGTCGCTGTCACCCGCGATCTCGCGCATGCTCGCAATCACTTCATCGCGATACGCCACGCGATCCACCAGCTTCGCCTCGAGCGCCGCCTGCGGATGGATGATGCCTTCGCTGTCCACCGCCGCCTGCACGCTCGTCACGTCCAGCTGCCGCGATCCCGCCATATCGCTCACCAGATCCGTCCACACATCGTTCAACAGCTTCTGCATCTGCTCGCGGCTTTCCGGACTCATGTTCTCCCGCGTGAACGGCTCGATCGCCGACTTGTATTTTCCCACGCGCGTCACCTGCACACCGATCCCGTATTTCTCGAACGCATTCGCCAAAAACATCGGCTGCGTCGAAAGCCCCGGCATCAGAATCAGCCCATACGGATCCAGCGTCAGTTCATCCGCCGCCGACGCCAGATAGTAGTTCTTCGTCGTCGCATACGTCAGATACGCCTTCACCGGCTTCCCCGATTCCTTGAATCGCTCCAGCGCCGCCCGCACTTCCTTCAACGTCGCATAACCCGGCCCAAATCCCGCCGGCGGAATATCGCCCTTGATAAACACGCCCGCGATCCGCTCATCCGCCGCCGCCGCGCGTAACGTCCGCGTCACCGTCCTCAGCTGCAGCGTCGCCGTCCGATCCGCGCTCAATCGAAAATCGAATACCGGCGGCGCATCCGTGATCGCCGACGAAAGATCGAGCACCAGATACGACCCGCTCGCCACCACGGGCGCCGCCTTGTTCCCCATCGCCGCGAGCGCCGCAATAAACCCGATAAACAAAACCGCTCCGCCCACCGTGAAGATGATCAGCGCCACCAACGCTCCGAGCATCGACGTGAAGAAATTTTTCATGCGTGCCCGCGACGCTACGCCGTTTCCCCCGTTCCTCCAGTCGAAACACCGCGCGCTGACTTCCTTCCTGTAGGTCGCGAGCTCGCTCGTGACTTCTCCCCTGCGCGCGCCGTCACGCACGCCCGCCAAGCTTGCCCGTCTCTCCCGCCCACCCATACTCCCCCGCCATGCCGACGTCCGAGCAAAAGGATCTTCTCACGACCAACCGAAAAGCGCTCACCATCAATCTCGACGAGCAAAAATACGGCACGTTCGCCGAGATCGGCGCCGGCCAGGAAGTCGCGCGCATCTTCTTCCAAGCCGGCGGCGCCTCCGGCACGGTCGCGAAAACCATCTCCGCCTACGACATGACGTTCAGCGATGCCATCTACGGCAAAGCCCCGCGCTACGTCTCCCGCGAACGTCTCAACCTGATGCTCGATCACGAGTATCAACTCCTCCTCGAGCGCCTCGCGCCGTCCCGCGGCGATCGCACCACGTTCTTCGTTTTCGCCGACACCGTCGCCGCCCGAAACTACAAGGGCACCAACGAAGCCCACGGCTGGATGGGCATCCGCTTCCAAACCGAACCCGGCGGTCCGCCGAGCGAAATCGTCGTCCACGTCCGCATGTGGGACAAAGAAAACGTCCTTCAGCAGGAAGCCCTCGGCATCGTCGGCGCCAATCTCATCTACGGTGCGTTCTACTACCGCGACGACCCCAAGAAACTCGCCGGCTCGCTCATGGACCACCTCAGCTACGAGCGCATCGAGGTCGACATGCTCACGTTCAGCGGCCCCGCGTTCAAACACGTCGATAACCGCCTCATCTCCCTCTACCTCGTCCAACTCGGCCTCACCAACGCCGTCATGTTCGGCACCAACGGCGACGTCCTCCAGCCGTCCGAAGTCCTCTACAAGAAAGCCATCCTCGTCGAACGCGGCTCTTTCCGCCCCGTCACTCATGTCAACGTCGACATGCTCAACTGCGCCACCGCGCAGTTCGTCCAGGAGCCGCTCGTGAAGGGCAAGGAGGTCATCGTGCTCATGGAGATCACCATGAACAACCTCCTCGCCGCCGGCTCCATCGACGCGCAGGACTTCCTCTCGCGCGTCGATCTCCTCGCCGACATCGGCTTCACCGTTCTCATCTCCAACTACTCCGAATACTTCCGCCTCACGTCCTACTTCCGCCGATACACGAAGGAAATGATCGGCGTCGCGATGGGCATCAACAACCTCCTCGAGATCTTCAACGAGAAGTATTACGAAAACCTCGAGGGCGGCATCCTCGAATCCTTCGGCCGCCTCTTCCGGCACTCGGTCAAACTCTACATCTATCCGATGCGTCAGGACGCCTACGGCCACTACCTCGGCACCGGCCAGGCGACCGGCGCTCCCGCCACCACGCCGGCCAACTCCTTCGCCGCCTCCGTCCTCATCACCGCAAAAAACGTCCAGGTCGTCGACCACCTGCGCAATCTCTACAATCACCTCCTCGAAAACCACTACATCGAGTGTATCGTGGGTTTCGATACGAGCATCCTCCACATCTTCTCCCGCGACGTCCTTCGCCGCATCAAGGAAAACGACGCCTCTTGGGAGCAAATGGCCCCGCCGTCCGTGGTCGCCGCGATCAAAAAACGCCGCCTCTTCGGCTACACCCCGCCATCCCTCGCCGCCGCGAGCTAAGCGAGTTCGATTCGATGATGGAGGCGCGGTGCCCTCACCGCGCTTCTCCTCCTCATGCTCACCGCCCTCCACCCCGACCTCCACGTCCATTCCGTCCCTCACCGCGTATTCGGAATCCGGATAAACCGTCAGCTCGTCGTCATCCGCGAACCGTCTGGCGGCCTCTGGGTCCACTCGCCGATTCCCTGGACACCCGAACTCCGCCACGCCGTTTGGCAGCTCGGTGAAGTCGCCGACGTCGTCGGTCCCAATCGTTTCCACGACGAATGCCTGCGTGAATTCCAATCCGAATATCCGCACGCCGATTTCCACGCCGCCCCCGGCCTCGCCGCCGATCGCCCCGACATCCGCTTCGTCCCCGGTCCGCTCGGCAACGTCGCTCCGCCCGAATGGCGCGGCGCGATCGATCAACACCTCGTCGCCGGCATGCCGCGCATGAACGAGGTCGTTTTCTTCCATCGCGCCAGCCGCACGCTCATCCTTGCCGATCTCGCTTTCAATTTCGGCCCCGGCACGCACTGGCTCACCGCCGTCCTCATGCGCCTCAACGGCTGCTGGAATCGTTTCGCCCCTTCCCGTTTCTGCCGCAGCCAAATGAAAGATCGCGCCGCCGTCCGCGCCTCGCTCGAGCACATCCTCGCTTGGGACTTCGACCGCATCCTCGTCGGCCACGGCCGCAACATCGAAACCCACGGCAAACAACTCTTCCGCGAAGCCTTCGCCTTTTTGCTCCCGCAAAAGTGAAAGTGAAAGTGAGGGTGAAAGTGAAAGTCACCCAGGCACTTCCCTCGATCTTCATCTCCCCATAGCTCTTCCCTTTCCCTCGCCGCCCGCTTTCCCTTTCCCTCTCACTTTCACTCTCACTCTCCCTCTCACTTTCACTTTCACTTTCACTCTCACTCTCACTCTCTCCTCCATGCGCTTCCACAAATACCACGCCCTCGGTAACGACTACATCGTCTGCGATCCCCGCGACTTTCCGTCCTGGAATCCGGCGCCCACCGTCGACCAGATCCGCGTCGTCTGCCATCGTAACTTCGGCGTCGGCTCCGACGGCATCCTGTGGGGCCCACTTCCCTCGCAGCAAAGCGAATTTGGCCTGCGCATCTTCAACCCGGACGGCTCCGAAGCCGAGAAATCAGGCAACGGCCTGCGCATCTTCTCGCGCTATCTCTACGACCAAAAGCTCATCAAGAACCCCTCCTTCACGATCGAGACACCCGGCGGACACGTCCAATCCGTCATCAAAGACAACGGCCGCCTCATCACCGTGGCGATGGGCAAAGTCAGTTTCGACAGCACGAAGATCCCCGTAAACCCCGCCACGCCCGCGCGCGAGGTGCTTAACGAAAAGATCGCCATCCTCGATCGCGAGTTCACCTACTGCGCCGCCACCATCGGCAATCCGCACTGCGTCCTCCCGCTCACGGAAATTTCTTCCGAGCTCGCGCACAAATACGGCCCGCACCTCGAAACGCATCCGAACTTCCCGCGCAAAACCAACGTCCAATTTCTCCGCGTCCTCGACCGCGCCAACATCCAGATCGAAATCTGGGAACGCGGCGCCGGCTACACGCTCGCCTCCGGCAGCAGCTCCAGCGCCGCCGCCGCCGTCGCGCACAAGCTCGGCCTCATCGACGCCTCCGTCACCGTCCACATGCCCGGCGGCCAGATCGGCATCGAGATTTCCCCCGACTTTTCGATCATGATGACCGGCACCGTCAACAAAGTCGCCGAGGGCACCATGCACCCCGAGCTCTTCGCGGTGAAAGTGTAGTCTTCGTGTAGCGGAACGCGTGAGCGTTTCGTTCTCTGCGTTTCCCTCGTAGCGGAACGCAGCGCGCCCCGACAAGTCGGGGTGAGCGTCCCCGCCGAGCCGCTCCTCACACCTTGCTACTCTTCCGATACGCCGGCAGCCCGTCATCGAGTTTCACCCACGGCAACCGGTCCTCCACCCAAATCACCCGCTCCGGCGGAAACGCCCGCGGATCGTCCAACGACGCGAC
Source organism: Verrucomicrobiota bacterium (assembly GCA_023391285.1). Classification (GTDB taxonomy): domain Bacteria; phylum Verrucomicrobiota; class Verrucomicrobiia; order Opitutales; family Opitutaceae; genus Opitutus. The sequence continues at coordinate 68,948 of JAEWBF010000123.1, forward strand.
CGTGAAATCGATCGTCGGCGCATCGTCACTGTCCTCGAAAAACAGATGCGTCCCGCAACACGCCGCGAAGCTTCGCACGCGTCCCGCATGCGGCACTTTTCGCACACTCCCCGCCGTCACCCGCAAGCTCTCGCGCTTCACCGTTCCCCACGTCACAAACGGCGCCCCGCTGCTCCGCCGACAATCCTCACAGTGGCAGTCGCACAGATCCCTCGGCTCCTCCTCGAGCCGATAACGCGTCCCGCCACACAAACATCCACCCACGATTTCCGCTTTCATTTTCCGTCCCAACGAACGCCACCCCGTCGACCGTCACACCGCGCTCGCGTTCCCATCCCAAAAAACAACGGCGCGGGCGATCACACCAACCCGTGTGCGATCCACCCGCGCCACCTTGGCCACCCGAACCGGCAACGCCGGCTCAGGCTATCCGCGCAAATTCAATACTTCACATTGCAACCATACGGCTGCGTCGTCGCTTTCGCGACCGGCTTTCCTTCCTTCACCGCCTTCAACGCCGCCGCGACATAATTCTCCGCCTTCGGAATGTCGTTCGGATTCCCCGACCGAATGCTGTCGATCGCGCCGTTGTAAACGAGCGTGCCGGTCCCATCGATCACATACATGTGCGGCGTCGTTTTCGCACCGTATGACTTGCCGACTTTGCCGCTCTGATCGCGCACATAAGCCGTCGCCGCCGCGTTGTGCTTCTTCATCCAACCCGCCGCTTTCGCCTCGTCGTAGTCGCCTTGCTCGCCTTTCGCATTGGAGTTGATGGCCAACCAGACAACACCGTCACTCGTAGCCGCCTGCTGCAGCTTCTGCATGTTACCGCTGTTGTAGTGCTTGCCCACGATTGGGCACTCCGGATTCACCCACTCGAGCACCACCGTCTTGCCTTTGTAATCCGAAAGCGTGTGCGTCTTGCCTTGGATGTCCGTCACCGAGAAGTCGGGCGCCGGCGCGCCAACTTCCACCGCCGCTTGCACGGCCGTCGTCGCCACAGCCATCAGGGCTGTCACGCAGAGTAGAATACGTTTGGTCGGTTTCATGGGAACGGCGGCTGGACGCACTTTTCTGGCGAAAGATTCTACGCCCGCTCACATACCGGAGAATTCCCTTTGCTGGGGGAAAGCCCCCGGCTAGCGTCGCCGTCTCGTGATAGGCCGCGTCGCCGACCTCTTCCGCCTCGCCTGGGGCCTGCTCTACTGGAACACCCGCAAATCCTGGTTCCAGCTTCGTCGCGGCCGCTCGCCTTGCCCCTGCCAAAGCCCCAGCGATTCCGGTCGCGCTTACGAAACCGCGTGCGACGCCTGCCTTTCCTGGGATCAACCCGCGCGCTTCCGCCGCGTCTGCCCGCTCCTCGTCCAAACCCCCGACGGCCTTCGCTGCTCCGCCGACACCCCGCAGGTCCGCCCTTTCTGGGGTCGTGCCTTCGCCATTTACGGCGGCACCGCGCTTTCCCTCTACCTCGCCGGCGCGATCGCGATTTTCGCTTTTCTTCGCTCCGTCGGCTACCCGATCAACATCGGCCATCTCGTCTGGCCCGGAAAATGGCACCGCGTCATGGAGGTCCGCGGCTGGTTCTTCATGGAACGCGCCCATCGCGCCTTCGCCCTCGGTCGCACGTCCGAAGGCATGCTCTACCTCTCCAACGCCTACGAATTCGACCCCAACAGCTTCGAAATCGCCTTCACCCTCGCCCAAAAACTCCAGTTCGGCCAACCCGTCCGCTCCGACCAAATTTATCGTCGGCTCCTGGAATCCCACCCCGCCCAGCGACCCGCCATCAGTGAAGCGTGGTTTCGCGCCCTGCTCGCCCGCGGCGATTTCAGCACCATCGTCGAATTCGCGCCTCAACAGGTGGTGCACGACGAAGCTCGCGCCGGCGTGTGGCTGCGCGCGCTGATTTTCGCGTCCCGCCAACTCAACTCCGATACCGCCCTCCGCGATCTCCTCGCCTCTCCCGCCCCCGCCGCCCAGCGCTGGCGCCCCGTTCTCGAAACCGAACTCCTCCTCCGCGAAAACCGCCGCGCCGACGCCCGCGCCGCCCTCAACCGCCCCTGGCCCGACGCCCCTCCTTTCGCCCTCTACTATCAGATCAGCGAACTCGCGGCGCTCGGCGAGGGCGTCGCCGCCACCGACTTCGTCGCGCAATACGCCGCCAAGCTCGACGATGTCGCCCGCGTCACCCTGCTACTCGACACCTACGCCCGCCTCGGCGCTGAACAATCCCGCCAGCGGCTCGTCTCCGTCCTGCTCGCCAATCGCCTCAACCCCAGCGTCGTCGGCCTTCTCGCCGCGCACCTCATCCGCCACCCCCACGCCGGAATCCTCGACCAGGTCTTCTCCAAATTTTCCCGCGAACAACTCGCGCTCGACGACGACACCCTCGACGCCTTCCTCGCCCTTTACTGCGCCGCCGGCGTCGCGCGCGACAACGCCAAGATGCACCGCATCGCCTCCTTCCTCGCGCAGCACGGCGACGGCAGCAAATTCACCCTCGGCCTCGCCAGCGCCTTCTTCCGCGGCGACACGCCGCTCACGCGCGTTTCGGCAATCCTTCCCGCCTTGCCCGTTCCCCTCGAGGTGAACTACGCCCTGCTCGAACGTTTCCCCGGACCACGCGTTCAACTCCCCGGCCGCGCGCCATGAGCTCCCCCGGCGTCGATCCCGTCGCCTCTCTGCCTGCGACGTCCACTTCCCCAAGCTTCGCGTTCGCATCCCTCGGATCGCTGCCTTGGCTCGCGCGCTTCAACCTCGCCGCCGCCGCGTTCTGCGTCCTCGCCACGATCGTCATCCTGTTTCCGCACTGGCGCGAAAATCCCGACCTTTCCCACGGCTATCTCACCCCGCTCATTTTCATTCTGCTCCTTCGCGAAGCCCGCTCCGGCACTCCGCGCTGGCCCCCACCTTCTGCGCCGCTCCAACTTTCCGCCTTCGCGCTTTTCGGCCTCGGCCTCCTCGCCCTCGCCGCCGGCGGACTCTACGCCGCCGTCGTCAACTGGTCTCACGAACTCGTCGCGGCCTCGCTCACCTTCGCAACCACGCTCCTGCTCGGATCCGTTCTCGTGATCTTCGCGAGCGCTTCGATCCGCCTCATCCCTTTCAACTGGCCCGCCCTCGTCGCGCTTCTCGTCTGGCTTCTCAGCGCACCGATGCCGCCCGGCACCTACACGCGTCTCACCATCGGACTCCAACTCTGGGTCACCGAAAACGTCCTCCGCTCGCTCCACCTCCTCGGCATCGCCGCCACGCGTCACGGTAACATCATCGATCTCGCCACCACGTCCGTCGGCGTCGAGGACGCCTGCAGCGGCGTGCGCAGCCTGGTCTCGTGCGTCTTCGCCGGTCTTGTGTTTTCGGCGATGCTCGTCCGCGCTCCTTGGGCTCGCGCCACCCTCATCGTCCTCGCGGGCCCACTCGCGATCGCGATGAATTTCATCCGCTCGCTCCTTCTCACCCTGCTCGCTAACGCCGGCATCGACATCGCCGGCACCTGGCACGACGTCACCGGCTTCGCCGTGCTCGCCGTCACCGCCGCCTGTCTCGCCGCACTCGCCACCCTCCTCGATCGCCTCTCCGCTCCACCCGCGCCTCCGTCCTCCACCTCTTCTCCCTTTCCGGTTTCACCCGCGTTTTCGGTTTTCCAAAAGCCGCTCGCATTCGGCTTCGTTCTCGTGGTCGCACTCGTCGCCTTCTTCTACGTCAACACCCGTCCTTCCGAACGCCTCCACGAGCCTATCCCCGATCTCGCCGCCATCCTGCCCGAGTCGCTTCCCGGCTGGCGCGTCGATACCTCTCGCGACCTCTATCAATTCAGCGACACGCTCCGCACCGAACACCTCGCCCAACGCACTTACGTCCGCCCCGCCGCCGACGGTGTCGATCAGATCACCATCTATCTCGCCTATTGGCGCCCCGGCCAGGCTCCCGTAAGCCTCGTCGCCTCGCACACCCCCGACGCCTGCTGGCCCGGCAGCGGCTGGACCGCGTTGCCTGCGGCGAACACGCGCGAAACCCTTCCCTTGCCGTCGCGCTCGCTCGCTCCCGCCGAGTCGCGCTTTTTCAAGAACGGACAATTCCCTCAGCACGTCTGGTTCTGGCATCTCCACGACGGCCGCCCGATCCGTTACAACGACCCTTACTCCCCCACCGAACTCCTCAACATCGCCCTGCGCTACGGTTTCACGCAGGATGGCGATCAACTCTTTGTCCGCGTTTCCAGCAATCGTCCTTGGTCCACGCTCGCCGACGAACCGCTTCTCACCGAAGTTTTTTCCCGCCTCCAACCGCTCGGCCTTTAACCCATGCCTCTGCCGATCACGAAACTCGAAGCCCGTATCCTCGCGATTCTCGCCGGCGTGATCATCCTCGGCCTGATCGGCATGGCCGTGCTCTGATTCGCCTTCTCGCGATGTCCAACTCGTCTCCGCTCTCCGATCGTTCCTCGTCGCGACGTCCCGCCGCCCTGATCCCTTGGACTTTCGTTGCGCTGCTCATCATCGTTTGCGCCTGGCTCGTGCAACTCTGCCTCGCCCTCCGCGCCGAAAACATCCTCCTCCGCCAGCAACAAGCGCTCACCGACATCGAGCTGCGCAGCACGCAACAACACCTCGAAGCCGAGCGCATCCTCAACCGCCACTCCGCCGCCTCAAAAAGCGCCGACAACGCCTCATCCCCCACCCCGTAGCCGTCCGCTCGCGGGCGCTCCTCCCCGCCGCGCCGCGCCGGAAAAACACAAAAAAAGAGCGCCGGCCCCCGCCGGCGCTCCCACACACATTTCCCTTTCCACTAACCAATTCGTTATCGGGCCTTCCGCCCTCGTTCTTTCTTCTTCTGCGCCGGCACAATGACCACCGGGCAGGGTGACTTCAGCAGGACGCCGTGCGTCGTGCTGCCCACCAGCAGATCGTAGAAGGCCGTGTGACCATGTGATCCCATCACGATGTAGTCCGCCCCGACTTTCTCCGCCTGCTTCAAGATATTTGGCACCGGCGCACCCGTAAACTGCAGGGTGTCCGCCTCGATGCCTTCGGCCGTGAGCCGCTCCTGCAGCCGCATCAACTGCTTCGCTGCCGTCTTCTCTCCGACCGCCACAATCTCGCTGATGTTTTCAAGGAACGGGCCATACTCGCTCGTGATCACGGGCGGTTGCAGCACATTCAAAAGAACCACTTTCGCTTTCAGCGCCTTCGCCAACCCTGTCGCTTGCTCCAACACGGAATCGGAGATTCCGCTGAAATCGACCGGCGCTAGGATCGTTTTCATGAGCAGAGTATGTCAGAGATTCTCCGATCGCGCTGCGCGCCGATTGGCCAGAACACCGCGGATTTTGGCAGGATCATCCACGCCCGAATCGAAAATCGAAAATCCCAAATCGAAAATCGCTCCTCATGCATGACTTTCTCGCCTCCCGCCGCTCCCGCGTCGCCACCGCCCTCACGCCCGTGCTCGGCGACGCCCTTCTTCTCGTCGGCGCCGGCGAGCCCATTCCCCTCCCCGAAAACACCGACCAAACGTATCCGTTTTTCTCGCACGCCGAATATTTCTATCTCGCCGCTCACGAATGCCCCGGCGGCATCATCGCCTTCGATCCCCTCGATGACCCCGCCCTGGGCTGGATCTCCTTCGTGCCGGACATCACCGAAGGCGAACGCGTGTGGGAAGGCCGCGAACAACTCCCCGGCAAATCGCTCTCGCTCCTCGCACCCTGGCTCGCCCAACGCCGCGACCGCCCCGTCGCCAATCTCGGCGCTCCACTCTCTTTCATTCGCACCGACGAAACGCTCAACCTGTCCCTCCGCGAGCACTTGAAACACGCGCGCCGCCCCAAAGACGCCCACGAGCTTTCTCTTCTCCGCCGCTCCGCCGCCGCGACCGCCGCCGGCTACGAATCGCTGCGCCCCCACTTGCGCCCCGGCGTAACCGAACGAGCACTACAAATCGAACTCGAAGCCGGCTTCTTCCGCGCCGGCGCCACGCACACCGGCTACCACTCCATCGTGGGCATCGGTTCCAACGCCGCCGTCCTCCATTTTTCACCGACCTCCCGCGCCGCGCGCGACGGCGATTTCGTCCTTATCGACGCCGGCGCCAGCATCGATCGCTACGTCACCGACGTCACCCGCACCTTCGTCGTCGGCACGCCCAGCGCATTCCAACGCGACCTCTACCAAATCGTTCTCGCCGCCGAAGAACGCGCCATCGCGCGCTGCGTCCCCGGCGCCGAGTGGACCTCCCTTCATCTCGCCACCGCCGTCGAACTCACCGCCGGCCTCGTCGACGTCGGCCTTCTCCGCGGCGCCCCCGAATCGCTCGTCGAACAGGAAGCGCACACGCTCTTCTTCCCGCACGGCATCGGCCACATGGTTGGGCTCGGCGTGCGCGACGCCAGCGGTGTCGCCCCCGGCCGCACCAAGGATCCGCGTCCGTCGCTCCGCACACTCCGCATGGATCTTCCGCTCGCCGCAGGCTACGTCGTCACCATCGAACCCGGCCTCTACTTCATCCCGCCGCTGCTCAACGACCCGCAACGCCGCGATCGCTTTCGCGACACCGTCAATTGGCCCCTTGTCGATCAACACCTCCACCTCGGCGGCATCCGCATCGAAGACAATCTCCTCATCACCGACTCCGCTCCCGAAAACCTCACCGCCTCGATCCCAAAATCGCTCTAGCCCGCCGGCCTCGCCTCTTGCTCGTGCTCGCGCTCGAAAACCCACGATCACGATCAAAAGCACGAACCCGCCCCCGCCCTCCCCTGAAACTTTCCCATGGACAACCGGTCCGCTTCCGAATCACGTTTCCGCTTTCCCTTTCCTGCCATGGCCCAGACTCCGACCACCGAAAAGCTCGTCTCACCCGTCAGCCTGATCGTCGACGCGATCCTCTGCCTCGGCTTCTTCGCCTACATGTTCTATCTGCTGCGCTCGCACGTTCCCTCGAACGACGCCTCGATGATCGCCCTCTGGGCCGGCCTCGGCAGCGCCTGCATGACCGGGGTCTTCTGGCTCGCCGTGCAAATGTTTCGCGTCGTGTTCCGCTTCCAGCGGCAATCCCGCCGCCGCTGACCAAGCTTCGCCCCTCTTTTCGCGACTCCTCCGGGAGTCGCTTTTTTTGTCTCTGCCACAAGCGCGGAATCATGGGCGATTCCCTGATCCTCTGAGCGGTTGACAGTCCCTCCTGCGCAGCTATGCCCTTGCCCTTTGCGCCCCGCGCAGAGCGTTCGTTTTTAACTCCGATCCATACCTCCATCCATGGCCGTTAAATCCAAAGCCAAGAAACTCGTCGCGAAGGTCGTGAAGACCTCCGCGCCCGCGAAGAAATCCGCCGCCAAAGGCCCGAAATACGTCTACACGTGGGGCAATGGCAAAGCCGACGGCGACGGCTCGATGAAAGCGCTCCTCGGCGGCAAGGGCGCCAACCTCGCCGAGATGACCCGCATCGGTCTCCCCGTTCCTCCGGGCTTCACCATCACCACCGAGGTCTGCACTTACTACTACGCCAACAAGCGCACCTACCCCGCCTCGCTCCAGGCTCAGATGGAAGCCGGCGTCGCCAACATGGAGCGCATCATGGGCACGAAGTTCGGCGCCACCTCCGGCATGCCGCTCCTCGTCGCCGTCCGCTCCGGCGCCCGCGACTCGATGCCGGGCATGATGGACACGATCCTCAACCTCGGCCTCAACGACCAGTCCGTCGTCGCCCTCGAGAAAGCCACCAACAATCCCCGCTTCGCCTGGGACTGCTACCGCCGCTTCATCCAGATGTATGGCGACGTCGTTCTCGGCGTGCAAAAGCGCGAGGGCGAAGATCACGAGCCGTTCGAGACCGTGATCCACGCGTTCAAACACGAAAAATATCACGGCGACATCGAAGACTCGAAGCTCACCGCCGAAGACCAGCAGGAGCTCGTCAAACGCTTCAAAGCCCTCGTCAAGGAGCGCACCGGCCGCCAATTCCCGAACGATCCCTGGGATCAGCTCCGCGGCGCAGCCGGCGCCGTGTTCGGCTCCTGGATGAACGACCGCGCGATCGTCTATCGCCGCAAATACAACATCCCCTCCGAGTGGGGCACCGCCGTCAATGTCCAGGCCATGGTGTTCGGCAACACCGGCGAAACGTCCGGCTCCGGCGTCGCGTTCACGCGCAATCCCGCCAACGGCGCCAACGAATTCTACGGCGAGTTCCTCATCAACGCCCAGGGTGAAGACGTCGTCGCCGGCGTTCGCACCCCCGAGCCCGTCATCGAGCTCAAGAAGCAGATGCCGAAGTCCTACGCGGAACTCCTCCGCGTCCGCTCGATCCTCGAGAAACACTTCAAGGACGTTCAGGACGTCGAGTTCACCATCCAGGAAGGCAAGCTGTTCATGCTCCAGACGCGCAACGGCAAGCGCACCGCCGCCGCCGCGCTGAAGTTCTCCATCGATATGGTGAAGGAGAAGCTCATCGACTGGCAGACCGCGATCCTGCGCAACCCCGCCGATCAGCTCGAACAGCTCCTCGCCCCCATCTTCGATCTCAACGAGGTCAAGAAAGCCAAGGTCATCGCCACCGGCCTTCCCGCCGGCCCCGGCGCGGCCACCGGCAAGATCTACTTCAACGCCGAACGCGCCGTCGTCGCCGCCGAAAAGGGCGAGAAGGTTCTCCTCGTCCGCGTCGAAACCTCGCCGGAAGACCTCCGCGGCATGATCGCCGCCGAAGGCATCCTCACCGCTCGCGGTGGCGTCTCCTCGCACGCCGCGCTCGTTGCCCGTCAGATGGGCAAGGTCTGCGTGTGCGGCGCCGCCGCCGTCATGATCGACTACGATGCGAAGACCGCGACGATCGAAGGCCAGACCTTCGCCGAAGGCGACTACCTCTCCATCGACGGCACGTCCGGCACCGTTTACGCCGGCCAGATCAAGACCGCTCCGTCGGAAATCATCTCCGGCCTCCTCCACGGCGACAAAGCCGCGCAAGCCACCGAGAAGTTCAAGAGCTTCAACCAGCTCATGAAATGGTGCTCGCAGGTGACGAAGCTCCAGGTTCGCACCAACGCCGACACCCCCGAGCAAACCGCCAACGCCGTCGCGTTCGGCGCCGTCGGTATCGGCCTCACGCGCACCGAGCACATGTTCTTCGAGGGCGACCGCATCGACGCGATGCGCGAAATGATCCTCGCCGACAACCTCGACGCCCGTAAAGCCGCCCTCGACAAGCTCCTCCCGTTCCAGCGCGCCGACTTCCTCGGCATCTTCAAAGCGCTGAAGGGCTTCCCCGCCACGATCCGCTTCCTCGATCCGCCGCTGCACGAATTCCTTCCCCACACGAAGGAGCAGCAGATGGATCTCTCGCGGAAGCTCGGCATCGCCGTCGAGAAGATCATGCAGCGCGTCCACGAGCTGCATGAGTTCAACCCGATGCTCGGTTTCCGCGGCTGCCGTCTCGGTATCCGTTATCCGGAGATCACCGCCATGCAGGCCCGCGCCGTCTTCGAAGCCGCCGCCGAGGCGCAGAAGGCCGGCATCAAGGCCCGCCCGGAAATCATGATCCCGCTCGTCGGCTTCAAGAAGGAACTCGATCTCCAGGTGGAGCTCGTTCACTCCGTCGCGAAGCAGGTCCAGGCCGAGCGCAAGGTGAAGCTCGCCTACTCCGTCGGCACGATGATCGAAGTTCCGCGCGGTGCCCTCACCGCCGCCGAGATCGCCGAGACCGCCGAGTTCTTCAGCTTCGGCACGAACGACCTCACGCAAACCTGCCTCGGCATGTCGCGTGACGACTCCGGCTCCTTCCTCGGTGCCTACCAGGAAAACGAGATCGTGAAGAAGAACCCGTTCGCCTCGATCGACCAGACCGGCGTCGGCGCGCTGATGGCCCTCGCGGTCGTCGGCGGCCGCAAGACCCGCCCCAACATCAAGCTCGGCATCTGCGGCGAACACGGTGGCGATCCGGATTCGGTGAAATTCTGCCACAAGCTCGGCCTCAGCTACGTGAGCTGCTCGCCCTACCGCGTCCCGGTCGCGCGCCTCGCCGCCGCCCAAGCCGCCGTCAGCGAGCTGCAGTCCGCCGCCAAGAAAAAGAAGTAAGTAGGTTGCGCGCTTGCCGCGCAACACAGCCTCTCAGCCCCGCGCCCAAAAAGCGCGGGGCTTTTTTGTGCCGCCTTCCCGGTTGAGTTCACCCTTCCAAGTAGCGGGTTCGCCCCATAAAACTGTCTCCAACCAGTGTAATTCAGCCATGTTACACCGACTTCGCCCCGCGTCCCAAGCATCGGCGATATCTGCCATTCTTCTGATCGCCGCGCATGCTTCTCCTTCCGCCGCTCAGGCTCAGCAGACGGACCCGTCGATCCGAACTTCCATGTATCGCCTGCGCTCACGGCCCCTCCCTCCCGCATCGCCATCGACCAGAAGGGCCGGGTAATCGCCGCCGGCGGCGACTTCATCCAGATCGTCAACGGACATCCCCAGCGCGGAATCGCCCGCTTCCTTGGCAATGGTCAACTCGACCTTTCATTCGATTGCGGAACCGGCTTCGACGCCGGCGGTGAAATCGCCGGCGTGCATGTCCAAACCGATGGCCGCGTTGTGATCACCGGCAGGTTCTCTTCGTTTGCTGGCACGGCCCGTAATAGCGCGCTTCGCCTTCTCGAAAACGGCACCGTCGATCCATCCTATGCCGCAGCTACAGACCCTGCAGTCATGTCCGCTCTGGACTCGCAAAACCGCCTCTACGTTTACGATGGCGTCCGCATCTCGCGGCTCACCGCAACCGGGGCCCCAGACCCACATTTTTCCAGCTACACGGTGGACAACACCATCCTCGCCATGGTCGTCGATAGCCGGGACCAGCTGTTGTTCGTCGAGGAGAAACACGTTAGCCGCCCGCTCGGCATCAAGAACTATATCACGACAGATGCATCGGCACGGATCTGCCGCCTGAGTGAAACAGGCGAGCTCGATCTCGCCAAAACCTTCTGGTCGGAACTAGGCATGATCAGCTACGTGAATCATGTCGCACGGGTCGGTCTCGCCGCCGCCAAGAACGGCGCCTTCTACCTCGCCGTTTTCGTCGCTCACCAAAACCTCGGCACGATGATCGGGACCTACGGCCCCATCCGCAGATGGCACGCCAGCGGCGAGATCGATCAGAGCTTCTCGAGCCATCTCCACGGAAACATCCTTTTCGATCCGAGCACCGAAAACCTCTACGTCTTTCAAGCGACACCCGCGTCGGAGTCGATCAGCGGTCCGCAAGTATTCAGCGAACCACTACGCCTGCTGCCCGATGGTCGGGTGGATCCAACGTTCAACAGCGCGGGAATCTCCTTCGCTGCCGCCACCCCTTACACGGCGCCGCACATCAACGACGCGGCGCTGTTTCAGGACGGCACCCTCCTGATCGCGGGCAGAGGCACTCACATCACTTCCTCGGGGACCGAGATTCTATCTCTCACAAAATACATCTACCATCCCGTTACACCCACCAAGCCCGTCATCGCAGAACCACCCGCCTCGATCTACGCGGTCTCTGGCACCGACGCGCGGCTTGAGGTGGTTGCTTCAGGCACGCCGCCGCTCCGTTACAGTTGGACACGAGGCAACCAGATCGTGTCCTCCGAAAACTACCTCTCACTCGGCAATGTCTCGGCTCGAGACGCAGGCGACTATACTGTCACCGTCACCAACGCTCAGGGCTCCACCACCGCATCCATCGAGTTGGTCGTCGTTCCTCGCAATCCTGTGGTCCTCACCCAGCCCAAGCCTTCGGTCTTCAGAGGTGATCCGATTATTCTGGAGGCCTTCGTCACCGGTCTTTCGCCGCTCAGTTATCAATGGTTCAAAGACGGCGCTCCTCTCCCCGGTGCCCGCGCGCCCGTGCTCGCCCTTCCCCCGATGCCCGAAAGTGCAGGCGAATACGTTCTAGTCGCCGCAAACGACCACGGAACCGTCTCCACCGACACCATTCGGATCGAGTGGCCAACCCTTCGACTGGCGGCGCTCTCTGCTCGCTGCGCCGTCGGGACCGGAGCGCAGACGTTGATCATGGGACTCGTCCTTCAGGGGCCCTCAGACAAGCAGATGCTGGTGCGAGGCATCGGCCCTGCCATTGCCCCACAGGTGACAACCGCTCTCCGCGATCCACGGCTGAAACTGTTTCGCCACGCTCCGTCCGCCGTCGCGCTGCACGCCGCGAATGAAAACTGGTCAGGCACCTCGGACATGTTGGAAACCTTCGCGCGCCTCGGGGCATCGCCGTTGGAAATCGGATCCCTCGATGCAGCCTTGTTCTCCGCGATGGAAGGCGGCGTCTATACCGCTCATGTCGAAAGCTCAAACGGCGAACCGGGCATCGTCCTGGCGGAAATCTACGATACGGACCTCTCTCATCCTACCCGTCTCAAAGCGCTCTCGACTCGTGCGATCGCGGGCGCCGGTGAGGACACGCTGATCGCCGGTTTCGTTCTCGAGGGTGTCGGCGAGAAAAGAATCCTCGTCCGCGGACTCGGTCCCGCACTCGTTCAACGCGGAGTTTCTGAGTCACACGTGCTTAAAAATCCGATACTGAAGCTCTACAAGATGACGCGCGGTGCCTCCGCACTCATCGGCGAGAACGACGACTGGAACGGTGATCCGGCCCTTCAGGAAGCGTTCACTCTCGCCGGCGCTGGCGCGTTGGACCTCGCGAGCCGTGACGCCGCCCTCCTCATCACTCTCACCGCTGGCGTCTATACCGCGCATATAACGAATGCCGAAGATGCCACCGGCGTCGCTCTCATCGAGATCTTCGAGTTGCAATAATCGCCTCCTTCCCTGTCCGCGACTCGCCGCGCTCAGCCCCCCTTTATTCGTGTGCATTCGTGTGCATTCGTGTCCATTCGTGGTTCCCTTCTTCCCATGAACTTCCGCCGTCTCCTCGCCTTCCTCCTCGCCCTCGCCGTTCCACTCTTCTCCCTCGCCGCCGAAGACACATCGCCCACCGCCGCCCTCCAATCCCTCGTTGCCGAAATCAGAACCAAGCTCCAATCCGGCGCCGAAACCCCCGAAGACCTCGCGCCCGAACTCGCCGCCTTCGACGCCCTCCTCGAGAAACACAAATCCGAGAAAACCGACGCCGTCGCCGAAATCCTCATCATGAAGGCGATGCTATACCTTCAGGTCTTCGAAGACGAAGCCACCGCCCGCACCCTTCTCGCCCAGCTCAAATCCGACTTCCCGGAAACCAAACCCGCCGCTTACGTCGACCAACTCCTCGCCCAACTCGATCAAGCCGCGCGCGTCAAAGCCGCCCAAGCCGCCCTCATCGGCAACCCCGCACCCGAACTCGACTTCACCTGGGCCACGCGCGACGGCTTGAAATCCCTCGCCGACCTCAAAGGCAAAGTCGTCGTTCTCGATTTCTGGGCCACGTGGTGCGGCCCGTGCATCGCCTCCTTTCCGCAGATGCGCGCGCTCACCGAACACTACAAAAACTCCCCCGTCGAAATTGTCGGCGTCACCAGCCTCCAAGGCCGCGTCCACAATCTCGAAGCCCAACCGATCGACACCCGGGGCGACGCCGCTCGCGAGCACGCGCTCATGAACGATTTCATCAAAGCCAAGAACGTCACCTGGACCGTCGCCTTCAGCGAACAGGAAGTCTTCAACCCCGACTACGGCGTCACCGGCATCCCGCACATGGCGATCCTCGCACCCGACGGCACCGTCCGCCACACCGGCCTCCACCCCGCCATGCCCGACGACGAAAAACACGCGCTCATCGACGCGCTCCTCGCCGAGTTCAAACTCCCCATCCCCACCAAGTCCTGACTAACAGCACACGGCGCGGTCTCCTCTCGTAGGGCGGGTTTTCAACCCGCCCTTTTTCGTCACCGCTTCACATCACCGCCGCGGATTTCCCCCTCGCGCCCGCTCCCTCCGCTTCCGTCGTCTCGTTCCAGTAGATGACCACGTTCTTCGTCGCGCGTCCCGCCGCGACGATGTCGAGCCGCCCGTCCCCATTCAGATCGGCCACCTTCAAATCCTCGCACGCCATCTGACCCTTATCCACCACCGCAGCCACCCGCCACGCCGCCTCCGTCGCATCCCACACCCACACTTTAATCCCCACGTTCCCACTGCGACCGCCGCGCCCGCCCCCTCGCCATCCCACAACAATCTGATCGCTGCCGACGCCCAGTAAATCTCCCACCGCGAGCGCGTGCCCTTGCACCATGTTTTCATCCAACACCACTCGCGAGCCGCTCCAATCTCCCCACGTCGCCACCCCCGCTTCTGCAGCCTGATACACCGCAAGTTGATTCCCGTGCATCGGCTCAATCGTCGCCACGAATCGCCGCCCATCCCCCAACCAACCGCTTCGCACTTCGCCCGCGGCCGTCGTCGTAATCGTCCGCGGCGCCTCAGTCGTCTTCCGCAGATCAACTAAACGCACGCCTTCCTTCGTCGCTGCGAGGATCGTCTCGTTTGCTCCCTCTCCCGCCGGCAGCACATCCAGATTGTGCGTCGCATGCAACGCCGGCTCCGTCGGCCACAACCGCACCGGTTCGCTCTCCGCCCGCCACGGCCACTCGTAACCAAGAAACTCCACCCCCGTGCCCGCGCTGTTCTTGTTCCCGCGCCCATGCAACGGCAACACCGCGAGCGAAAATTCCTTCTCCGCCGTCCGCACCCACGCCATCCGATGCGTCGTCGGCTCATGTGGCAGCCGCCGCGCCGTCCACTTCTCCTTTCGGTCCGCCGGCGCCTCCAACAAAAACACCGCGCCGCTGTTCACCGTATCGCCGGGATTCCACTCCGCGCCCACCGCCACTTCCGCCTTTCCATCACCGTTCAAATCCCGCGCCGCGATGCACACATGATCCTGCTTCGTTAGCGCGTCCGTCATCACGAATTTCTCCCACGCCGGCGCGCGATACCACACGATCTGCTTCGCATCCGCCAGCAGCACGTCGCCGGTCCCGTCGCCATCGACATCCGCGACGGCCAACCCGTAACCGATCTCGATCGCCGCATCGATCGTCTGCGGCCGCATCTTCAACACCGGAAAATCCCCCGCGAACGCCGCACCGCCCAACATCACGAATCCGGCCCCCACTCTCAAAGCGCGCATCGAGAACATGCCTCGATCCAACCACCGCCCGCCCGAAAGTCTCCCGCAAAATCCCATCCATCCTGCCGCTCAACTCACGGGCATGCGCGCCAGCCCGGAATACAGGGATTTCCCCGATTCTCCCGCGCACCGAACTGTCCGGCCGCACCACGCATGGTGACACACCTCCTCCCTGGGCCACTTGAGCCACCTACCCCGCACGCGCGCATCGGCGCGTGCTCCCTTCCCCAACCCCACCCCTTCCATGATCGCCCGATCCCACGCGCTCGCCCGGATCTTGTTCGTATCCGTTCTTACACTACTCGCGGCCTCCGCCCACGCCGCCACCCACCTGATGGAAAACCTCGGCCGCGGCGTCGTCGCCGTTCGCGCCACCGACACCGACGTCTTCATCAGCTGGCGCGTCCTCGGCACCGATCCCGCCGACATCGCCTTCAACCTCTACCGCTCCACGAGCTCCGCCGCGCCCACGCTCCTCAACGCCACGCCCCTCACCGGCGCCACGCACTTCACCGACCTCTCCGCCGACTTCACGCAACCCAACGCCTACTCCGTCGCTCCCGTCATCGCCGGCGTCGAGCAACCCGCCAGCCCCGCCTTCACGCTCCCCGCCAACTCTCCCGTTCAACCTTATCTCCGCGTTCCGCTCCAACGCCCCGCCGCCGGCCCCGACTACGACTACAGTCCCGGCGACAGCTCCGTCGGCGATCTCGACGGTGACGGCGAATACGAGCTCATCGTCAAATGGGATCCGTCCAACCAACAGGACAACTCTTTCGACGGCTTCACCGGCAACGTCTATCTCGACGCCTACAAGCTCGACGGCACGCAACTCTGGCGCATCGACCTCGGCCGCAACATTCGCGCCGGCGCCCACTACACGCAGTTCATCGTTTACGATCTCGACGGCGACGGCCGCGCCGAAATCGCCTGCAAAACCGCCGACGGCACCGTCAGCGGCACCGGCGAAATCATCGGCGACCCCAACGCCGATCACCGCGGCGCCAACGGCAAAATTCTCGCCGGTCCCGAGTTCCTCACGCTTTTCGACGGCCTCACCGGCGCCATTCTCGCCACGACCAATTACATTCCGCCGCGCGGCAACATCGCCGACTGGGGCGACACCACCGGCAATCGCGTCGATCGCTTCCTCGCCGGCGTCGCCTACCTCGACGGCCGCCGTCCCTCACTCCTCATGGCCCGCGGCTATTACACCCGCGCCGTCATCGTCGCCTGGGACTGGCGCAACGGCCAACTCACCCAACGCTGGACTTTCGACACCGGCTTCTCCGGCGGCCCTTACGCCAACTACCAAGGCCAGGGAAATCACAACCTCAGCATCGCCGACGTCGACGCCGACGGTCGCGACGAAATCATCTACGGCGCCGCCGCGATCGATGACGACGGCCGTGGTCTCTACAGCACCGGCTGGGGCCACGGCGACGCGCTGCACGTCTCCGACATGGACCCCGACCGCCCCGGCCTCGAAGTCTGGCAACCGCACGAAAGCTCCGGCAGCTACGGCCCCAACGGCGGCGAATTCCGCGACGCCCGCACCGGCGCCCTGATCTTCGGCGTGCAAAACACCAGCACCACGTCCCTCGACGTCGGCCGCGGCCTCGCCGCCGATGTCGACCCGCGCTACCGCGGCTACGAGATGTGGGCCTCCGCCGGCACCGGCGGCATGTATTCCGCACAACTCTCCACGCCCAACGCCGCTCTCGGCCCCCGCGGCGTCCAAATCGCCCCGAACAAACCATCGATCAACCACGCGATCTGGTGGGACGGCGACCTCCTCCGCGAGCTCCTCGACGGCACCAGCATCACTAAATGGCAGTGGGGCGCGAATCCCGGCGATCCCGGCACGCTCGCAACCCTCCTCTCGCCACCCGAAGTCGCCTCCAATAACGGCACCAAAGCCAACCCCGCCCTCCAAGCCGATATCCTCGGCGACTGGCGCGAAGAAGTCATCTGGCGCGAAACCACCAACGACGCCGTCCGCATCTACACCACGACGCTTCCCACTCCGCACCGACTCTCCACGCTCATGCACGACCGCCAATACCGGGTCGCGATCGCGTGGCAGAATGTTGGATACAACCAGCCGCCGCATCCGAGCTTCTTCCTCGGCGACGGTATGAGCGCGCAACCCACTCCCGACATCGTCACCTCCCTCGCCGCTCTCCCGCCTCTCCCGCCCGCGATGATCGCCAGCAACCGCTACGATCCGACCACCATGTCGACCGGCGCCACCAGCGTGACTTTCCGCGTCACCTTCAACGACCCCGCCACCGGCGTCGACGCCTCCGACTTCCTCGTTACCACCACCGGCTCCGTCGTCGGCACCGTCACGTCCGTCACGCCACTCAGCGCCGTCGCCTACAACGTCACCGTCGGCTCCATCAGCGGCAGCGGCACGATCCGCCTCGACCTGAAACCCACCGGCACCGGTATCGCCTCAACCAGCGGCACGCCCCTCGCCGGCGGTTTCACCGGCGGCCAAGCCTACAACCGCGCCACGCTCGCCTGGATCAATCCCGTCTCCGGCGGACTCTGGAGCGACACCTCCAATTGGGACGGCGGTGTCATCGCCGACGGCCTCGGCGCGATTCCCACCTTCGGCAACTTCGACGTCCCCGCCGACAACATCGTCGTCCTCGACACACCGCGCACCGTTTCCGGTCTCAATTTTTCGGATACGAACACCGCCTCGCCCGCCAGTTGGACGATCGACGACAACGCCAACTCCGCCAACACGCTCACGCTCGACGCCGTTAGCGGCGCCCCCGTCATCACCGTCACCGCCCTGGGCAGCGGTTCCACCGCCAACATCGCTGCCACCCTCGCCGGCACCGAAGGCCTCGCGAAATCCGGCGCCGGCACGCTCGTGCTGAGCAAACCCGCCACCCTCGTCGGACCCGTCAACGTCAACGCCGGCACGCTCCGCCTCGCCCCCGACAGCTCGCTCGCCGCGTCCACCGTCAACATTTCCGCCGGCGGCGGCACGCTCGATATCAACGGCGGCACGTTTAGCGCGACCGGCACCACCACCGTCAACGGCAACGGCGGCAGCCTCATCGTCAACGCCGGCACCGCCACCTTCGCCGCCGTCAATGGCAACAACAGCACCAACAATCTCATTCGCATCAACGGCGGCACGTTCAACGCCACCAGCATCAATCTCCCGCGCAGCAGCGATGGCACGCCTTCCTTCAACTTCGGCTTCGTCGTCACCGGCGGCACCGCCAACGTCTCCGGCACCGTCGGCATCGGCACCAACAACTCCTGGGGCTCGATGTCCGTTGAAGGCGGCACGCTCAATGTCGGCGGCATCATCACCGTCGGCAACCAAGCCTCCGGCGGACGCGGCGGACAACTTCGCGTCACCGGCGGCACGTTCAACGCCACCGCCGAAGGCGGACTCGTCCTCGGTGCCCGCACCAACAATGTCTCCCGCGCCAACTTCACCGGCGGCACCAGCACGATCGAAAAGATCACGCTCGGCCTGAACGCCACCGTCGCCGCCGGCACCGCCACGCTCACGCTCGACGGCGGCACGCTCTACCTCGGCAGTGGCGGCATCGTCACCGCCGGCTCCGGCACGTTCACCCCTTCCGTTGTTCTCGCCTCCGGCATCCTCGCCGCGAAGAGCGACTGGTCCACCGCTGCCCCGATCACACTACCCGCCAACAACAGCATCGTCATCAACACCGCCGACGCCGCCGGCGAACCGCACAACATCACCCTCGGCAGCATCATCTCCGGCGACGGCCCCCTTACGAAAACCGGCGCAGGCACTCTCGTTCTCTCCGCCCAAAACACCTTCACCGGCTCCGTCATCCTCAACGCCGGTTCGCTCCGCATCCCCGGCCGCGTGCTCGGCCCCGTCGTAATCAACGACTCCGCCTCGCTCGACGTCGCCACGTCCACGCTCGAACTTGGCGCCAGCGGTCTCACCTGGTCCGGCGGCGGCACCGTTTCCCTCGAACTCGGCGCGACCGGCACGTCCGGACATCTCGCCCTCGCCGGCCCGCTCACGAAGTCCGGCACCGGCGTATTCGCATTCTCGCTACAGCCCGGCGACGGCTTCGTCGCCGGCAACACCTACACACTCGCCACGTTTGCTTCGACCAACTTCACCGCCAGCGACTTCACCGCGACCGGCCTCCCCTCGGGCTACGCCGCCGCGTTCTCCCTCACCGACACCTCTCTCGAAGTCACCATCGTCGGCACGCCTTTCATCACGAGCGCCTCGCCCGCGAGCGGCACCTACGGCGAAGCGTTCAGCTACACGATCACCGCGGGCAATACGCCGACGAGCTTCCACGCCGCAGGCCTGCCCGAAGGACTCAGCTTCGACGCAACCACCGGCATCATCTCCGGCACGCCGGCTGTCACCGGCACCTTCGCGATCACGATCAGCGCCTCCAACCTCGCTGGCACCGGCGCCGCGCCACTCACGCTCACGATCGCCAAAGCTCCCGCCACCGTGACTCTCGACGATCTCCAACAGCCCTACACTGGCGACCCCGTTTCCGTTTCCACGACTACGACTCCCGCTGACCTCGACGTCGCCGTCACCTACAACGGATCGTCCACCGCGCCGACGCTTCCCGGCACTTACGATGTCGTCGCGATCCTCGTTGACGACAATTACGCCGGCAGCGCCACGGGCACGCTCACGATCACCATCACGGCCCTCGTCCGTCACGCGCCCACGCTCAACGGCGACATCGATGGCTCCATCCAGGTTCTGCTCCCCGAAAGCGTCACGCTCAACTCCAGCGCCGGCGTCTCCGGCGATCTCCTCGTGCCCGGCACGCCTCGCGTGCAGTTGAACGGCAGCCCGCTCTACGGCGGCACGCAAGACGCCACCGGCTCCGCCTCCCCGACCAATCACGCGATCACGCTCAACGGCAGCGCCGTGCTCCGCCACGTCATCCGCCGCGTCGACGCAATCCCGATGCCAACCGTATCCATTCCGCAAGCACCGACGGGCACGCGCAACGTCACGATCAACAATCCCAGCCAGTCCCCCGGCAGCTTCGCCACCTTGCGCAATCTCACGCTCAACTCCAACGCCGGCCCCGTCGTCATCCCCGCCGGCGCTTACGGCGCATTCACCGCCAACGGCAGCAGTTCCTTCGTCTTCGGCGTCGCTGGCGCGACGGAACCCGCGATCTATCACATGCAATCGCTCACGCTCAACAGCCGCGCGTCCGTGCAAATCGTCGGGCCGGTAATCCTGCGCATCGCAAACACGATTACCGTCAACGGAGGCACCATCGGCGCCGTGCCTCATCCCAGCTGGCTCCACCTCCAAATCGCCAACGGCGGCCTCACCCTCAACTCCGGCGGCACCGTCCACGGCCACGTCACCGCGCCTAACGGCGCCGTCAGCCTCAACACCAACACCACGATCCACGGCCGCGTCGCCGCCGACCGACTCACGCTCAACGGCAACAGCGTCATCGCCGAACCCCTGCCTTAACCCCGCCTCGCACTCGTCTTCCAACTCGGGCGGGTCTCCCACCCGCCCTTTTTTTGAGACCTGCTCCCCGCGAGATCTCGCCCGCTCGAGCCACCTGCGTCCGCCCCCCGCCTGAAAGTGTCATATAATGTATGACAGTTCCGAACTGGATGTTAATCGGCCCATTCTGCACCTCCTCCGCGTGACGGCGCCCGCGCCTTCTCGCCTTCTTACGCCATTTCTTCGCGATCCACTCCTGGAGTCGCAGACCGGCAAAAACATGTCTTCAGGAACGCGTCGGGCGTCCGAATCTTAGCTCCGCCCCCTTTCTTCATGCCGGCCGCCACTTCGCCTATCACCGATCAAGTCATCCAAGATTGCATCATCCGCTCCGTTCAGAGCGTTTTCCGCACGATGGCCGGCCACGACGCTGCATTCGTGGAGACCGCCCCGCCGAGTTCGATCACGCTGCCTCTGCCTTCGAGCCAAATCGTCGCCAGCGTTGGTTTCGTCGGCGCCGCCAACGGCCTCATCTATCTCTGCCTCTCCGAAGAATTCGGCAAAATCTCCAGCTCGCGCATTCTCGGCATGACGCCCGACGAGGTCGCCATGCACGGCGACGAAGTGATCCAGGACGCCATCGGTGAAATCACCAACATGACGGTGGGCGGCTTCAAAAACACCCTCTGCGACATGGGCTACCCCTGCAAACTCACCCTGCCCGCCATCGTGCGCGGCCACAAACTTTCCATCGCGGCCATCAAATCCGCCACGCGGCACATCTTCCACTTCGACTGCGAAGGCCACCGCGTCACCACCGATCTGCAGATCAAGCTCGACTGACGCGACGATCGCCGCGTTGCAGACCCTAAGGCGGGTTCCTAACCGCCTTTCTGCGTTCCGTCACCGCGCCGGAACCCGCCGCCTGACCATCGTTTCTGCGTAAAACTCCGCATGATGTGCGCAGCCTATTGGTTTGCGCACCCGCCGGCGTAAACTTTGCTTTCGGCGCCAAACCTATTCGTTTCATCGCCATGTCCTCGCCGATCCCTGCCGCCACCTCCGATCCCCGCTCGCTCGCCTATCTCAATCTCAAGCTGCGCGAAATCTCCCAGCCCGGCGTTGCGCAAGGCGATGATGCTTTCGGCGATCTCGTCGGCAACTTCGTCGCCCTGAGCCGCGAAAAAGATCGCGCCCTCTCGCGTCACCTCTGCCCCGTCGACCAGCGCATCCAAAACTTCCTTTTCGATTACCTCGAACAGCACGTCGAAACGCCGCGCCTGCCCGCATTGACGCTCGTCATCGATCGCCCCGGCCTCGCCCGCATTCTGTCACTGCCACCCTCACGCGACGAACACCAGAGCCCCATCCTGACCTCGCGCCGCGTGCGGCAGGGCGTGCTTCACAATCCCAAGGCCGATCGTCGCACCACCCAGGGCATCTTCCACGTCACCGAAGGCGGTCTGCCCATTCCCGACGACAAGAAAGCGGTCCCGCCCGCTGTATTCGGCCGCCTGCTACGCATCGCGCTCCAGCCGCCCCCCGATCTCGCCCGCCTCCCCTTCACCGCCGCCGAAGCGAAACAAGCTGAATGCTTCGTCTCGCTTTACCTGCGCCCGACCGTTGTGCCTGCCGTGCCCGGCTTCACGCCCGCGCGTTCGATGGAAACGCGTTTCTTCGTCCCCGGCAGCCTCGTCGCCAATCTCGATTTCGTCGAAAGCATCTTCGGCAACGCGGGCGATCCTCACCTCCCCGAAAACGACGCCGCTCTCGATCCCGAACACTGGACCGGCCACACCGGCTGCGTCATCCTCGCGCCGCAGCTCAATGGGCTGAAGAAAATCGATCTCGGTCTTCCCGCGTGGGACGCCGCCACCGAACGCCAGCGGCGCGATGGCATGTGCTGGAAAAAACCCGACGAGCTCTACAACGACGGCAGCCCGTTCAAGATCACCGCGCGCAACGCTTCCGGCACGGTCGTCACGCTGATCTCCGACAACTATTTCGGCTACTGCAAAAAGGAGGTGAAGACCCAGATCAGCTTCGCCGCCAATCTCCTTGGCGGCGCTGAAGAGGAACACGCCGGCGGCGCGCTCGTGTTTCCCAGCTACGACCTCGGCGAAGACTTCCAGCTCAGCAGCTACGTCCCCGGCGTCGACCATACCTTCGAAGACGCCATGAAGCTCCTCGGCCCCCAAGCCGAACTCCAGCCCGGCGGCTGGGCCAAGGACCGCACGCGGCCCAACATCCACTACGTCCCACAGGACGCGCGTTTCGATCTTCGCACCCAGCGCATCAGCTGGAAGGACGCCGATGGCTCCGAGCAAACGCTCAAACTCCTTCCGCGCATCACCTACGTCCTGCCGTCCGGATACAAGGTCGAGATGAACAAGCCCGACGAGGGCCGCCGCTGGCGCCTGCGCGGCACGACCGCCGAGGGCATTCTGTGTCACAAGCCGTGCACCGTCTCCGGCGGCGGCAAATCCGAAATCTCGAAATCCATCGCTGACGCCACGTTCACCGGTCCCGTCTTCGTCGCCGACCTCCAGAAGGATCTCGATCAGGTCGACGAAATCCTCCGTCACGACTACACGAAGCGCTACAAGGACCCCGCTCAAAACCGGCCCAACGCCCGCCATATCCTCGACCCGCGCCGCTCGCTCGGCTCCGTCGTCAAGCTTCTCTCCGTGAGCCGCGACTACACCGACGAATACAACGCGTGGCTCGAAAATATTCCCGGCAACATCCGCGACTTGGTTCTCATCCTGAAGCGCGCCTACAAATCCAAATGGGGCGACGACTGGCGCAAGTTCTACGGCGTGGACACCATCAACGGCCGCCCGGGTAACGAGCTCAAATACAAGCGCGACCGCCTGCTCACGCACTACCTTCGCGTGGGCTACACCAAGGACGGCGGCTGGCGCACCTTCACGCTGCGCAAAGACTTTTTCCCCGCCGAAAAAATCCAGGCCGAAGACGATATCACCGCCTCCGCCGTCGCGCCGCGCAGCATCGTCCATGGCGCGCCCGTCAACGAATCCAATGGAGGCGCGGTGCCCTCACCGCGCGACGCCGCTCCGTCCTATAAATTCGTTCACAACTGCGAAACCCGCCTCTTCCAGCGGCCCGACGATGCGATCGTCCGCGGCTACGACAAACGCACGGAGCGCGACTTCGGCCAGCCCGGTAATTTCTTCTCCAACTACGAGCCGCTCGATCGCGCTGCAGCGGTCGCCGTCGTCGAGGACACGCTCGGCTTCGACGCTTTCACCGATCCGATTCGCAAGATCTTTCACGACTACCTCGACAATCCGGGCCCCAAGTTCCTGGTCTCACCCGCACATCCGCGCCTCGTCGACGGCAAGCCGTCCAAGAATCCTCGATACCTCCAGTATCGCCCCGATCTCGAAGACCCACGCGCCACCTATCTTGCCCAAACCGGCGCGCGCCTCTACCGCCGCCTCCCCGCCGACTCACCCGTTGTCTTCCCCGTCGGCGCCGTCCTCATGGGCCGCCGCCTGAATCCGCCCGAGCCCGGCGTCCGCCCGCTCTGCGTTTTCGGCCCGGTTCACTACCAGGAATTGCCCGAGGCGTTCATGGATCTCATCGCCAGTCTCACCGGTAAATCGCCGTCGACGACCGGCGCCGGCTCCGAGGGCGCGCTCACGAAGGGCCCATTCAACGCGCTTCCTCCCATCTACGATCTGAACGTCGCGCTCGTCTCCTACATCCTCACCGGCCTGCCGATCTTCTCCTCCGCCGCGGGCTGGCTCGGCCCGAAGCTCCGCGTCGACCACGACGTCTCGCTTCTCGTGCCTGAAATCTGGGCGCGCATGACTCCGGAAGAACGCGATCCGCAGTTCATGATCGATCACGGCTACCTCGAGCGCTGCACCGACTTCGATCACAAGGGCAAACGCGTCCTCGCCAGCCGTCTCGGCTGGCGCATCACGGAGCGCTTCGTGCAGGCATTCTGCGGCCGTGTGTTCAGCAATCCGACCACCGTATTCGAATCCGAACTACTCCGGCCGGAACAGCAGGATATCGACGTCTTCGTCGACGGCGTCGCCAACATCGTCGATGCGATGCGCACCGCCGCCACGAACTACTTCAACGACGGCTCGATCGAACAAGCCTGCCCGCCTCTCCGGGCGCTGCTTCACATCATGCGCGACGGCACGTGGGAGGGCCGCGGTCCCGACGATCCCGCCTTCCGTTCGCTCTTCGACCGCGACACCGTCCTGCAAAGCGACTGGTATCGCGCGCGTCTCGAAGCCAAGCGGCAGACCGACGCCTGGCTCTGGGAACGCCACGCCCGCTACCTCGAGAAATTCCTGCAGCGCGCCAACTACGCCGAGGTCGCCAACGAGCTGAAGATCCGCGCCAAGCTCGAGCGCGTCACCCAGGCCGCCCGCGCCGCGCGCCAGCCCGATTATATCGATGAATTGGTCGGCACCCTCGGCGCCGAACCCGCCATCGCCGCCGAACTCAAACGCCATCCGCTGCACTGATCGCGTAGCACGGGCAACCTGCCCGTGCTATCCACCGTGCGTTCCGCCTACTCCGCCGGCACCAACGCATCCGGCACCGCCAGCCGATACACCCGATACGGGTCCTGCACCTTCATTTCGCCGCGATTGAACTTCGGCGTCAGGTGTATTTGCGAGGTGGTTACAAGCAGGTCGCCGTCCGGCGTGAACGCGAGACTGTCCGGCCAGCGCAACTGTTCGTCTTGCGCGATGATCTCCGACTGCCGCGTCACCACATCATACGCCACCACGGCATCTTCCTCGATCGCCGTCACGTAGACTTTGCCGTCGCGATAAGCCAGTCCGTCCGACGCCGGCAGCCGCCCCACGCGCTCGATCCGCTGCGCGATTTCGCCATCCGAAATACCTTCCGTCTCCAACACCTGCAGCGGAATCCTATACAGCGTGTGCCCCGTCAGCGCTTTGTAGTAGAGCCAGCGTCCCACGGGATCGATCGCGATCCCGTCCGACGCAAGCGCCAGCGGCTGCTGCTTCTCGGGATCCATCAAGACGTTTCCTTGCACCTTCAATGCCAGGTTCGGCTCCGGCTGCACCGACGGATCGTTGTCCAGCACCCGACGCGCCGCCCCCGTCCGCAAATCCACCACCACCAGCGCGCCCATGTTGGAGTCCGTCAGAAACGCATACTGGTTCTTCGTATCGACGCGCACGTCGTTCAGATAGCTGCGCTCCGGCGCCACGTCCGGCCCGAAACGAATCACCTGCGCCACCTCGTTCGTGCCCAGATTCACCCTCACCAGCTTCGCCCCGCCCTCCACCACTCCCGTCTGCTTCGGCGAACCCGCGTCAACAATCCACAACGTGTCCTGATCGTCCACGTGCACGCTTTGCACGCAGACAAAACGATGCGCCGCCGGTCCGCTCTTCGCATTCCACGCGACATCCGGAAAGGGTCGCAGCACCCCCGATTCCTCCACCTCCGCCACCGACGTGGTGTGTCCATCCGACCAATACGGGAAGTTCACGAACCTTCGCCCGCTGCTCGAAACCGCCACGCCCGTCACCTGCTGATGCGGAAACTCCGCCACCACCTCGAGCTTCGGCGGTTCCGCCGTCACGACCACTGCCTTCGGAGCCGTCGAAACCGACGCGCATCCGCCCCACATCGCCGCAACTCCCGTCGCTATGCATCCCAGCCTGAGTTTCGCGTTCATCGCGCAACCTAGCTGCCCGCTCCATCTCCCGCCATCGGCTCGTTTCCCCCGTCTCCGATGGGAACCTTACCCGGCGTTCCACTCCGTCAGCGCGCTGCGCAGAACGGTGACACACTCCACCCTCGCCAGCGCGCGCGCGCCGCCCCTCACTTCGGCGTCCCGCATGGCGCGTCTCCTCGCCCAACTCACCAATGCCTTCCCCGCTTGGGTCGTGCTGCTTTCCGGCATCGCTCTTTTCGCACCCCAAGGGTTCACGTGGTTCTCCGGGCCGTGGATCGTCTGGGGGCTCGCCGTCATCATGCTCGGCATGGGCCTCACCCTCACGATCGAGGATTTTCGCGCGGTGCTCCGCATGCGCCGCGCCGTCGCGCTCGGGTTCATCGCCCAATTCACCATCATGCCGTTTCTCGGCTGGTCGCTGGGCAAGCTCTTCGCTCTCGAACCCGCCTTTGCCGTCGGACTTATTCTGGTGGCCTGCTGCCCCGGCGGAACGGCCTCCAACGTCGTCACCTACCTTGCTCGCGCAAATGTCTGCCTCTCCGTCGTGATGACCATGTGCTCCACTTTCGGTGCCGTTGCACTCACGCCACTCCTCACCTCCTGGCTCGCCGGAACACTCGTGCCCGTCGACGGCTGGGGCCTGTTTCGCAGCACCGTCCAGGTCGTCGTGCTTCCCGTGCTCATTGGCGTTTGGCTCAATCGTGTCGCTCCGAGCGCAGTTCGGCGCACGCAGCTCGTCCTTCCGCTCGTTTCGGTCATCACCATCGCTCTGATTTGCGCCAGCATCATCGGCGGCAGTGCACCTGCCATCAAAGCCGCCGCCCCGCGACTTCTCGGCGCCGTCGCCGGCCTGCACATCGGCGGCTTCGCGCTCGGCTATCTCGCCGCCCGCCTCACGCGTTGGGATGTCACCGTCGCCCGCACCATCTCGATCGAGGTCGGCATGCAAAACTCCGGCCTCGGCGTCGTTCTCGCCCGCAACCATTTCGCCGATCCGCTTACCGCCGCGCCTTGCGCCATTTCGAGCGTTTTCCACTCCGTCATCGGCAGCGCGCTGGCCGGCTACTGGCGGCTGCGCGGCCGCCCGTCAAACGCCTCGCAGAATTCGCCCATCTGAATTCTCAACTCGATTCGCTTACGTCTTGAAGCTCTTCGTCGCGCACCGCTGCAACTCGTCCACGGTGAAAGGCTTCTTCAACAACATCACGTCCGAGTGACCTTCCAGTTTGCGCGCCATGTCGCCTTGGTCGTGGCCGCTCATTAACACCACCGGAAGGTTCGGCTGAATTTCTCGCAACTTCACCAACGTCGTCAGTCCATCCATCTTCGGCATGGTCATGTCCAGCAGCACGCCGGCCAAGCCATTCGGCTCTCGTCCGATGAGCTCGACCGCCTCCGTGCCATCGGATGCCACGACCGCGTCGAAGCCTTGCCGCGAGATCGCCGCCGCCGCCACGAGCCGCACCGCTTCTTCGTCATCCACCACCAACACCCGACCTTTCCCTTTCGGGGCCGCCGGCGCGGGCGACTCGACCAGAATTGCGCTCGGCGCCGCGGCCACAGGGAAATAAACGCGAAACGTCGTCCCACGCCCGTGCTCCGTGTCGACGTGCATCGCGCCTCCATGCCCCCGCACAATGCCCAACACCGCGCAAAGCCCCAAACCGCGCCCCGTGAACTTCGTCGTGAAAAACGGCTCGAAAATCCGGCTCAAGGTGTCCGGCGTCATCCCCGATCCTGTGTCCGCCACCTGCACCGTCACGAAATCGCCCGCCTTCGCCTCGCCCCGAAATGCCGTCTTCTCCAACGCCGCCTCGTCGAGCGCCGTCGTTCCCGTCGAAAGCCGGATCTTGCGCGTCCCACCGTTCAACGCTTCCGCCGCGTTCAACACCAGGTTCATGAACACCTGACGCAGCCGCGCCGCGTCGCCGGCGATCGCCGGCAATGTCGGCGCTAGTTCCAATGCGAGCTCCGCATCTTTCGGCACCGACGCGTGCAACAGCTGCAGCGTTTCCCGCAGCAATACGTTCAAATCCAACGCCGCCGCGCTCACCTGCCCTTTTCCCGCATACACGAGAAGCTGCTGACAAAGTCCCGCGGCGCGTAACGAGTTCTCCTCGATCCGCCTCAAATGCTGGCTCACGTCCGTGCCTTGCGGCACATCCATCCCAGCCAGCGAAGCGCTCGCGAGGATTCCCGTGAGGATATTGTTAAAATCGTGCGCCACGCCTCCCGCGAGCATCCCTAACCCTTCGAGTCGCTGCGTCTCCTCGAGCTTTCGCTCGATCATCCGACGCTCTTCCTCGAACCGCTCCCGCTCCGCCGATTCGTGCTTCAACTTCTCCAACGCC
Organism: Verrucomicrobiota bacterium; assembly: GCA_023391285.1. Classification (GTDB taxonomy): domain Bacteria; phylum Verrucomicrobiota; class Verrucomicrobiia; order Opitutales; family Opitutaceae; genus Opitutus. The sequence continues at coordinate 97,566 of JAEWBF010000123.1, forward strand.
GCCTTCAACTCCGCCGTTCGCGTCGCCACCCCCGCCTCCAGCGACTCCACTTGCGCCCGCGTCTGCTGCCGCAGCATCCACTTCTCCGTCAACGCATGCGCCAGCTGCAGCACCTCGATGTTGTCGAACGGTTTCTTCAATATCACCCACCGGTCCGGCCGCCCCAACTTCCGCGCCATGTCCGACCACGAGTAGTCGGAATAAGCGCTGCAAATCACGATCTCCAGATCGTCGTCGATCGCCCACAACCGCTGCGCGGTCTCAATTCCGTCAATACCCGGCGGCATCCGCACATCCACAAATGCCACCGCAAACGACGAGCCGCCGCGCTTTTCCGCCTCCAACTTATCCACGGCCTCCATGCCCTGCGCCGCATACGTCAGCCGGAAGGTCGCAGCCGGAGCCGTCGCCACATTCCCGAAGAGCGCCTCTTCCATCGCCGCCAGCCGCGGATCCGGCGCCGCCGAGACGAGAATCTTCTGAAACGCTTCGAACACCGACTGGTTGTCGTCGACGATCAAAATATTCCCGCGCGTGTTCATGCTGCTTGAGGTCTGAAATCGAGAATTAACGGCCATGGCTGCTTTCGCAAAATTCGGACACACGCCACCGCCCGGCCGCGGGTGACAACCCGACCGGTTCGAAACCATTTCGCTGATTTGTCGAGAAGAAGCACGTCATCCAACTCATCGGCACAAACACACTCTTCTTGGGCCGCACGGAGAAAATCTCCGCGACGACCCGGATTCCTGACAGGGCAATGCACATCTGTTGTGCGGTTGGAACACGTTTGCCAGCTTCCGGCAAACGCCTTTCCCACCCACGGCAAAATCCGATCTGCAGTCCCCAAGATCCGACCCGCGGTTCGCCAAAATCTGCGCAACATTACACAAAATTAGCGAAGACGACCGACCTCACGACAGGTAGCGTCCCGCCATGACCCCAACACGCGATCGCAACGCGTGGATTTTCGGCGGAAACACCCCTTGCCGCCAGCCGCCTGCCGCCGTGCAGCACGCCTGGCGCTTGGTGCTGATCGGCCCGCCCGGCGTCGGCAAAGGCACGCAAGCCGCACTGCTCGAATCCGCGCTCGGCGCGTGCACGCTTTCCACCGGTGACTTGTTCCGGGCCGCCAGCGCCGGTCTCCTCAGCGGCAGCGCCTCCGCCAGCGAGGCTCAGTCGTGCCTGCATCGCGGCGAGCTCGTCAGCGATGACGCCGTCCTTTCTCTCCTTCGCCAGCGCCGGCATTGTCTGCGCTGCGCCGGCGGTTTCATCCTCGACGGCTTCCCGCGCACCGTCGCCCAAGCGGACGCGTTCGACCACCTCCTCGCCACCGATCATCTTCAGCTCGATGCCGTCGTGAGTTACGCATTGCCGGCCGCCTTCGCGCTGGAACGTCTCGCTGGTCGCCGTTGCTGCCCGCAGTGCCGTATCACTTATCATGTTACATTTCACCGCCCGCTCGTCGAAGGCCTCTGCGATCGCTGCCGCGGCCCCCTGGTGCAACGGCGCGATGATCGACCCGCCGCGATCCATGCTCGCTTGAAAGCCTTCGAAACCGCCACCCTTCCCGTGCTCGATTTTTATCGTGCTCGCAGCTTGCTCGTCTCCGTCCATGCCAGCGGCGATCCCGTCGAAATCCTGGCGCGAACCTTGGACGCGCTGGTCGCCCTCCGCGGAATCGACGCCGCCTGCCATTGACGGCGCCCGTCTCCTACTCCGCTCCCACCGCAGCCACCCGCACTCGCGGAGCTCTCTCGCGTTCATTCACCGCAGCTCGAGCGGCGAACCTCAGCACCGCGACGAACACGAGACTGGCTCCTAGCATCTCCATGAATTCCTCCGCCGCCACTTGCGCAATTTGCCAGCGCTCAGGCCCATCCAACCCGACCCACTCGTAGCCGATTGCCTCGACTCCAAACGCACCGCCGACCAACACGCCCATCCCCGCCGTCATCGCCATCGCGTCTCTCCGGTGTTGTCGGAAAAAACGCGCCACCCGTCGCCACATCAACGCCAGCATCCCGAGCCCCGCAGTGCCATACGCGAATATCCAGAACCCGCGACCGCTCGGAAAACGCGGCCACCAGTCCACCCGTTTCAATACACGGTTCACCTGCTCGTGAATCCCGGCCGCTTCGTCAACCGACAGCAAACCGAAACCGCCGCCGCACACCACGAGAAATCCGCTCCATCCTCCGCGTTCGTGCAACGGATTTATCGCCGCCAAACCAAACGCGACGGCGATCGCGAAGAGCTGCACGGACGAAAACCACGCCGGGATGTTGCCTTCTCCATCCAAATCGAAAAGCCGCGTCAATTCGGCCGAGTTCACCCACGTGCGCGTCAGCAAATACGCGGCCACCAGAGCTAGTTCTATGGCGAGTAGCACGAGCAACAGCTTGGCCACCCCACGCGTTCCCACCACCAACCGCTCTTCGTTCCCGTTCGCCCGCATTCGTTTGCCCATAAAAGCCCGCCATCGACCCGCCTTTCGCGCCAACGTTCGACCCGGCTCTTCTTTGAAGACCTCCAACTCTCCTCATTAGCCGGTCAGGGTTCCCCCCCACCAGGTCCGCGCACCCTGAGCCTTTTCGCCGACGGCACCTCAAGCACCGCCGGTTTTGCCGTCCACCGAAAGCCTGCCAGGTCCCGCGAGAAAGATAGCCAGAAACCCCGCGAGATAAATGAACGCCATCTCGCCATTCCCCGGCCCCGTGAGCCTCGTCCCATGAACCGTCGCGAACGCCACCACGAGCAGAATGATCAACACCAGCGCCGCAAACCGCGTCGCGAGTCCCAATACCAGCAGCGCCGCACACACCACCTCCGCGAAAACCGCCATTCCCATACTCAGCGAAGATCCCACGCCCAAGGGATCCGGAAAACTCGACGCTCCTCCGCGAAACCCGGTGAGTTTACCCCATCCGTGCAGCACCAGCATCGAGAGACCGAGCCAAACCCTCAACACGAGCAAAGCGAAGTCCGGACTCCGCGGGATGAAGTTGAATTGTAGGAAACGCAGCAGGCTTTTCATAAGAGAGCGACCGGCGCCAACGTGCGTCAGTCCCGCTCTCCGTCAAATCCCACCGCACACCAATGTAGGCAAGGTCTCCCACTCCGCCGCCCGCCGCTCCTCACGATGCCGCCGGATATCTCGACAACGGCTCCGGCGCCGGCAGCCGATGCGAGAGCGCAATCAGCACTCCATTCGGATCGCGCACCACAAACATCCGATCGCCCCACGGCTTGTCCTCCGGCGTCGCCACGATCTCGAGTCCCGCCGACTGCAACCGCGCAAACTCCGCGTCCGCATCCGGCACCTCGACGTTCAACCAAAACCCACGGCCATCCGTCGCATTGATCAATTCCGGAGCAGGACCATCCAGCTCATGTTGCAGCACCGCAATCTGCGCTCCGCTCGGATGCGCCAACTGCACATACACGCCGCATTCCGTCACCGTGCGAAAACCCAAATGCACACAGTAAAAATTCCACGTCTCCACAAAACGCCCCGACACAATCCCCGGATAAAACGCCGCGCGTTCCTCCAGCGAAGCCTCCACTCTCCCGCCGCCAAATCTTTCCTTCAACCGCCGGAAATCCGCCAGCCAGCTCGCCTGCGCCCGCTCGAACCATTCGTCCGGCTCGTCCGGCGCCTGCACCAGCGTCATCGTCACCATCGCGCCATGCGGCCGCGAAATCACCCGCAAGGGGTGTAATGTCATCTCGTCCCGCTTCTCGCCGAGCAGCAAATCGATCACACCCGTCCGCTCGTCCGCGCACAGCGCCAGATGCCGGTCGCCCAGCGGGGTGCACGCACACCAACCGAACTCGTCCCGCTCCACCTCGCCCAACGCTTCGCTCGTCCATTGCGGCAGATTTTCGATGCGGGACAAAAACGCGAAGACCGTGTCCCGGTTCGCGGCAACATTCAGCGTCAAAGTGCGACTTTTCATAGGTGTGTGGATCGACCGTCCAAACGCGGTGAGCTCACCACGCTCGAAACGGGAGCAGACTGTTGTGATGTGAAAAACGCCATACATTCCTCGTTCCCTTCCATTTCCCGGTTTTTCAGGACAAAACCTGGATCGGTTCAACGATTGCGCCGGTGAATCATCACGCTGTTCCCGTCAGGATCAGCCACCACCGCCATCGAGCAAACGCCGGTCGGCATCGGCTCAACCAAGAACCTCACTCCGCCCACACGCAGCGCCGCCACGGCATCGTCGAAATTTTCCACCTCCAGCGCCACGACCGGCCCGTCCGCCGACGGCTTCCACTGCTCGCTCGACATGTTGCTGATCGCGATCGTCGTCCCGCCGACTTCGTATTCGATCCAATGCCGGCCGCCATGCTCGAAGGCCACCGCGACCTTCAACCCCAGCAGCCCTTCATAAAATTCCTTCGCGCGCTCGATCTGCGTCACCGGATAACCCGTGAACGCCACTTCGACAATCCGCACCGCCGGCCCGTTGGTATTCATGTGGCGCGCACGTTAACCCGCCTCACTGACATCCCTATGTCAGGAGATTATTCCTGATGACGCCGCAGCGCGCGCTCCGCCTGCTCTCGCACCCGCCGCCGTAATTCCACCGGCTCGATCGCTTCCGCATCCTCGCCGAACGACAACACCCATCCTCCCAACCATTCGAGCGAATAACTGCGCAACACCACCTCGCACCCGCCGCGCACCGGCGTCTCGCTCACGATGGCCGTGTGACTTTCCCGTCGCGCCCGTTCCATCGCCGCCGCCGCAAACCACACTTTCACCTCGATCGTTTCCTCCGGCGTCATCGCTTTCGCCATATAATGTTCGAGCGAAAAATCCGGTCGCGGTTGAAACCGCTCCCCCAACACCTCCAGCCCTCGCACGCGCTCCAGCTTGAAATAGCGAAAATCCGTTCGCAGCCGACACCACGCCACCAGATACCACGCCCCGCCATGGAAGGTCACGCCCAGCGGCTCCACATCGCGTCGCGTGTCCTCCATCCTCGCCCGGCCGCGATACGTCAGACGCAATACCCGGCGCGACACCACCGCCTGCTGGATCGGCAACAGCGTTCGCTGATCGATCCCCGACGGCAGTTTCGGCGCCCCGTAAATCGCGACCGCCTTTCGCAACCGCTCCAAATCGTCCTGCCGGTCGCGCGGCAGCACCGAGCGAATCTTCAACAACGCCGACTCCATCGGCTCCACCATCGAAGCATCCGCAAACCCCTTCACCAACTCGCCGCCAATAAAGAGCGCCATCGCCTCCTCCGTCGTGAACATCACCGGCGGCAGATGATAGCCTTTCACCAGGCTGTAACCCACGCCCGCCTCGCCCACCACCGGCACGCCCGCCTCGCTCAAAGCCGACACATCCCGATAAATCGTGCGCACCGTCACCTCGAAATGCGCCGCCAGCTCATCCGCTTTCACCACGCGCCGGCCTTGCAAGAACATCACCATCGCGACGAGCCGGTCCGTTCGATTCATGGAACGCCCCACCAACTCAAAAACCCGCCCCCACGCAACCCTGTAGGGCGGGGTCTCCCGACCCCGCCGTCACGCCCCTCACGCGCCTATTTCACCCACTCCACCTTCCGCATGTCGCCATTTTCCAAATACGCGAGATGCATGCGAAACGCGTTCTGCAAGGTCTGCGGCACGTGGCCTCGATTGGAGATCGCCAGATACGCATTCAGCAGCGGCCGATAATCCGGGTGCACGCATTTCTCGATCATCAGCCTCGCCCGATCCCCCGGCGACTTGCCCCGCAAATCCGCGACGCCATGCTCCGTCACCACGATCTGCACCGAGTGTTCGCTGTGGTCCAGGTGCGTCACCAAGGGCACGATCGTGCTGATCGCGCCTTTCTTCGCCACCGAGGGACACGTGTAGATCGAAACATGCGCGTTGCGCGTGAAGTCGCCCGATCCGCCGATGCCGTTCATCAGGTCGCGTCCCATCACGTGCGTGCTGTTCACGTTGCCGAACAAATCTACTTCGATCGCCGTATTCACGGTGATGAGACCAAGTCGTCGCACGATCTCCGGGCTGTTCGAAATCTCCTGCGGACGCAGCACCATCCGCTTCCGGAAATACTCCAGATCCGCGTAAACCTCCTTCAACTTCTCCTGGCTCACCGTCAGCGAACACCCGCTCGCAAAGGTGCACTTGCCGCTCTTGATCAGGTCGATCACCGCATCCTGGATCACTTCCGTATACATCATGAACGGCGGCACGCCCGGATTCGCACCCAGCGCGCCAATCACCGCATTCGCGATGTTGCCCACGCCCGACTGCAACGGCAGGAACGTCGTCGGCAACCGGCCGATCCGAATCTCGTCCGCCAAAAACTGCGCCACGTTCGAACCGATCCGATTCGTGATGTCATCCGGCTCGTCGAATCCCCCCGTCTCATCCGGCGCATCCGTCATCACCACGCCCGCGATCTTCCGCGGATCCACCTTGATCGTCGGCGAACCGATGCGATCCGTCGGCTTATACAGCGGAATCTCCCGCCGCGCGGGCGGATCCGCCGGTTCATACAAATCGTGAAACCCCGTCAGCGCCGCCGGATGATGCGCGTTCAACTCGATCAACACGCGATCCGCCATCCGCAGAAACGTGTTCGCCGCTCCGACCGACGTGGAAAGCGTGATCGTCCCGTCCGGCGACACGTCGCTCGCCTCCACAATCGCCCAGTGCAGCTTCCCCAACACTCCGCTGCGCACCGTCGGCTGCACCGCCGAAAGGTGCAGATCGAAAAATTGCGTCCGCCCTTCGTTGATCGCCTTTCGTAATATCGGATCCGACTGATAAGGCGTGCGCCACGCGATCGCATTCGCCGCCGCCAACGCCCCGTCCAGCGACTTGCCCGTCGACGCCCCCGTCACAACCCCCAGTTGAAACGGTCGTCCGGCCGCATGCTCCGCCTCCGCGCGCGCCGCGATCGACAACGGAATCACTTTACACGCGCCCGCCGCGGTAAATCCGCCGAAGCCAATCGTGTCGCCGTGATTCACGAGCGCCGCAGCTTCCTCCGGGGAAAGCACAGGAAAGGGCAAGGTCATGGTCATGGTGTCGAGCATCGTAATTACTTTCGCAAATTCGGCCGGCGCCGACTCCGCAGAGGTTGGCGCACATCGTGCGGAAATTGCCTCTCTCCGTTCCTCACGCAAGACTCCCGGCGCCCGCCAGCGAACCTTTCCATTGCCAACCCACTCCATCCGCCCACTCGTTTCTCTCATGCCCAACCTCCCTTTCTTCATCGGCACCTACACCGTCCGCAACAGCCGCGGGATCTACTGCGCGCAACTCGACACCGACACCGGCACCCTCTCGACAGCCACCCTCGTCGCCGAGGCCACCAACCCGACGTATCTCGCCCTCTCCCCCAATCGCCAACGTCTCTACGCGGTCAGCGACTCCGCATCGCTCGTCGCCGGTTTCGCTCTCGCCCCCGACCGCTGCTCCCTCACCCCGCTCACCGAGCCTCAACCCGCCGTCGCCAAACCACCGTCTCATCTCGCCATCGACGCCTCCGCCCGCGTCGCAGTCGTTGCGCATTACCATTCTGGATACGTCGCCGCCGTCCCGCTCGCCGAAACCGGAGCTCCCGGCGTGCCGACCGAACGCATCCAACACACCGGCTCCAGCATCAATCCCGACCGCCAAACCGCCCCGCATCCGCATTGCGTCGTCCTCTCTCCCGACAACCGCCACGTCCTCGTCTGCGATCTCGGCCTCGACAAAATCTTCACCTACCGCCTCGACCCCGCCGCCGCCGCACTCACCCCCGCCGAACCGCCTTTCGTCACCACCGAACCCGGTTCCGGCCCGCGCCACCTGACGTTCTCGGCCGACGGCCGCCACGTCTTCATGCTTTCAGAAATGGGCGGCACGCTCACCGCCTACCGCTACGAAGCCGACACCGGCGCACTTCATCCTCTCCACACGATTTCCACCCTGCCGCCCGACTTCCGCGGCGAAAACAAATCCGCCGCCATCCGCGTCCACCCGAACGGCCGCTTTCTCTACGCGTCCAACCGCGGCCCCGACAATCTCGCCGTCCTTACGTTCGATCCATCCACCGAACGCCTCTCCGTCCTCGAAATCGTCCCCAGCGGCGGCGGCCAACCGCGCGACTTCGCCCTCTCCCCTGATGCCCGCTGGCTCCTCGCCGCTCACCAGGATTCCGATAACATCACCGTGTTCCGCGTCGACGCCTCCACCGGTCGCCTCACTCGCACCAACGCGTCGCTCTCCGTCCCCGCCCCCGTCTGCCTCGTGTTCGCCCCTTGAGCAATGCGCACCCGTTCGCGATTCGCCGGATCGACTCCGCGTTCATCCGTGTTCATCCGTGATTAAACCTCGCCCCCCATGCCCCTCGAACTCCGCCCCAATTGCGAATGCATCTGACGATTTAGGCGCGCTTCGTTCGCGGCGCACTCGTCCTATTCGAACACCGCCGAAACCGTATCGATCAATTCCCGGCTCGTAAACGGCTTCTCCAACACCGCATGCGCCCCCAAACCGGTCGCAATGCGCAAATACTGATCGCGCGGGATGTGCCCGCCGCCCGACATCGCCACGATCTTCACCTGCGGAAGCCGTCTCCGCGCCTCGGTGATCACCTGCATGCCGTCCTTCTCCGGCATGATCACATCGGTGAGGACCAAATCGAACGTCTCCTTCTCCATCCTCGCGATCGCTTCGCGCCCATCCTCCGCCGTCGTTATCCGGTGCCCCGCATCCATCAGCACGCGCGTGACCACGTCCCGAAGTTCCGCCTCGTCGTCGACCACCAGGATGGACCGGCTATTCATAAGCCGAGGTTTACCGTCGCGCTCCCCACGCGCAAGCCTCCTGCCAAAGTAGTGCAGTGCTTCCGCCCGCACTCGTTGACGCCTCTCCCAAACCCGCATTCCTTCTCCAACTCACCTGATGGCCACCGTTTTTCTAACCGAAAAGCCCCGCAACCTCGAACGCGCCTTCCTCATCGGCGTCCAAACTCACGACATGCCCGCCGGCGAGGGCGCCGAACTCCTCGCCGAGCTGAAGGAACTCGTCGAAAACCTCAACCTCGAGGTCGTCGCCAGCACCTTGGTTAACCTGCGCACCCCCACGCCCGCTCTTCTCCTCGGCAGCGGCAAATCCCAGGAACTCGCCGATCAAGCGAAAGCCGCCCTCGCCGACGTCATCATCTTCGACGAACAGCTCTCACCCGCCCAACAGCGCAACTGGGAAAAACTCACCGGCCTCGGCGTCATCGATCGCGAAGAGGTCATCCTCGAGGTCTTCGCCGATCGCGCCCACACCCGCGAAGCCGTTCTCCAGGTCGCCCTCGCGCGCATGGAATACTCTCTCCCACGTCTCACCCGCGCCTGGACTCACTTGTCCCGCCAACGCGGCAAAGGCGCACTCGGCGGCGAAGGCGAAACCCAGCTCGAACAGGATCGCCGCATCGTCCGCGACCGCATCGCCCGCCTCAAAGCCGAACTCGTCGAGGTCGTCCAACAACGCGGCGTCCAACGCCGCCGCCGGCTCCGCGTTCCCGTCCCCACCGCCGCCATCGTCGGCTACACCAACGCCGGCAAATCCTCCCTCCTCAACGCGCTCACCGGCGCCCACGTCCTCGCCGAAGACAAACTCTTCGCCACCCTCGATCCCACCACCCGCCAGCTTCACCTCGCCGGCAATCACAAGCTCCTCGTCACCGACACCGTCGGTTTCATTCGCCGCCTCCCGCACCGGCTCGTCGAAGCGTTCAAGGCCACACTCGAGGAAACCGTCGTCGCCGATTTCCTGATCCACGTCATCGACGTCACCAATCCCAACTTCGAAAAACATCACGCCACCACCCTGGGCGTCCTCGAAGAACTCGGCGCCGCCGACAAAACCATCCTCACCGTCTTCAACAAAATCGACGCCGCCGACGCCTCGATGCTTGCCCGCGCACGTCACCTCGCGCCCGACGCCCTTTTCGTCAGCGCCCACACCCGCGCCGGTCTCGAAGCCCTCGAAACCCGCTGCGTCGAACTGATCGCCGACACCTTCGGCGCCATCGAACTCCTCATCCCCCACGATCGCTACGACGTCATCGCCCGGCTCCACCAATTCGGCGACATCCAGGAACAGGAAGAGGTCGACGGCGCCGTCCGTATCAAGGGCCGCTTCCCGCCCGCCCAATCCGGTTTCTTCGCTCCCTTCGTGATCACCCGCTGATCGCTGTGTTTCGCGCCGTCCCCAGGTTCGTCCTCTCGCTGCTCGCCGCTTTCGCGGTGCTGCTCGGCACCCTCGAACACGAAGATCTGATCCTGCAGGATCCGTCGTCCGACGCTCACGCCGCCGCCTCCGCCTTGCCGACCGACGCCTTGTCGGCCAATGATTCCGACAGCGGCACCGAGGGCACGTTTCGCCTCCACCTGTCCCGTTTCTGGCTTTCCCCTCCGGCCAACGCTTCGAAGCCGCTCCGCACCGTCGCCGGAAAAATCGCACCGCGCCCCGCCGCGATCGAGGATCGCCGTCCCGCGCTCGCCGGACATCTCGCTCTGCGCTTGTAAGCGCACGCGGCGCCTCACCGCGCCCGCTCCCCCAGTTCGCGCCCCGTCACGCCCTGCCTGCGCCCGGCGGTTCGCGCCCGCCTCACCCGCTCTCCTGCCATGAACCTTTTTTCCGAAATCCTGATCATCTTTCTCCTTCTCCTCGCCAATGGCGTCTTCGCCATGGCCGAGATCGCCGTTGTCTCCTCCCGCCGCGCCCGCCTCGAGGTCCTCGCCCGCGACGGCTCCGCGTCCGCCAAAGCCGCGCTCGCCCTCGCCGTCGAACCCACGCGCTTTCTCTCCACCGTTCAAATCGGCATCACCCTCGTCGGCATTCTCGCCGGTGCCTTCGGCGGCGCCACGCTCTCCGAAAAACTCGCCGCCTTCATCGCGCAAAACCCCGCGCTCGCCCCCTACAGCTCCGCCCTCGCCATCCTGATCGTCGTCGGCGCCATCACCTACTTCTCCCTCATCATCGGCGAACTCGTCCCCAAACGCATCGCCCTCGGCAACCCCGAACGTCGCGCCATGCTCCTCGCTCCCGCGATGACCGGCTTGTCCCGCCTCGCCTCGCCTTTCGTTTGGTTTCTCACCGCCTCCACCAACCTCATCCTAAAACTCCTCGGCCTCGGAAAGGACGTCCACGCCCCGCCGTCCGAAGAGGAAATCTCCCACCTCATCGAACAGGGCACCACCGCCGGCGTCTTCCACCGCGCCGAACGCGCCATGGTCGAGGGCGTCCTCCGCCTGGACGAACGTCCCGTCTCCGAAATCATGACCCGCCGCCCCCACGTCGTCTGGCTCAACGTCAACGACCCCGACGACGTCAACTGGCGCCGCATCGTCGCCAGCGGCCACTCCCACTTCCCCGTCTACGAAAACATGCGCGACAACGTCATCGGCATGGTCTCCGTCAAATCCCTCTGGGCCAACGCCGCCGCCGGCGTCCCCAACCACCTCCGCAACCACCTCACCAAACCGCTCTTCGTCCCTTCCACGGTCAACGCCCTCCAGATCCTCGAATCCTTCAAGAAAAACGGCCGCCACATCGCCCTCGTGACCGACGAATTCGGCGGTATCCAGGGTTTGGTGACGCTCATCGACGTCATGGAAGCCATCGTCGGCGATCTGCCCGAACCGGGCGACCGACGCGCCCCCGACGCCACCCAGCGCGACGACGGCTCTTGGCTCATCGACGGCACCATGACAGTCTCCGAATTCCGCCGGCGATTCGAACTTCCGCCGCTCCCCGGCGAAGAGGACGAAGATTTCGAAACCGTCGGCGGCTTCATGCTCGACCGCCTCGGCCACATCCCCGTCGCCGGCGAGCACTTCTCCTGGCACGGCTGGCGCTTCGAGGTCGTCGACATGGACCGCCACCGCGTCGACAAAATCCTCCTTTCGAAAGTTACCCCGTAGGCCGCGAGCTCGCTCGCGCTATTCCGCCCATCTCACTTCATCCGCCGCCAAAAACTCCCCGCCGCGCGGCCCGCTGAACCTCACTTTGGCAATCCGCTCGCCCTCCACCGTCACCTCGAAGATCGGCACCGCTTCCTCCGGCGCTTTCCTCCGCGGCGCTTCCTTCAACTCTTCGCGATCCACCACGTTTCCCTCCGCATCGATCGCCTCCACCACAACCGGACATCCCGTCGACGCCCACATCGCCAGCGTCGCGCGTTTCACTTCTCGCGGAAACGTCACCTCCACCGGAATCGGCTCCATCGCCATCGCGCAAAGAATCCCTTTTCGCTCCGTTCCGTGATGTTCGAAAAACACCAGCCGCCCCACCGCCTTCGTCTGTTTCGGCGCATGCGCGAGCTTGAACGTCACTCCCTTCTCCTCCCACACCTCCACCCGCTTCGCCACTTCCGCCCCCTCAAAACCCACGACGCTCTCCGCCGCTGCCGCCACCGACACCAACACGCCCCAAAGCACTGTCATTCTGAGCGCAGCGAAGAATCTAGGGCGACGAACGCAATCAGACGACGTTCCCACGTCGATGGACTCGAGCTCACCGTTTGCCTTCATCGCGCCCCTCACGCCCACTCCAACCCCCGCATCGTCCCCGTCGCCGACGCAAACCGCTCCTCCTCGATCCCCATCCGCTGCAGCATCGAAACGAACAGATTCGGCAGCGGATAATTCCGCTCGCGATCGAACATCAGATGCTGCCCATGCCGGAATCCGCCGCCCGCAAACAACGTCGGCATGTTCGTCGTCGAGTGCGCATTCGCATCCCCGAGATTCGATCCATACAACACCATCGTCCGATCCAGCAGCGTGTCCTCGCCTTCCCGCACGCTCTTCAAATCCGTCAAGAGACCGTTCAGCAGCTTCATCTGCCACTCATCGAGCACCTTCAGCTGCGCCAGCTTGTCGTCCGCTTTTCCGTGATGCGACAGGTTGTGATAATCCTCCGTGATCGTCGCGCCGCGAATCTCCACCACCGGCGTTCCCACGCTGTTCAACATCAGCGTGATCGACCGCGTGGAATCCGTCTCGAACGCCAGCTTCGCGAGATCATACATGACTTTCACCTTCGCCATATACTGCGCCGGACTCGACGGATCGACCGGCACGCTCGCCTGCACCACCGGCTTCGGCTTCGTCTCCCAACCTTTCGACGCCTGCATCCGCGTTTCCAAATCCCGCACACTCGTGAAATACTGATCCAGCCGTCCGCGATCCCGTTCGCCCACTTTCCGCTGCAACGCCTTCGCCTGATCCGCCACCGCATCCAAAATACTCCTTCCCGTATCCAATTCCCGGATCTGCGCCTCCACCTCTTCCGGCGTCCCTTGCAAAAACAACTGCTTGAACACATCCGACGCCCGCTCCTCCGGCGGAATCGCCACGCCGCTTCCCGTCCACGAAAGACTCCGTGAGTTCGTGTTCACCGCGAGCGTGAGCGACGGAAACCGCGTCAGAATTCCAATCCGCTCCGCAATGTATTGATCGAGCGAAATCGTGTTCCGAAACGAACTGCTCGCGGGATGCGGCGCCGCCGTGAGAAAGCTGATATCCGCCGGATGCCCGCCATCCACATTCGGGTGCGACACCCCGTTCAGCACCGTGAAATCCTTCCGATGCGCCTCCAACAATTTCAAATACGGCGACGCCACATAATCTCGCCCGCTTCCCGTCGGGAAAAACAAATCCGGCAGCAGTCCAAGGTTGTTGCAGATGGCAAACATCCGCCGCGGCTTCCCATCCGGCGTCAACCGCGTCGCCCCACCCGTCGCCGCCCGCGCAAACCCTGGCAGCATCGAATCCAAAAACGGCAGCGACAACGCCACGCCCATCCCCTGCAAAAACCGCCTCCGCGACATCGCCGCGCGCGTCGCCACAAAAGGAAACCCATCCGAGTTCGTCTTCATAATCAGTAATCCTCTCGTTCTATCCGTTATCCTCTTCCGTGTATTCTGTGGGCGACCCCTCCATGATCCGTGTCCATCCGTGTCCATCCGTGGTTAAGATTCCGAGGTTCATCCTTTCGTCCTTTTCGCGTGTTTAGCGGGCAGCCACATCATCACTTCCTCCGGAACAACTCACTCCGCACAATCTCCCCGACCAACGTCCGCACGCCATATTCCCTCTCTTTCGCGCGGTCCAAAATCGCTTCGATCTCCTCCCGATCCGAAAACCGCACCGGCGCTCCCGTCGCATACACCGTCAGCTGCTTCGCCAAATTCCGCGCGATCACTCGCTCGTCGTCCAACAGCAGCCGTTTGAATTCTCGCACATCCTGAAAACTCCGCCCGTCCGGCAGCTCACCCGTCGCATCCACCGGCAGCGATTCGTGAAACGCATACGCCTGCCCGTTCATCCCAATCCCTTTCACCGGCTCCACACCTTCCTTCGCCGCGCGATAATTCTCCCGCCATCCGCCCATCACATCGAAACTCTCCAACGCAAATCCCGGCGGATCCATCCGCGTGTGACACGACGCGCAACTCGGATCCGCCCGGTGCTTCTCCAGCTGCTGCCGGATCGTCACCGCCCCGCGAATGTCCGGCTCCACCGCCGGCACCGGCGGCGGCGGCGGCGTCTCATATCCCAGGATACGTTCCGTGATCCAGAATCCCCGCAGCACCGGCGAGGTCGTCGTTCCATTCGCCGTCACCTTCAACACGCTCGCTTGCGTCATCACCCCGCCGCGCACGCTGTCCTCCGGCAATTTCACCTTCCGCATCGCCACCCCCGTCACGCCCGGCACGCCATAATGCGCCGCCAGCCGCTCGTTCAAAAACGTGAAGTCCGACTGCACCAGATTCCGCGCCGGCCAATCTCCTCGCAACAACTCCGCCACGAACATCCGCGTCTCCTGCAGCGCCGCATGTTTCAACGGATCGTCCAATTCGTAATCGTTATACAGCGTCGGTGACGGCGACGTCTCATCCACCTCCCGCAGATCCAGCCAGTAATCCGTAAACGCCTCCACGAACCGCTCCGCCTTCGAATCGTTCAACATCCGCTCCGTCTCCTCGCGCAGCGCCGCCTCGTTCTTCAACTCGCCTCGCGCCGCCCGCGCCCGCAACGCCCCATCCGGCTCCGAATTCCAGAGGAACAACGCCAGCCGCGTCGCCAGCGCATAATCGTCCAACTCACCCGGCCGCTCCTCGACAAACACAAATCCCGGCGACGCCAGCACCGCCGTATAACTCGCCAGCAGCGACCGCGCAAAACCCGCGCCGCCCGCGAACTGCTCGCGAAACAACGTCAGCATCCGCTGCACCTCCGCCTCCTCCACCGGCCGCCGATACGCCCGCCCCATGAACCCGCGCAACAACCGCTCCGCATCCGCATCGACCTTCTCGCTCACCACCTCCACCGCCACTTTCTCGAGCGGCGCGTTGAATCCGAAACCCGGGCCGCGCTTCTGTTGCGAAACCACGTCCAGCAACACCGTGCCTTTTCCACTCTCCCGCCGCTCCATCTTCAAATCGCCAAACAACAACGCATACCCTTCCGCCGCCCTCGCGTCGTCATCCGCGATCGGCCCTTCCACTTCCATCCACTGCACCGCATACCCCGGCATCCCGTCCTTCGTCGCCAGCGGATTCACATACTGCTCGTCGGTCCCATTCACCCGCGTCCGGAAAAACCGTGACGCATCCGTCTGAATCGTCTCGTTCGGCGCCAGCATCGCCTCGATTTCGAACACCGCCTCCTCCGGCTGGAAATCGAAGCTCCCGATCGGCCGCCGCTGCCCCGCGCTCGACGCATACACCCCAATCGGCTCATGCCGCCGCCCCGGCCAGATTTCCTCCAAATTCGGCCGATGCCACAGCGTCGCATGATACTCCGGCGCCTTCGCCTCCCCCGTTCCATCGAAGAACCACCGCGCGATCCCGCCGCCGCTCACCCAAATCGTATAACCGCTAAACCGCAGCCGATACTTTCCACCGACCGGCGCCCGAAAATTCGCCCAGCTATACCCGCCCGCATCGCTGAACGTGCTCGCCACCTTCCCCACCGCTTCGCGATCACGCGTCGCCGGTTCG
Organism: Verrucomicrobiota bacterium; assembly: GCA_023391285.1. Lineage (GTDB taxonomy): Bacteria > Verrucomicrobiota > Verrucomicrobiia > Opitutales > Opitutaceae > Opitutus. Next base: position 113,602 of record JAEWBF010000123.1, read on the forward strand.
CTCACCGGCGCCCGTCCCGCCCGCACGTCCGGCTGCGCCTTTCCATCGAGCACCGGAAACGCCAGGCGGTCCGACAGCGTCCCGCCTTCCCGCGGCCAAAAATTCCGCGTCAAACTCGGCTCATCCCGCGCATAATACCGCACCACCTTCGCCGGCCGCGCCTCGAGCTTGGCACTCATCGCCTGCCGCATCGCGTAATCCGCCACACTCAAATACCGCGCCATCTGGATATGCGACACATCCAGCGCATCGCCGATCTTGTTGAACCGATGCGCCTCCCCGTCCTGCGGCAGTCGATCCTTCACCTGCACCCACGGCACGCCCAACAAATCCCGCAACGCATTCTCATACTCATAACGGTTCAACCGCCGCTGCGTCGCCCGCCCTTCCCGCGCGACCATCGCGCGCTCTTCTTTCAACAGGCTTCCGCTCAACTCCGCCAAAAACGTCTCTAACTCCTCCGCCCGCGGCCGCCGCTTCTCCTTCGGCGGCATCTCTCCCGCCTCCACGCGATCGAACACCTTCACCCACTTCGCCCACGCATCCCGCTCCTCCACGTCGAACCGCAACGTCCCCAGGTCCAACCCGCCTTTCTTTTCCTCTTCATCGTGACAGGTCGCGCAATGCCGATCCACAAACTCCATCACCTCATCCGACGCCATCGCGTCCGCCGCGCATATCACGCCGGGAAACATCATCAGCGCACATGCGAACCACTTCACCGACGGCGGGGGCATTCCGTCACAAAACATCCCCGCCACTCTGCGTCCGCGTGCGCCCTTGTCTAGTTCTTCCGCCACTGTCCCGTCCCGTAGGTTGCGCGCTTGCCGCGCAACCCGTAGCTGCGAGCGCCAGCGAGTGGCGTCCCGCCTCACCGCTCACTCCGCATCATAAATCAACACCCGCGTCCAATACCCCTTAAACTCCTCCACAAACTTCAGGTGAATCGGATCGACCTGATACGCATCGTGCCCCGCCACGCCGTTGCAGATCACCGTCAACGCCACCGCATACGAATCGTCCACCACGGGCCGCTTCCTCGTCGCCGCCGGCGTGCCGACATACACCGCTTCCGCCGCTTTGATCTCTTTCAGCGACTCCACCCCGCGGCGAAACGCCGCGCGTTGCTCGGCAGTCAATTCAGGTTTCAGCCAAAAATAAACCGTATGGACCAACATGGTCCCGCAGCCTCGCCGCCCGCGCGCCCTCCACGCAAGTTCCGTCTTTCTCCGGTCCACGCTCTCCCGACCCTGCATCTCGTTAGGCATCCGGCATTCCCCGAACTTGCGCCCGGGGCCATCGCCCGAATCCCCTCAAACGGCTGAATTTCAAACGCCCACACACCCGCAGACACAAACGTCCGTCGCGTGGCGGAACCCAGGATTCCGGCGGCACACGAAAACGCCATCCCGACCGCATGGAAGCGTTTCAGGCCATCTTCGAGTCCAGCCCCGACGCGTATCTGATTCTGCGCGCCGACGCCGACTTCACGATCGAGGCGGTGAACGACGCCTATCTCCGCGCTACCATGACCACTCGCGAAGCCATCATCGGTCGCCCCATCTTCGAAATCTTCCCCGATAATCCCGACACCCCCGAAGCACTCAGTGTCGATACGCTGCGAAAATCGCTCGAAACCGCCGTCGCCACCGGGCAACGCCACGAAATTCCTCCGCTTCGCTACGACATCCCTCGCGCTCCCCATCAGGGCGGCGGCTTCGAACGCCGCCACTGGCGCGCCTGCAACATTCCTGTGCTCGATGCCAAACGCCGCGTCACCCACGTCATCCACCGCGTCGAGGATGTCACCGATTGGGTTCGGCTCCAGGAGGCCGAACGCTCTCAGCGCTCTTCCAACGAAACCCTCCGCTCCCGCGCCCATGCCGCCAGCCAGGAACTCGCCCGCCGCACCGATGAGCTCGAGCAAACCCACCGCGAACTTTCCGAGCAGCGTCACGCCTTGCACGAAGCACGCACGCGCCTCGAAGCCGCGATTTTCTCCGGTTACGTAGCGACCTGGATCTGGGAACTCTCGATCGATGAAATTCACGGCGACGACAGCCTAGCCCGCTGGTTCCGCCTCGCGCCCGACGAGCCCGCGCCGACATCCTTCGACACTTACCTCGAGCGCATCCACCCCGACGACGCTCCTCTCGTTCGCCAGCGGGTCGAAGCGTCTCTCGCCAGCAACCAATCCGGAGAAGTCGAATACCGCATCGTCCGAGGCGAAACCCCGCGCCGGGTGCTCGCCCGCTGGCGGGTCGATCGCAATGCCGAGGGCCAGCCCGTCCGGCTCGCCGGCGTCCTTCTCGACGTCAGCGAACTTCGCACCGCCACGGAAACCCTCGCGCAGGTTCGCGAACAACTGGACCTCGCCGCCGAAGCCGCCGGGCTCGGCACGTTTTCTTGGGAGTTGCCCGACGGCCGTCTCACGTGGAACGAACGCCTCAAGCAACAATTCTTCCTTCCGCCCGACGCCCCGATCGACATCGGAACTTTCTACGCGCGGGTGCACCCCGATGATCGCACGCACGTCCGCGAAGCGGTCGAGCGGGCCATCCGCCAAGCAGCCCATTACGACGTCGAATTTCGCGCCGTTGCGCCCGACGGCTCCTTCCGCTGGCTCCACGCTTCCGGCCAGGCCTTCCCCGCCACGACCACGCAGCCCGCTCACTTCGAGGGCATCTCGCTCGACGTCAGCCGACAAAAACAAATCGAGTCCAAACTCCGCGAAAGCGAAGCGCGTTACCGGCTCGTCATCGACAATCTGCCCGATTACGCGATCTTCCTCCTCGACGACGACGGGCTCGTCACGCACTGGAACGCCGGCGCCCAGCGCCTCCTCGGCTACACCGCCGACGAAATCCTCGGCCGCTCCGTCGACCTCCTGTTCACTCCCGAAGATCGCGCGCGCGACGTCCCCGCAAAGGAGCGCGCGACCGCCAAGGCCACCGGCCGCGCCAGCGACGATCGCTGGCATCTCAAGAAAGGCGGTATCCGTTTTTTCGTCACAGGTCAGATGATCGCCCTCACCGACGGGCAGGGCCGCCGGATCGGCCTCGCGAAGATCATGCGCGATATCACCGAACGCCACGCTGCCGCCGCGGAACGCGAACGCCTCCTCGAAAGCGAGCGCGCCGCCCGCGCCGAAGCCGAGCGCACCAGTCGGCTCAAGGACGATTTTCTCGCCACGCTCTCCCACGAACTTCGCACCCCTCTCAACGCTATCCTCGGTTGGACCCAGGTTCTCAAGGAAGGCGCCGACAGCCCCGAAGAACTCCTCGAAGGTCTCGAAATCATCGATCGCAACACCCGCGTGCAGGCCCAACTCATCGAAGACCTGCTCGACATGAGCCGCATCGCCTCCGGCAAGGTCCGCCTCGTCGTCCAACGCGTCGATTTCTCCTCCATCGTCTCCTCCGCCATCGACTCCGTCCGCACGGCCGCCGACGCCAAAGGCATCCGCATCCTCCCTCGGCTCGCCCCCGGACCGCTCGAAGTCATGGGCGACCGCACGCGGCTCCAGCAGGTCGTTTGGAACCTCCTGTCCAACGCGATCAAATTCACCCCCGCCAACGGTCAGGTCGAAGCCACTCTCGAACGCGAAAACAACCACCTCGTTCTTCGCGTCCACGACAACGGCGCCGGCATCGCCCCCGATTTTCTCCCGTATCTCTTCGAACGTTTCCGCCAAGCCGACGCTTCCACCACCCGCCAGCACAGCGGACTGGGTCTCGGCCTTTCGATCGTCAAGCAGCTCGTGGAACTCCACCGCGGCCAGGTCCGCGCCGAAAGCCCCGGCCTCGGTCAGGGCGCAACTTTCACCGTCACTTTGCCCGCGCTGCCTCCGTTTACGTCGAATCTCCACTCAGCCGCCCCCGCCACCCACGCCCGGTCGACGCACGATCCGCTGCACGCGCGCGGGGCACTCACCAGCGCTATTGTGCTCGTCGTCGAAGACGAACCCGACTCAGCCAGCCTCGTGCAACGCATCCTCCGCGGTCACGGCGCCGAAGTGCACGTCTGCAGCAACGTCACCGACGCCCTCGCCGTATTCGAAAAAGCCCGACCTCACGTGATCATCAGCGACATCGGCATGCCGCATCTCGACGGCTACGAACTCATGCGCCGCGTGCGCGCCCATCCGGGCGGCGCAGACATCCCCGCTGCTGCTCTCAGCGCGCTCGCGCGCGAACAGGACATCGAACGAGCCCTTGCCGCCGGCTTCCGCAAGCACCTCGCCAAACCCATCGAGCCCGCCACCCTCGTTTCGACCGTCGCCGAACTCATCCGCCGGTAAAAGCTCACTCACTCCTCTGTCATTTCTCGCGCCTCGAAACCGTGTCGCATGGCACCCGGCGACACAATGCGCTGACGCCGCCTACTGCTGCTTCGCCTTGATCCGCGAGAACGCCTGCTCCAGCGCGCGATCCAACACCGCCACGCTAATCGGTTTCGTCAAATGAGTCACGAACCCGGCATCGCTGCTCTCCGCCACGTCGCGCTCCATCCCGTATCCCGTCAGCGCGATCCCGAGAACGTCCTGTCGCTCCCGCAGCGTTCGCATCAGCGCGAAGCCGTCGCCATCGGGCAGCCCGATATCCGACAACACCAGGTCGAACCGATTACGCTCGGCCGCGCTCAATGCCGCCGCCACCGTTCCGACCGCCACCACGTCAAATCCGCGCCGCACCAATAATTGCGTGAGCGGAGACCGCGTCGGCTCGTGATCCTCGATCAAGAGGATCCGGCCCGCTCGCTTCGTTTCCGCCTCCGCAGTTTCCCCCACCAGCGAACCATTTGGGTTTCTGAGCTGCGCCTGTCGCATCCCGGTCTCGGCCGGTTTGTGCAACGGCAAACGAACCGTGAACGTCGATCCTTGGTCCCGACCGTCGCTCGCTGCCTCGATCTGACCCGAATGCAAGTGCACCAGGCTGCGGCTGATCGCCAGCCCCAACCCCAACCCGCCGAAGCGATGGCTGCGCCCGTGCACCGCGTGCTCGCCTTGGGAAAAAGCATCGAAGATCCGCGCGATTTCGCTTTCCGACAACCCGATGCCCGTATCCGAAATTCGGATCTGAATTTCCTTGCTGGCCGGAAGTTCCGTTGTCGTCACCCGGACGCGCCCGCCTCGCGGCGTGAACTTGATCGCATTCTTCAGGATGTTCCAGAACACCTGCTGCAACCTCCCGCTATCGCCGAGGATCGTCGTGCGCGTCGCCTCGAGCGCCAGGTCCAGCGTCAGCTCCTTCTCGCTCGCATCCGCGCGCACCATGGCAATCGCATCGCGGAGCGTCGCATGCACGTCGACCCGCTGCAGTTCCAAGGCGAGTTTGCCGTGCTCGATGCGCGTGAGATCCAGGAGATCGTCGATCAACCGCGCCTCGAGCAGCGCATTCTTTTCGATGGCACGGAACGCATCGCGCGCGCTCGCGGGATAATCCGGGTTCGCCGCCGAATCGCTCGCCAGCAATAACACCGGATTCAAGGGCGTGCGCAGCTCGTGCGAGAGAGCCGCCAGGAAATTGTCCTTCGCTCGCGCCGCCGCCAGCGCCTCGCGCTCCCGCATGCTCCGGTCGATCACGATCGCCACATACCGCGCGATGCGCGCGAGCATCGACACACTCGCCGGCGGCAAATGATCGAGCTCGTAACTCCCGAACGACAGCAGCCCGATCAACCGTGCTCCGATCGCGAGCGGAAACGCCGACGCCCCCCGCCATCCGATCTGCTGCAGCCGCTCGAGATGGGCCGCCCGCGTCGACGCTAATCCATGATTCGGCGCTCCGCCGGCATCGCGATCTTCGGGGCTCAACCGCAGCACCATGATCCCGTCCCGCAGGTGCGGCGGTATCCCCGCGCTCGTGCTCAGCCGAAAGGTCGCACTTTCCGCGTCGAACAAGTAGCTCGCATGCGCGTCCAGCCCGAGCGAAGGCGCCAACGAAAGGAAGATGGCCGCCAACTCGTTCGCCGGATCCAGCGACTGCAGCAATCTCGACAACGCCGACGACAACAGCCGGTCCGCCTCATGCTGGCGATGCAGGATGCTCGCTTGCCACTCCCTCTGCGTCACGTCTTCGATGATCGTGATGGTGCCCGCCACTTCGCCCGCTCCCGGCATCGGCGCAATCCGCGCTGTCTGCAGCATGAACGGCACCTCGGCCTCCGGCGTCGTGGAAGGCAGCGGCAACAGGTATTGATGCAACGCCGTCGAAAGCACGCTGATCTCACCTTTGAGCGCGCGCACAAACCGCTCCGCCAGCCGCCGTTTCTCCAAGTCGGGAAACACCTCGAACAGTCGTCTTCCCACCACCGCCTCCGCTGTCAATCCGCTCTGCGTGATCAACCACTGGTTCCAGCTCCGAATAACCAGATCCCCATCCGTCGTGAAAATTCCGAACGGCGCGATCTCATGCATCCACGCGGCCATCGCCGTGGTCGCACTGAATGCCGCCACGGTTTTCGACGCCTCCGGCGCAGGATCGCCGCTCATTCCATTTGCCTTTTCTCCCACCGATCGAGCTCCATCAACAAACGATCCAACGAAGTGATTCCCAAGACGATCACCAGGTAACCGGTGACGTTCCCCGCGCGCACCACGAAGCGCGTGTGTATCATCAGCCCGTAGTGCAACTGCGTTCCATCGTGCTGCGACACGTCCTCGAACAGCTCGGGCACGCTCTGCACCTTCAGCTGCGGCACGGCGAAATGCAGGTGCACGCGTAACAGATTGCCGAATACGCCGAGGCACGCATTCAGCAGAATGTTGCCCACTTCGATCACGATCTCCCGGGCGCTGGAATCCAACTCTCCGTCCGGCATGCGGTCGTCCGTCAGCAGCCGGCTCAACACCACCGCGGCCCGTCGATCCATCATCAGCAACGCCCGCCCCGAAAACGGTCCCGAAAACATCTGGCTCACGCTCGCGACGTCCTCGCTGATCAACTTTTCCAGCGCCGGCGCGATCTCCGCGATCGGCAACATCGAAACATGCGGCACCTCCAGGGTGATGCGATATCCCGTCAACTCCGACAACGCTCCCGCGGCCCGCCCATAACCAATATTGATCAACTCGGTCAGCGTATCCCTCTGCGCGACGTTCAGCTCCATGTGTGGCCCCCGTTGAGCACGGTCTCGATCGTCGCAGCCAGAGCCGCGCGATTCACCGGCTTGTTCAGCAGCGCCTTCGCGCCCGCCGCCCGCACCTGCTCCGCCGTCGAAGTCTGAATATCCGCCGTCGCCACAATGACCTGCGCGTCCGGCTTCATCTCGCGAATTTTCGTCAACACCTCGAGGCCATACATCCCCGTCATGACCATATCGAGAATCACCACGTCCGGCGCATTCAGATAAAATCGCTCCAATGCCTGCGCCCCGTCCGACGCCTCCTCCACCGAGTGCCCCAACGCCTCCAAGTGCTGCCTCAAGGTCCGGCGGGCCAGCGCCGAGTCATCTACGATCAAAAATTTCTTTGGTGTCATACTCCTCGGGTGATGGTTTGGGCCATGTCGTCCAACAGGACAATCGCGTCGCTCAATCCGGCCTCCACTACTGAGCGCGGCATACCATAGATAACACAACTTTTTTCCGCCTCCGCGATCACCCGGCCGCCCTTCGCCTTCACCCACGCCGAGCCTTCCTTCCCGTCGTCGCCCATCCCCGTCATCACCACCGCCAGCACGCGATCGCCAAACGTCTCCGCCGCCGAGCGGAACAACACATCCGCCGAGGGCCGGTGAATCTTGTCCAGCGGCTGCAGCGTGGTTTGCGCCACCACGTCATGGCTCGCCGTCCGGCGGAACACGAGATGCCGCCCCGCCGCCGCGACGAGCACTAGACCCGGCCGCAACACATCCCCGTCCGCCGCCTCCTTCACCGTCAGCTCACAAAGTTCGTTCAACTTCTCCGCATACAACGCCGTGTAACCCACCGGCATATGCAGCACGATCGCGATCGGCACCGGGAAGTTCGCCGGGAACAGCGGCAGCATCCGCCGCAACGCCTGCGGCCCACCCGTCGAAATTCCAATCACCACGATGTCCGCCTTCGTCCGCTCCACTTTTGCCGCCGTTTCCGCGAGCGCCACCGGCGTCAGCTCCCGCACCAGATTCTGCACCGGCACGCTCAACGCCCCGCGCACTTTCTCGATCAGCACGTCCCGCACGTTCTTCAAATCGTCCGTCGCCAGCGCCGTCGGCTTCTGCACCACGTCGATCGCGCCGGCATTCAACGCCTCCACCACCTCGATCTCGTCCTGCGAGGCCGACGAGAGAATCAAAATCGGCATCGGCTTCACCGCCATCTGCCGCCGCACAAAATCCACGCCGTTCATGTTCGGCATGCGCAGGTCGCTGATGACCAAATCCGGCTGCAACGCCGCCGTCTGCTCCAGCGCTTCCTCGCCATCGCGCGCCGTCCCCACCACCTGCACCCGGCCGTCCGTCTCGAAAATCTCGCGCACCACTTTTCGCGCAAACGCGGAGTCGTCCACGATCAGCACGCGAACCGGCCTCTCCACCTCCAAAGGGTTGTCCTCCCGTTCGCTCATCCTCCGCCTCGCTTCACATAAGCGAACGCCCCGTGCACGTCCTCCAAGTCGAATTGCGTGGTCAATTTCAACAACGACTCCGACGCCCCGACAAACAGATGACCGCCAGCCGGCATCTGCCTCCCGAACGCCGCCACCACCCGCGAGATCGCCTCCGCCGAAAAATAGATGAAAACGTTCCGGCAAAAGATCACCTGCACGTCCTTGATATCCGAATACGTCGTCGGATCCACGAGGTTCGCCCAGCGAAAGGTCACCCGCGCGGCCAGGTCCCGCGCCAGCGCTTCGCCTTCGGGTTTCCGCTCGAAATACTTCGCCCGCAGCGCCGGCGGCAGCGTGCGAAACGACCGCTCGCGATACACCGCCTCGCGCGCCCGCGCCAGGGCCGCATCGCTCGCGTCGCTCGCTAAAATCTCGATCGGGTGCGCACCCCAGCCCGCTTCCTCCAGCGCCATCGCAATCGTGTAAGGCTCCTCGCCCGTCGCGCAGGCCGCACTCCAGATTCGCAGGGGCGCCGTCGTCTTGCGAAACCACGCCGGAACCACCTGCGCGGTCAGCGCCTTGATCTGGTCCACCTCCCGCCAGAAATAGGTTTCCTGCACCGAAAAGGCATCCATCACCCGGCGCCACTCCACCGCCGCATCGTCGTCGTATTTCAGCTTGTAATAATAATCCAGCAGCGACGCGCTGCCCGTGGCCGCGACGCGCTCCTGCAATTTATCCACCATCAAATCGAGACGGTCCGACTCGAAATACGTGCCCGTGCGCTCGTGCACGAGGTCGCGCAAGAGCTTGGGCACCGGCTCAGGCACCGAGGATGAAGCAGCGGCGCCAGGCGCCCGAATGGAACTCATGGGTTTTTGGAACCGTCACCCGGTGTCTCGTTCGCGGCCCGACGCGTTTTTCTCTGTCGACGCGCCGTGTCTGCGGCGATCGCTTCCGCCGCGTCCGCCGCATTGCGCGTCGTCACCCCGCGAATCTTCCCGAGGCTCACCGCCACCGATTCGGCCGACGCCGAATTCTCCAGATTGGCCGCCGTGATCGACTTGATCTGCTTCGCGATATTTTGGGTCGATCCCGACATGTCGCGCAGCGCCCGCGATTGCTCCTGCAGGCCCCGCGACGTCTGCTCCGACTGCGTGCGCAAACTGTCGACCGCCGAAGTGATCTGGAGCGTGCCCGCCGCCTGTTCCTGCAGCGCCCGGTTCACCGTGTTCACCATCTGCGTCACGCGTTCCGCTTCGCGCGCAATCTGGTCGACCGCCACCGACTGCTCCGCGAGCGACTTCGAGGTCGAGACCCCGCCTTTCCGCATCGAATCGATCGCCGACACGATCTGCGTCGCGCCAAGAGACTGCTCCTTCGTCGCTTTCCGCAGCTGCGTCGCGATGCTGCTCGTCGACTGCGCCGCTTTCACCACTTCCCGCGCCGCCCGGCCATGCTCCGCCATCGCTTGCGAAACTTCCTTCGTCACTTTTCGCATCTGCGTCGACGCCTGCACGATCGCCGCCGCGCCTTTCGCCTGCTCCGCCGTCGCCGCCGTCACTTGCCGCGCCTGCGCCGTCGTCACCCCGATCGCTTCGCTCACATGACGCCCCGCGACAATCTGCTCCTCGGTCGCACGGCTGATTTCCGCGACCAGCGTCGTGCTGGTCCGGATACCTTCCAATATCTTCTGCAATCCTTCCGAGCCGCTCTGCGACTGCTCCGTCGACTCTTCCGCAATCCGCGCGCCATCCAGCGCCGCCTGCGTCGCGTCCCGTGTCACGTTCTCTAAATTGCGCACGATCTTCGCAATGTCCGAAGTCGCTTTCGCGCAACGGTCCGCGAGATTGCGAATCTCCTCCGCCACCACCGCAAACCCACGCCCGGCATCGCCCGCCCGCGCCGCCTCGATCGAGGCGTTCAACGACAGGAGATTCGTTCGCTCCGCGATCACGCTGATCGTGTCCACGATGCCGCCGATCTCGGTCGTCTGATTGTTCAACTCCCGCATCACCGTCGTCGAATTGCTCATCGCTTTCGCGACGCGTCCGATCCCGTCGATCGACTTGCGGATCATCGCCCCGCCTTCGTTCGCGTCGCGCGACACCGCCGCCGTCACCTCCTGCGTCCGCTTCACCAAATCCGCCACCGAGCGATTCGAGCGGTCCATCTGCAGCGCACTCGCATTCGCATTGTTTGCCGCCTCCGCAATGCGCTCGCTGTTCTGCGCCACCGACTGAATCGATCGCGCCATTTCCTCCACCGAGGTCGACGTCTCCTCCACCGAAGTCGCGAGTCCTTCCGACATCGCCGCGACTTCCTCGATCGACGCCGCCATCTCGTTCATCGACGACAGCGTCTCCTCCGCCGCCGCCGATAGCTCATCCGCATTGCGCGACACGCCTTGGATCGAGCGTCCCATCTCCTCGATCGACGCGGCCGTTTCGTTCAAGCCCGTCGCCAGATTTTCGGAATCCGCCGTGACGCTCTTCACCGACGCCGCCACTTCCGTAATCGCGGCCGTCAACTCCTGCGCCGAGGTCGCCAGCTCCTGCGTGGTTCCGGTCACCGACTGCGAAGCCGACGCGATCTGCTTGATCGCCACGCTCGTTTGCGACGCGGCCGACGCGATCGCCGCGCTGTTGCCCGTGATCTGCTCGATCGATGCCGCGAGTTCGTTCACCGACGACGCAATATCCTCCCCCGATCGCGCCACGTCCCGCGCCTGGCCCGCCGTTTCCTTCAACGATCGCGTCAACTCCGCCGCCTGTTCTGCCGCGGAATCCAACGAGAGCAACTGGGTCGCCGCTCCTTCGGCGCTTCGATCCGCCGCCGAGCGGCCGCGACGATCGGTGAGAGAGGTGGAGAGCGGGTCGCCGGCTTCACCGGCAGGAGCGGGTTTCGACTTCGACATGATGAATCAGGAGGAGGGGGAGGTAACGGACGACTCGGGTAGTTCGGGCAAAGTCGTTTCTTCCAACGTAAGCACGGCACCCACGTCCAGGATCAGCACGTTGCGACCTTTCACCGTCGCCACGCCTTCGACGTAATTTCCTTGGATGCCCACGAGCGTCGCTTCGATGGGCCGGATCGCACTCCGGTCGATCCGCTCGAATTGCCGCGCCGAATCGACAATCAGCGCGACCACGCGTTCCTGCACCCGCAGGAAGATCAAACGCGTCTGCGCCGTATAAGGCTGCCGGGCCAGCCCGAACCGCGCCCGCAAGTTCAACGCCGGAAACACCTGCCCGCGCGAAAACACCACTCCGTCCACCGCCGCCGCCGTGTTCGGCACTCGCGTCACATGCTCCAGCATCTCCACGTGCTGCACCTCCGCACTCCGCACGGCATAGGCCGCGGAATCCAATTCGAAAATGATGTAGGTGTCGGAGATATTCATGAGACACGTCACGTCGCCGCCAGTTCAGCGCCACTCACCGGAGGTCGCACCACTCCGCTGGTCAACGCAATCGGATCAAGAATCAAGATCGGTCGCCCGTCCCCCAGTTCCGTCGCACCCGCAATACCTTCCACCCGCACCAACGGATCCTCCAACGGTCGCACCACCACTTCCCGCCGCGTCACCACGCGATCGACCACAAGCCCGACCGCTCCGCGTTCCGAACTGAGCACCAGCAGCGTCCACAACTCCGGCTCTTCAACTTCGAGCTGAAACACTTTTGCGAGTCTCCGAAACGGCAACAATCCACCGCGATACGGCACCACTTCCGTTCCACGAATCTTCCGCCGCTCGCTCGCAGCCACCTGCACGATTTCATCCACGGCACTCTGCGGGACCGCGCACGTTTCTGCCCCCACCGTCACGATGATCGCATCGACGATCGAAAGCGTCAGCGGCAGCCTCAACGTAAACTCCGTTCCCGCCCCGAGCGTCGTCTCCAACGAAAGCGTCCCGCCCAGCTCGCGCACCGTATTCGCCACCACCGCCATCCCCACGCCGCGCCCCGCCGCCCGGTCCGCTTCGTCCCGCGTCGAAAAACCCGGCGCGCATAAAATCGACAGCAAACCCGCCGAATCCACCACGGCCGGCAGCGTCAAGCCCATCGCTTTTGCGCGTTTCACCACCGCATCCGCATCGATCCCGCCGCCATCGTCGCGCACTTGAATCACCACCGCTTCGCCCCGGCTGATCGCGCGCAGGGTCAACGTCGCTTCCGCCGGCTTCCCCGCCGCCTCCCGACGCGCCGCCGGCTCCACCCCATGTGAAAACGCGTTCCTGATCAGATGCAGCAGCGGCTCCTTCAGCCGCTCCGCCAGATATTTGTCGATCTCCGTCTGATGCCCTTCCAGCACCACGCGCACTTTTTTCTCCGACCCTTCCGCGAGATCGCGGATCAAGAAAGGTATCCGATTAAACACTTCACTCACCGGCACCAACCGCACGCGCGCAATCGCCTTGCGCATCTCGCGCAACGACCGCGCCAGCCCCGCTTCGATCTCCTTCAACGTTTCGTCTCCACCAAAATGCTGCTGGATGCGATCGCCCAGCCGCGAACGCTGGATCACCATCTCACCCGTGATCCGCATCAACTCGTCCAACCGCGCCAAATCCACCCGCACCATGTGCGAGGGCGTCAGCGGCAGAATTTCGCCTCGTTCCGGCGCCGCCTCTTGAAGCGACGGTTTCACGGGTTCTGCCATCACGCGCTCCGCCTGCACGCCATCCGCCATCCACGCGACCACGTCGGCATCGGCCGGCGCCTCGCGCACCGCCACGCTGAAGACAAATGCGATCGTCCCATTCGGCCGCACCACCGGGGCCGACGACGCGATTTCGCCGAGCGCCGCAATCCGCGCCCGCACCGAGGTCACATTGACGCCCCGCGCATCGAGTTCCGTCGACGGCGCAAACACGAATCGCCACAGCTCCTCCGCCGACTTTCCGCTCTTCTCCGATGCTCGCGCTTCCGACGCCTCGGCGCGTTTCCCACCCGCCGCCGCTTCTCGCAACGCCTCGAGCAGCCCGCGGTCCTCCACCAGCGTTTGCCCCGCGCGATGCGAACCGATCAACCGTTCCAACCCTTGCTCCGCATCGATCAACAACGCCAGCCGCTCGCGCGTCAGCGTCAGCTGCTGCTTCGAAATCGCGCGCAACAAATCCTCCATGCGATGCGCGAGTTGCTCCGCAATCTTCACGCCCGCGATCGCCGCATTGCCTTTTATCGAATGCACCAAACGAAACAGGGTTTCGATCACCCCCGCCGTCGCCCCACCTGAGTCCAGCGCCTCTCCCGCCGCCGTCATCTGCGTGCGAATCGACGTCAGCAGCTCGTCGCATTCGGCGTAAAAATCGTCGAGCAACTCCTTCTGTAACTCCGGCGAAAATTCAGAACTCATCCCCGTTCGCGTGGGTGTTCGATCCGGCCAGCGAGCGGCAGACCGAGACGGGGGATTGAGAGTTGAAGGTCATCAGGGCGATCTGCCGCTCACGCAAAGCAGGAACGCCGCAGGAGCAAATCGCCGCCACCCCGCCTCAGTCGAGGTATTTCCCAAAATCGCTTCGTTGCCGTCCCGCGACTTTTCCGCGTCACCCCCGTCAATCGCCTTGTCCGCGGCAACTCACCCCCGTTTCCTCCCCCCTCATGCAGCAACCCCCTGCCTCCGTCCACCGCCTGTCCACGCGCGAATACATCGGCTACGCCCTCGGCGACACCGCCTCCAACCTCTTCTTCCAAACCTTCAACATCTTCCTGACGTATTACTACGTCGATGTGTGGGGCATTCCCGCGGCGGCACTGCTGCTGATGATGCCGTTGGTCCGACTCTCCGATTCGATCAGCGATCCAATCATGGGCATCATCGCCGATCGCACAAAATCCCGCTGGGGAAAATTTCGCCCCTACCTGCTCTGGGGTGCCGTGCCTTACGGCCTGTGCGGTTACCTGATGTTCGCGGGCCCCGATCTCAGCGCCGACGGCAAGATCATCTACGCCTACGTCACCTACTTCCTGATGCTGCAGGCCTACACGGTCATCAACGTCCCTTACTCCTCCCTCCTCGGCGTCATCAGTCCTTCGCCCGTCACCCGCACCGTCGCCTCGAGCTATCGTTTCGTCGGCGCCTTCGGCGGCGGTCTTCTCATCAGCATCTTCGCCCGTCCCCTCGTCGCCGAACTCGGCGGCGGCAATGAAACGCTCGGCTTTCAATACACGATGGGGATCTTCGGGGCGCTCTCCATCCTGATGTTCTGGACCTGCTTCGCCACCACGAAGGAACGCGTCACGCCGCCCCCCGGCCAAAAAACCAACCTCAAGGAAGAACTCGGCGAACTCTTCCGCAACTGGCCCTGGGTCACCCTCCTTTTCGTCGCACTGTTCTCCACCACGTTCATCGCGCTCCGCTCCGGCAGCACGCTTTTCTATTTCAAATACATCGGCGGCGACGACGGCTCTCCGATTCTTTGGGGCCGCTTCGACCGCAGCTCCGTGTTCCTCTCCACCGGCATGATCGCGATGATGCTCGGTTGCGTCTGCCTCGGCACCTTCGCCAAGAAATGGGACAAACGTCTCCTCGCCGCCTGGCTTTCCGCCACCACCGCGATCGCCTGGATCCTCTTCTTCTTCCTTCCGCCCGACAACTTCACGCTCCTCCTCATCGTCAACGCCATCGGCACCTTCGCGATGGGACCGACCTCCGCCCTCGTCTGGGCCATGTATGCCGATGTCGCCGACTACGGTGAGTGGAAGTTCAACCGCCGCTCCACCGGCCTCGTTTACTCCGCGTCGCTGTTCGCATTGAAATCCGGCATCATGATGGGCGGCTTCGTCCTGCCGCTCTTCCTCGATCAGTTCGGTTTCGTTCGCGAAGCCCAACAAACCGCAACATCACTGCTCGGAATCAAACTCGCCTTTTCGATCGCTCCCGGCTTCTTCGCCGGCCTCAAAGCCCTCGCCCTCTTCGTCTATCCGCTCAGCCGCGCCAAGGTGCAGGAAATCGAACAAGCCCTCGCCGCCCGCCGCGCCGCGGCCTCGGCTTGATCGCAGTCCGCTGGAGGCGCGGTGCCCTCACCGCGCTCATTCGGATTTCACCGGCAACTCCAACGTAAACACCGCCCCGCGCCCCGGCCCGTCGCTGCTCACCCGCAA
The DNA here is from genome assembly GCA_023391285.1 of Verrucomicrobiota bacterium. Taxonomy (GTDB): domain Bacteria; phylum Verrucomicrobiota; class Verrucomicrobiia; order Opitutales; family Opitutaceae; genus Opitutus. Next base: position 129,241 of record JAEWBF010000123.1, read on the forward strand.
CGCCCCGCCGAGCTCCTTCGCCGCCAGCGCTCCGCTGTGCAAACCAAAGCCGTGACCGTGCGCGCGCGTCGTGAACCCGTGCTGAAAAATTCGCGTCAGATTCTCCGGCCTGATGCCCACGCCATTGTCGATCACCTCGATCTTCACGCAACCTTCGCCCGCCGTCGTTCGAACCGTGATCCGCTTCTTCGTCCGCCGCCCTTCGACGCACGCATGCTCCGCGTTGCGGATCAGATTGATGAGGATCTGAATCACCTTGTGCTTGTCCGTCGTGATCGTTGGCCGGATCTCGAACTCGCACTGCACCTCGACCTCGTGCCGCGCCAGCGATCCCGAGTTGATCCGCAACGAGTCCTCCACCAGCTCGACCAAACCGATCGTCTCCATCACGCCTGACGGCCGCGCATACGCCTGCTGCATCGCCACGATTTCCTTGATGTGCTCCACGTTCTTCTGGAGCTGCTCCACCTCCGCCTTGGCCGCCTTCTGCTCCTCCGCCAGCGAATCCGACAACTTCTTCAGATAGTCCGGAATCATTCGTCCGCGCGGATCGTTCGTCACGAATTCGCCGAGATTCGCCTGATGCTGCTCGAACAACGCCGCCAGCTTCGCCACCTGCGAGGCCTTGGTCCGTCTCAACTGGTCACCGAGCAACGTGGCCGACACGTTCACGCTGTTCAGCACATTGCCGACGTTGTGCAGCACGCTCGTCGCCACCTCCGCCATCCCCGCGAATCGTGAAATCTCCAGCAGCTGCTTGTGCGCTTCATCCAGCTTCGCCTGCGACTCCTTCATCGCCGTGATATCCTTCGAAATTCCAAAGGTGCCCACGATCTCGTTGTCCTTGTTGCGCAGCGGCAGCTTGCTCGTGATGCACCACGTCGGCTTCCGCCCATCCAACCAGATTTCCTCTTCCACTTTCGCGATCAACGGCTGCCCCGTCCGCATGATCTCCTGTTCCTCCGCGAACCTCTGCCGCGCCGATTCCTCCGTGTGAAAATCGAAATCCGTCCTCCCCAGCACTTCGTCCGTCGAATTCCTGCCAACCGTTTTCGCCAGCGACAGGCTCACCTTGATGAACCGTGACTGCGCGTCCTTGAAATAGATATTGTCCGCTGAGTTATCCAGCAGCGTGCGCAGCAGGTCGCGTTCATACGCCAGTTCTTCGGTCCGCTCGCTCACTTTCGCTTCCAACAGCTCATTCTGCTCCCGCAGCCGCTTTTGATTCACTTCCATGCGCCGCACTTTCCAGCGATACGCCCCCCAGAGGTTCGCTCCCGCCAGCAGTCCGCACATCGCATAAAACCACGCCGTGCGGTAAAACGGCGGCGGCAGCTTGAACTCCAATCGCGCCTCGCTCGCACTCCACACTCCGTCCGCATTCGCCGCGCGCACCTCGAACGCGTAATCTCCCGGACGCAGTCCGTTGTAGAGCGCCGTCCGCCGCCCCGCCGCATCCACCCACTCCCGGTCAACACCTTCCAGGCGATACTGCACCTGCACCTTCTTCGGCGCCACATAGCTCAGCGCCGCAAACGAAAACTCCACCCGTTTCGCGCCGACCTCCAGCACCAGCGGCCCATCCATCTCCACTTCGCCGCCATCCACCCGCACCTGCTGGATCTGCACGGGCGGAGGCACCTCGTTCCGATGAAAATCAACCGGATCGATCATCACCACGCCGTGCGGATTCGGAAACCAGATCCGCCCATCCCGACTCTTCGCGCCGGAAAATCCCTGCTCCGTCCGGTCCGCGAACTTCACCGACTCCAACCCATCGAACGCTTCCGAACGCAACATCTTCGCCCGCCCGTCCGCCACCGCCTTCAACTCGTCCACCGCCACGCGAAAAATCCCTCGCCCCGACGCACACCAGAAATTCCCCTGGTCATCCGGCACGATCGCATACACGCGCGCGTCGTGCAGCCCGTTCGCTTCCCCGATGCTGCGGACCGTCCCGTCCTTGATTCGCGCCATGCCCGTCGGCAATCCCACCCAAATGCTGCCGTCCTCGTCCTCGGCTAGGCAGTGAATCCGATCCGACGTCAGCCCTTCGGCCGTCAACCAGCGCTGCACGTCTCCGTCTTTTACCCGCACGACTCCCGCGTGGCTGCCCAGCCAGATCGCATTGTCCCGCGACACGATCATGCTGTTGATCCAGCCCAACTCCGGCTCCTGTCCCGGATTGAAACGATACGGCTCCACCCGTCCGTCCTTCACCCGCTTCAGATTCCCGCCCACCGTGAGCAACACACTTTCGTCGTCCTCCGCCATCGCCTCCGTCCACTCCGTCGTCGTGTAACGCGCCACCAACCGGCCGTCCGACCAGACGTTGATGTTGCGATCGCCATCTCCCACATAAACGTCGCCGTTGCGGGCTTCGAAAATCCGGCGCACATACGGATTCGGCAGCAACGGCTCACCGTTGTAATTCCGCGCGCGCGCCGCGTCGAAATGCGAAGCCCCCGCCGCCGTCGCCAGCCACACCCCACCCGCACGCGAGGCCGCCACATCCTGCGTGCTTCCCGCCGGCAGTCCCGCTTCCCGCGAATAGATCGGAAACTTCAGGTCCGACAACTGGCTCAACCCATCCAGCGTCCCCACCCACACGCTGCCTTCCCGATCCTCGAACAGCGCCGTGATGCTGTCGCTGCCCAGTCCGTCAACCTTCGTCAAAAACTTCACCTCGCCGCCTTCCAACCGCCCGAGCCCACTGCCATTCGTCCCCACCCACAACACGCCGTGCGAATCCACCAGCAGCGTGGTGATATATAGATCCACAATCGCATGCTCCTTCCAACGTCCGTCGGCATCGTAACGCCGCAATCCGCGATTCGTCCCGACCCAGATATCGCCGCTCCGATCCCGCACCACGCCATACACGTTCAACGTCTTCAGCTCGTCGTCCGCGATTTCGCCGGACTTCCCGTCTTCCCGATAGGACACGCCGTTCTCCGACGTCCCGATCCAAATGCGCCCGCCCGGCTCCTCGCTCAACCACAACACATTGCCCACCGGCTCGTCGAATACGGTCTCCTCGGCGTGGCCTTGCTTCCACCGCCCTAATCCCATGTGCGCGCCCGTCCATACGGCGCCATCCTCCGCTTCCACGATCTGCAGCGCCGCGACGTCACCCGCCCACCAACGTGCATCCTCGATCGGCGAAAACCGCCGCCCGTCGAATCGCCCGAAGCCCCCCGACCGGATCGCAAACCAAAGTCCGCCGTCGCGCGCTTGGTCCAGGCTCGCCACGTCCTCGCCATGCGCCTGTTCGAGCGCGATCCGCACCGCCTCGAACTCCAACCCGTCAAAACGCACCAAGCCATTCTGCGTGCCCAGCCAGATATAACCATCGTTCGTCTGCGTAATCGCCCCAATCTTGTCCGCCGGCAATCCGTTCTGCCGCGTCCAGTTCTGCACATTGAAATGGAAAATCGACTTCGCCGGATCCAGCGCCCACGCCGAAAGGGCACACCAAAGCATCCCGCCAGCCAAAGCCGCGAGCCATCGACACTGCCGCTGTGAAAAGAGAAAGCGTTGCATGAGACGCTCCCAGTCCGCCGCCGCCAACCGTCGGCGAAACGAACCGTCCGTCGTCTCCTTCATTCGGCTCAAACGCTCCTGGCCCAAACCCAAACCCTGCGCGTTTCTTGCCATTTCGCCTGCGCAAATGCGTTTCACTGGCATCGATCCCCGCCGCGGCGCCGTTTCGCCATGAGGAGCAATCCCCTTGCTGCGCATCCCCCGGCCGCCACGTTCGTCAGCCCCACTCGACTCTTTCAACATCATGCCCGCCCCGTCCGTCCCCGCGATCCGCAACCCCATCCTCCCCGGCTTCAACCCCGACCCGTCCATCCTTCGCGTCGGCGACGACTACTACATCGCCACGTCGACATTCGAGTGGTTCCCCGGCGTCCAAATCCATCACTCCCGCGATCTCGTCCACTGGCGCCTCCTCACCCGCCCGCTCCGCCGCCCGAGCCAGCTCAACATGCTCGGCGATCCCGACTCCTGCGGCGTCTGGGCGCCGTGCCTGACGCACGCCGACGGCCAATTCTGGCTCCTCTACACCGACGTCAAACGCTACGGCCGCACCTCCGTCGGCGGCGCGTCCGGCGCGTCGCTCCGCGACTTCCACAACTTCCTCGTCACCTCGCCCACCATCGATGGCGATTGGTCCGATCCCATTTATCTCAACAGCAGCGGTTTCGATCCTTCGCTCTTCCACGATGACGATGGCCGCAAATACGTCGTCAACCAGCTCTGGGACCATCGCCCCGGCAACAACCGCTTCGCCGGCATCGTCCTCCAGGAATACTCCGTCTCCGAACGCCGCCTCGTCGGCCCCGTCACCAACATCTTCAAGGGCACCCCGCTCGGCCTCACCGAAGCCCCGCACCTCTACAAGCGCAACGGCTACTACTACCTCATCGTCGCCGAGGGCGGCACCGCATGGAACCACGCCGTCACCATGGCACGCTCGAAAAACATCAACGGTCCCTACGAGCTTCACCCCGACACCTACATCATGAGCGCGCGTCACCGCCCCGACGCTCCGCTGCAGCGCGCCGGTCACGCCGATTTCTGCGACACTCAATCCGGCGACACCTACCTCGCCTACCTCTGCGGCCGCCCGCTCCACAACCGCGGCCGCTGCACCCTCGGTCGCGAAACCGCTATTCAGAAAATGGTCTGGGGCGCCGACGACTGGCTGCGCACCCTGGACGGCCAAGGTATCCCAACTCTCGATACACCCGCGCCCAATCTCCCGCCGCACCCTTTTCCCGCCCAACCGACGCGCGAGGATTTCAACGCTCCCGAACTCCCCATCGATTTCCAATGGCTGCGCACGCCCTTCCCCGAAGAGCTCTTCTCGCTCACCGCCCGCCCCGGCCACCTTCGTCTCTTCGGACGCGAAACCATCGGCAGCCTCTTCAAACAATCGCTCGTCGCCCGCCGCCAGCAATCCCACTGCTACTCCGCCGAAACGCTCGTCGATTTCGAGCCGCAACACTTCCAGCAACTCGCCGGACTCATCTGCTACTACAACAGTTTCAAGTTCCACTATTTCTACATCTCGCACGACGAAACCCACGGCCGTCACCTGCGCGTGATGTCCGCCCTCCCCGACAGCCCGCAATCCGACTCCTTCACGCCCATCGTTCCGATCCCCTCCGGTAAACGCGTCCACCTGCGCGTCGAGGTCGATCATGAGCGCCTCCACTTCGGCTACCGGCTCGAAGGCTCCGGCCCCGTCTGGACTTGGCTCCCGCAGCAACTCGACGCTTCCATTCTCTCCGACGAAGCCAGCGCGCCCGGCCTTCCAAACTTCACCGGCAATTTCGTCGGCATGGCCTGCAACGACATGTCCGGCACCGCCCGCCCGGCCGATTTCGACTACTTCGATTACATCGAGCGCCCCTACAAACCCGACCCCTTCCTCTAAGGTAAGGCGACTCCTTCCGGTGAGCCGTTAGCCGCGTAAGCCGCGAGCTCGCTCGCGCTCTCACCGACCATTCTTTTTGCGCGCACTCGCGATTCTGAACACCCCATACGACACCGCGACTGTAGCCAAAAAAACAATACACGCCGTGGACAACGACTCGTCTCCCGCGATCGCATAAATCCCCGCAATCGCCACGTTCGGCCCGAGCGTCAGCCAAAAAATCCGCCGCACCGGCACGCCCGCCGCCGCCGCGATCACCACCGACGTCTCCGCCAGCACCGGCACGCTGCGCATGCACGCGAGCGTCAAGATAGTATGCTTCTCGATCATCGCGCGCATCCGCTCGATCTCCGCCTCCGGAATGAATTTCGGCGCCGCCCGCCCCACCGCCGCGCGGCCGAGCCACGCCGCCACGACCACGCCGACCGCCAGTCCCACCGATCCACCCACGAATCCCGCGATTCGTCCGCTCTCCTGCGCGAGAAAAATAATCACCCACGACGACGGCACCGGCAGCACCGCATCCAAGCTCAGCAGCGCCACCGCCAGCCCCACCATCCACGCCGCATTGTGCCGCACGCCTTCAAACACCGGCACAAACACGTCCTCTCCCCAAATCATAAACGGCACGCTCACCAACACGCTCACCGCAAACACCAGCACCCCAATCCGCAAAAAACTAATCACCGCTCCTTTCATTTTCTAACGCCTCTTTCGTGTCCATTCGTGGTTTTCCCTCCTCCCACCTTCACCGATCCATCCTCCCCGTCACCTTCGCCACAAACTTCATCGCATACCATTGCATCCGCTCGCGCACCCGCGCCTCCGAGCCCACGCCCCCCACGCCCAACGCCTCGATGTCCACAACCACCGTGCCTTCGTCCGGATGCAGCGCGATCCACGTCAGAATCTTCACCAAATCCTCGCCCGGAAATTCCTCCTCCAGCCGCTTCAACACCAGATGCGGCACCCATCGTTCCACCGGATTCTGAATCAGGTCCGGCACGGCCGCCACGCAGATGAGATTCCGCGCCCGCTGCACCGGATCGCTCACGTATCCAGGACCCCAATGCGGCAGCGCCCCTTCGATCTGCGCCAACGCCAAATCCACCGCTTCACTCGGCGCCTGATCCAAACTCGCCATCGGCGTCACCAATCCGTTGTCCGGCGGAATCTGATTCAAGTCGATCAACGCCACCTCCGCCTCCGTGATTTTTTTCCATTCGGGCTCCGGCGGCGGTTCAACGTCCGCCACCTCCGCGCTCGCCTTTATCGTCACCCCCTCGCCGCGCCACTCCGCGGCCACCCCCACCGCCACCCAAGCCGCCACCGCCGCCCCCAGCCACGCCTTCCCGCGCACGCTCCGAAACCGCTGCCCGGCATCCCACCGAAATAATTTCACGCCCGCCGCAAACGCCGCCGCTCCGATCGTCGCCAGCGCCGCCAGCTCAAATCCCACCGCCCGCAGTCCTTCGCCGCTCACGCACGTCTGCAATGCCTCCACTGCATACCGCCCCGGAAAAAACGCCGACACCTGCCGCGCCCATTCCGGCAGCGTCTCCAGCGGCACCGCCACCCCGCCGATGATCAGCATCGGCAAAAACACACACTGCCCCAACGCCTGCACCGCCGGCACATTATCCGCCATCGCCGCGATCACCGTGCCCATCCCGATAAACGCCAGCGCCACCACCGTGAACACCACGAACAATCCCACCGGATCCGCCGGCATCGTCATTCCCACCGCCAGCGCGATCGCCAGCTGCAGCGCGCCCGCCGTCAGCACGAGCACATACCGCCCCAACACCGCCCCTGCCAGCAACGTCCCCAATCCCACCGGCGCGATGCGATACCGCCGCCACACGCCGCGTTCCCGCTCGCTCACCAGCGTCGTCGGCAATCCAAAACACGCCCCGCCGAGCACGCTCACCGTCAGCAACTCGCCCATGTGCTGCAGCAGCGGAATCTTCTCGTGACGATACAACACCCAGAACGCCGCGAGAAAAATCACCGGAAACAAATACCCATACACCAGCGCCAGCCGGTTCCGAAAATGCAGCCGCAGCGTCACCGCGACGTGTTCCCCAAATCCTCTCACGCCTCACCTCCTTCCTTCCGCCCCGCAGTCCGTCGCGCCCGCGCCTTCGCCGTCAGCCCAAGAAACACATCCTCCAGCGTCGCCTTCTGCACGTGCAGCTCGATCAGCGGAACACCCGCCGTTTCCAGCCAGTTCGTCAACGCACCGAGCGTCGCCGCCGCTCCCGCCGTCTGAAACCGCGCCGTCGTCCCGTCGCACCGCACATCGATCGCCCCCGGCACCCGAGCGAGCCGCTCCGCCGCCAACGCCTTTCCCGTTACCAGTGTAACCGACTGCAATCCGCTCGCTTCCTCGATCAACTCCCGCGGCGTTCCCGTCGCCACCACGTCCCCCGCATCCAGAATCACGATACGATCGCACAACTGCTCCGCCTCCTCGAGATCGTGCGTAGTCAACAACACGGTCCGCCCTTCCGCCTTCATCCGCCGGATTTCCTCGTGCAACTCGCGCCGCGACGCCGGATCCAGCCCGCTCGTGGGCTCGTCCAACAACACGAGTTCCGGCCGGTTCACAAACGCCAGCGCCAGCGCCAACCGCTGCCGCTGTCCCTGCGAGAGCGACTCGAATCGCGCGCCCGCCTTCGCCTGCAAAGAAAACCGCTCCAGCAGCACGTCCGCGCTTTCTCGCTCCCGATAAAACGACCCAAACAACTCCAGCGCTTCGCGCACCGTGATCTTCTCTTGCAGCGCCGTCGTTTGCAGCGCCGCGCCAACGCGTTCCCGCGCTCCGGGTCCGTCCTTCGCCGCATCTGTTCCTCCGATCTCGATCATCCCGCCATCCGGCGCCCGCAAACCCAACACGCTCTCCACCACACTCGTTTTTCCCGCGCCATTCGGCCCGAGCAGCCCAAAAATCTCGCCTCGCCCCACTTCGAAACTCACCCCGCGCAACGCCTCCGCCGCGCCATAGCGCTTCCGCAATTCACGAACAACCAAGTGAGCCGGCATACCAGCCGCGTGAATACGTGCCACCGTTTCCCAGAACAAGCCCCATTCCTCCCCCTCGTTCTCCTTCTCGTTCTCTGCCGTCTTCCGGCCGACCCGCGTCATTCATTCGTGTTCATTCGTGTCCCTTCGTGGTTCCACCCGGTCCGGGCTCATTCTTCCTCCTCGCGCGTCATACCATGGGATTTCTCCTCCGCCGGTGTTAACCTTCTCCCCAGGATTGTTTTTCCTCACGCATCCCCCAAATCTTCTCCTCCTTTCTTTCCTCAACCCAAACACCTCATGAAACCAGCCCGCCTCCTCCTCGCCGCATTCGCGCTCCTCGCCGCCCCCGCTCTCCTCGCCCAGGACGCGCCTCAAATTCAATTCCCGTCCGCCAGCCCGCCCGCCACCCTCAAACAACGCGTCGGTCTCACCGACGTCGAAATCTCCTACTCCCGCCCGTCCGTCAAAGGCCGCAAGATCTTCGGCGAACTCCTCCCTTACGGCGAAATCTGGCGCACCGGCGCCAACCAAGCCACGCAGATCACCTTCAGCACGCCCGTCAAACTCAACGGCACCGCGCTCGAAGCCGGCACCTACGAGCTCTTCAGCATCCCGTCCGCCGACGAGTGGACCGTCATCGTCCACAAACCCATGTCGCAATGGGGCTCTTACGCCTACGACGCCAAAAACGACGTCACCCGCCTGAAGGTCAAACCCGTCACTCTCCCGTCCCCCATCGAGACGTTCACCTTCCAAATCGGCGATCTCCGCGACGAATCCGCCACCATCTACTTCGCTTGGGAGCGCGTTCGCGTCCCGCTGAAACTCGAGGTCGACGTGAAGAGCGTCATCCTTCCGCAAATCGAGAAGGCCATGGCTTCCAACAACCCCAAGAAGCCTTACTTCCCCGCCGCGATGTTCTACTTCGAGCACAACATCGACCTGAACAAAGCTTTGCAATGGATCGACGCCGCCCTCGCCGCCGACCCCAACGCCTTCTACATCGCCTACCACAAAGCCCGCCTCCTCGCGAAAATGGGCAACAAGGAAGCCGCCAAAGCCGCCGCCGCCCAGTCCAAGGAAATCGCCAACAAACTCGGCGGCGCCGTCGCCAAGGAATACACCCACTTGAACGACACGCTTCTCGCCACGTTGAAGTGATCGCCTCAGGGCGGGTCATCAGACCCGCCCTTTTTGTCGCCCGCCCTCTCGAAAAGGTAGGGCGAGGCAGCCTGCCCCGACATGTCGGGGTCCCCGCCAAGCCGCGTTCACCTCCCGCCCTGCGCGTCACCTCCCGCAACTCTTCGACACCTCCTGCGTCACCCCTCCGTCTCCTGATCCTCACCCATCGACCGCATGAAATCCCTGCGCCTCCCCCTCGTCGCCGCCGCGCTCCTCCTCACCTGTTCCCTTTGGGCCCAGACGCCCGAACCCCGCGTCAATTCCACCGGTGGACGCAGCCCGCACGAAACGACCAGCACCGTCATCGGCGATCGCCGCACCGGCAACCGCATCACCATCACCTACGGTCGCCCCTACACGAAAGATCCCCGCACAGGTGAAGCGCGCAAAATCTGGGGCAGCCTCGTTCCTTGGGACCAACCCAACCGCCTCGGCGCCGACGAAGCCACGCTCCTTCTCACCCAAAAGCCGCTGGTTTTCGGCCACACCACCATCCCTGCCGGCGCCCACACGCTCTACCTCGTCCCTTCGGAAAACGGCACCTCCTTCCTCGCCCTCAGTTCCAACCTCGGCAAATGGGGCGTCCCCGTCGACACCACCAACGACATCGCGCGCATCCCGCTCGAAAAAAGCACCGTCGATCAACCCGCCGACCAACTGACCATCCGCATCGAAAACGATCCCACCACCGGCGGCGGCGCCATCAAGATTTCCTGGGAAAACCTCCAATTCTCCGCGCCTTTCACCGTCGCCAAGTGATCCGCGCGCTCCTCTCCCCCTTCCGCCGTTGGAGGCGCGGTGCCCCCACCGCGCTCCTCGCGCTCACCTTCGCCTTTTCGCTCGCCCCCTCCTCCCGCGCCACACCCGCCCTCTCCGCAAGCGACATCGCCCACGAACTTCGCGCCTTCCGCGAAACCGCTTCCGTTCTCTACATCGCCGCCCATCCGGACGACGAAAACACCCGCCTCATCGCCTACCTCGCCCGCGAACGCGGCTATCGCACCGGCTATCTCTCTCTCACCCGCGGCGACGGCGGCCAGAATCTCATCGGAACCGAACTCGGCCCCGCCCTCGGTCTCATCCGCACCCACGAACTTCTCGCCGCCCGCCGCATCGATGGCGGCCACCAGTTCTTCACCCGCGCCCTCGACTTCGGTTTCTCCAAAAACGTCGACGAAACCCTCCGCGTTTGGAACCGCGACGCCATCCTCTCCGACATCGTGCGCGTCATCCGCACGTTCCGCCCCGACGTCCTCGTCACCCGCTTCTTCCCCACGCCCACTCCCACGCACGGCCAGCACACCGCCTCCGCCGCGCTCGCCCTCGAAGCCTTCAAACTCGCCGGCGATCCCACCGCCTTCCGCAGCGAACTGAGCCACCTCGACCCCTGGCAACCGAAGCGCATCGTCCTCAACGTTCCCGTCTGGGGCCGCCCCGCTCCCGAGGACGCCACCGCCCTCGACGTCGGCGGCTTCGATCCGCTCTCTGGGCAATCCTACGGCGAAATCGCCGCCGTCAGCCGCTCGCAACACAGCAGCCAGGGCATGGGCACCCTCGGTAGCCGCGGCACCGCCTTCGAATACTTCCAATCCCTCGCCGGCGAACCGTTCTCCGCCGACATCATGGACGGCGTCGATTCCTCCTGGTCCCGCCTTCCGGACGGCGCCGCCCTGCAGTCGCACGCCGACGCCCTCGTCGCGGCCTTCAACCCGTTCGCTCCTTCCGCCTCCCTCCCCGCCCTCCTCGATTTTCGCCGCCGCCTTTCCGCGCTTTCCGATGACCCGCTCGTATCCGAAAAACGCGCACACCTCGACCGCATCATTCTCGCCTGCGCCGGCCTTCACGTCGAAACCACGCTCGAAAACGCCGAAGTCGTCCCCGGCGAACCCCTGAAACTCCGCCACACCGCCATCGCCCGCTCGCCCGGCTCCGCCGCCCTGCGCTGGCTCGGCGTGCGCTACCCGTCGCTCGATCGCGAGATCGGCATCGACGCCGATCTCGCCCCCAACGTCGCTCTTTCCCGTGACAGCGAACAACGCCTCCCGGAAAACACGCCGCCTTCCCAACCCTACTGGCTCCGCACGCCCAGCGAGGTCGGCACATTCTCGGTCGGAGAACCTTCCCTCATCGGTCTTCCCGTCAACCCACCCGCGCTGCCAATCGAACACGTATTCGAAGTTTCAGGACAACGCATCGTTGTCTCCGACGAGCCCGTCCAGGTGACCCGCGATCCGGCCCGTGGCGAAATCCGTCGTGATCTCGTGGTAATCCCTCCCGTTTCGCTCCGCTTCGTCGATCAGCTCGCGCTCTTCGCCCCCTCCTCCTCGCGTTCGGTCTCGATCGAAATCTCCGCGACGCGCCCCGCTCTCTCCGGAACCGCCCACATCGAAGCGCCCGCCGGCTGGACCGTTTCGCCGTCCTCGCAGCCGTTCACCCTCAACCGTCCCGGCGAATCCACGCGCCTCGCATTCACCGTCACGGCCCCCGCCAAAAGCACCACGGCCACTCTCACCGCCGCCGCCGAGGTTTCCGGCCACACGTTCCGTCACGCTCGCCAGGAAATTCGCTACGACCACATTCCCGCGCAACTCCTTCAACCCGTCGCCACGCTCAAGTCCTCCGCCTTCGACGTCGCCGTCCGCGCCAAGAACATCGGCTACATCCCCGGCGCCGGCGATCTCACGGTCGACGCCCTCACCCGCCTCGGCTGCAACGTCGCCGAGCTCTCCGCCGCCGACCTCACTCGCGATCGTCTCGCCGCCTTCGACGCAGTCGTTCTTGGTATCCGCGCCTACAATACCCGCGCCGATCTCGCCCCGCGCATGCCGGAACTTTTCGCCTACGCCGAAGCCGGCGGCACCGTCATCGTCCAATACAACACCGTCGGCCCCCTTCAGGTCCGCACGCTCGCTCCCTACGCCTTGAAACTCTCCAGCGAGCGCGTCTCCGACGAACTCGCCCCCGTCTCCTTCCTCGCACCGGACCATCCCGTCCTCAACACGCCCAACAAAATCACGCCCGCCGATTTCGAGGGCTGGGTTCAAGAACGCGGTCTCTACTTCCCCAACGAATGGGCGCCCGAGTTCACGCCCATCCTCTCCACCCACGATCCCGGCGAACCTCCTCGTCACGGCGCCCTCCTCGTCGCCCGCCATGGCGAGGGTTGGTTCATCTACACCGGCCTCTCTTTCTTCCGCGAACTCCCCGACGGCGTCCCCGGCGCCTACCGCCTCTTCGCCAATCTCCTCTCTCTAGGAAGGTAGGGCGCGTTGTCCCAACG
>JAEWBF010000014.1 GCA_023391285.1 Verrucomicrobiota bacterium
GCACGGTGCCGCCCACTTCGTCAAGTTTCACTGGAAACCCAAGCTGGGGCGCCACGCGCTGGCCTGGGACGAGGCGCAGAAGATCGCCGGACGCGACCCGGACTTCCATCGCCGCGACCTGTGGGAAGCCATTGCCCGCGGCCATTGCCCCGAGTGGGAGCTGGGCGTTCAGCTGGTGGAAGAGGGCAAGGCCGACGCGCTGGGCATCGACCTGCTCGACCCGACCAAGCTGCTGCCCGAGGAGCTGGTGCCGGTGCAGCCGGTGGGCAAGCTGGTGCTCAACCGCAACCCGGAGAATTTCTTCGGCGAGAGCGAGCAGGTGGCGTTCAATCCCGCCCACCTGGTGCCCGGCATCGACTTCAGCAACGACCCGCTGCTGCAAGGCCGGCTCTTTTCCTATCTCGACACACAGTTGATTCGGCTCGGCGGACCGAACTTCACCGAGATCCCGATCAATCGTCCGCTCGCGCCCGTGCACAACAATCAGCGCGATGGCTTCATGCGGCAGACCGTGAATCGCGGCCGCGTAAACTACGAACCCAACTCCCTTGCGCGCGGTTGTCCCATGAACGATCCGAACGCGATGCGCGCCTTCATGAGCTACGGCGAAAAACTCGAAGGCCACAAAGTCCGCACGCGCAGCGAAAGCTTCGGCGACCACTTTAGTCAGGCGACGCTCTTCTGGAACAGCCTCAGTGAACCCGAAAAGAAGCACCTCGTGGACGCGATTCACTTCGAGTTGGGGAAAGTGGATCACATGCACATTCGCGAGCGCATGATCCGGCTCTTCGCCAACGTCGATCGCGAGCTCGCCGAGCGCGCCGCCCCCGGCATCGGCGTGAAGGAGATCACGACCGATCTTTCCTATCTCGAAGAATCCTCGTCGCCCAAACCGAATGCGAAACGCGGCCCGGGCCGCACGACACGCTCGGCCGCATTGAGCATGGCCAACACGATGTTCTCCGCAAAAACGCGCAAAGTCGCCGTGCTCGTCGCGCCGGGTGTTGACGCCGCTCAACTCGCCACGATCAAGTCGGCGCTAAAGGAGGCGGGCGTCACGGTGAACACCGTGGCCAACGTCCTCGGCACGTTGCCCGCTGCCGGCGGAGGGAACGTCGACGTCGAGAAGTCATTTCTTACGGCGGCGTCGGTGATGTTCGATGCGGTCCTGGTGCCCGGCGGTCGCGAAAGCGTAATGTCACTCAAAGAGCAGGGCGACGCGCGTCACTTCGTGCAGGAAGCGTTCAAGCACTGTAAACCCATCGCGGCGCTCGCCGACGGCGTGGAATTTCTTCGCGTCACCGAGCTACCCGGCGTGCGGCTTTCGTCAGATGCCGCGGTCTTGAACGACAAAGGTGTGGTCACGGCGGGCACGTCTGCCAACGCGAAGGCGTTCGCGGAGGAATTCGTGCGAGCGATCGCGAAGCATCGCCACTGGGAACGCGATAAGAGCTCCGTCGCAGCCTAGGCACAGATCGCGCGAGATAGCCCCGATCCGTGACGGCCAACATCGCTCCGCGGTGTCACGCCACCGTGAGCACGAGTTTGCCCGTCGTGTGTTCGTGCTCGAGTTCCTCGTGGACGCGGCGGACTTCGTTCAGCGGGTGAGTGTGATTCACGAGCACTCTCACCTTTCCCTCATCGATCAGCTTGGCGATTTCGACGAGTTGCTCGTGGCGCGGCTCGGCCATGAACACTTTCGCTCGTGCGTCATACGCCTTCGCCTGTTCCTCCGAAGGCTGCTGCAACGTCGACACGATCGCTCCGCCCCGCCGCAGCACCGCCCACGAACGATCCTGCGTTTCGCCCGCGATCAAATCCAACACGAGATCGATATCACTCACCTGGTGTTCGAACCGCTGGTGCTTGTAGTCGATCACCTCGTCCGCGCCCAATTCCTCGAGCAACGCCTGATCCTGCTCCGCACCCGTCGCGACAACGGTCGCGCCTTTGGCTTTGGCGAACTGCACCGCGAAGTGCCCGACGCCGCCGGCGGCGCCATGAATCAACACCCGCTGCCCCGCGTGCAATCCGCCGTGATCGAAGAGTCCCTGCCACGCCGTGGTCGCCGCGAGCGGCACCGCCGCCGCTTTCACGTGGTCGAGCGTTTTTGGTTTCAGCGCGACTTCGTTTTCCTTCGCGATCGCGAATTGCGCGTAGCCGCCGCTGTGCGAACCGAGAAAGGCATAGACCTCGTCGCCGACTTTATAACCCGTGACGCCGCGCCCCAACGCCTCGATGGTGCCGGAGACATCGCGACCGAGCACGAGCGGCAGCTTGATGTCGCTCTTCGAATAGCTTCCCGAACGGATCTTGTAATCCACGGGATTCACCCCCGCGGCATGGACGTGAATCAAAACCTGGCCTTCGGCAGGCTGCGGGCGTGGAAGTTCAGCCGGTTCGAGCACTTCGGGACCTCCGAATGAGCGGATAACAATGGCGTTCATGTCGCCAGAATATGCATCCTCCGCGCTGCTTCCATCGGACAACTTTCGGCCCTTGCGACGGAGCACTTTCCCGGGGAGCACCTGCTTTGTCGCCGTGCTACACGCGCGGAAAGGATCCCTTGGCGCAGACGCGCCGAGCGGCTACTCTCCGCATTCAGAAAATCCGAACCAAAGAAAGAACGGAACTTCCCTGGTCTGAACGGAATTCTAAGGCAATTTGTTGCTACAATCTGCGATGGACGTTCGAGCTTCCGGACAGACGGCGACGCATACAAATTCGTGAAGCATGACCGGCAAACCTGACGCGGCGCCGCCCCCACCCTGGGGAGAGGAACGCCCGCAATCGAGTGCGTGGCGCGCCCGCTGGCACGAGATCATTTTCGAAGCGGATACTCCGGCAGGAAAGCGATTTGATCTGATCTTGCTAGGACTGATCCTGCTCAGCGTTCTCGCCGTCTGCCTGGAGAGCGTGCGCAGCATTCGCGAGACATATGGCCCAGTCCTGCGCGGGGTCGAGTGGGCGTTAACGATTCTCTTCACCGCCGAGTATGTCGCGCGTCTGGTCACGGTGCGCCGTGCGCTGCGCTACATGGTGAGCTTCTACGGCATTGTCGATCTGCTCGCCATTCTGCCGACTTATTTAAGTCTGCTGGTGCCGGGGTCACAGTCGCTACTCGTAATCAGAGCTCTGCGTTTGCTGCGCGTTTTTCGCATTCTGAAGCTTGCTCACTTTGTCGGAGAGGCGCGCCTGTTGGGGGCAGCGATGAAGGCCAGTGCACGCAAGATCGTCGTCTTCCTCGCCGTGGTCGCCACCGCCGTCCTGATCGCCGGGGCGATGTTGTATGTCGTCGAAGGCGAGGCGCACGGATTCACGAGCATTCCGACCGGAGTTTACTGGGCAGTCGTTACGATGAGCACGGTCGGCTATGGCGATATCGTTCCGTATACGCCCTTAGGCCGGTGCATCGCTTCGATTTTGATGATCATGGGGTATGCCATCATCGCGGTGCCGACCGGCATCGTTACCGTCGAACTGGGCGCCGCCGCGAGGCGCGCAACCAACACCCAGAGTTGCCCGAACTGCGGCGCGGACGGACATGACAACGATGCCCGCTTCTGCAAGCGCTGCGGCGCCAAACTGTGAGCGGTCGCGACGCGACCAAGCGCATTCGAGTCAGTAAGCCCAGACACGCGGCGAAGAGCGTGCACCTTGCTTAATAACCGGCAGTAGACGGCAAAAGAGAGCGACACCATCTTCCCGTCAGCGCCGTTCCGGAGCGGGGGAAGTGGCAATTTCCAAACGCGATTCGGGTGATCCCACCATGGCGACCTGATCCCACCAGCGTTAGGTTCGGCCATGATTGCCACGCCACCGCACGAGGCGGATATCGCTGCGGCGTATGCCGATTTCACCCAGCAGTTCATCGCGGGCCGCTGGCGTCGGGGCCGCAGCGAAGGTGTGAACAACGATCGCAATCCCTACAGTGGCGAAACGTTGGTCGAGATTCCTCAAGCCAGCGCGGCCGATCTCGACGACGCCCACGAGTCGGCCGCCCGCGCGCAGGTTGACTGGGCGGCGCGGATGCCGGGCGAACGCGCCAAAACGATGCGACGTGTCGATGACGCATGTGAAGACCAGCCGGTGAACAACATCCCGTTCAGCCCATTCGGCGGAGAAAGAAATTCCGGCATCGGCCGCTTCAACGGCCGGTGGGCCATCGATGCGTTTACGACCGACCATTGGATCACGCTCCAGCACACGCCGCGCCCCTACCCCCGCAGCGCGACCATGATCAAAGGCCCTTGGGCGGGCGGCTGAGCGGAAAACAACAGATATCCTCATTATGAATACACGACTAAAGATCGCCAAATTCACCGATGCCACGGATGCAGCGCACATCGAGAAAGCGCTCGAGGCGGTGCCCCGCGTCAACTCGGTCAAAGTCGAACCGGCCGAGAACCAAGCCATCGTCGATCACGACGGTGCCGACGAACGCGAACTCACCACCGCCGTGAAACAACTCGGCTACATAGCGACGGTGGAATAGCCCGAACGCCGCGCTAACGACTAACGGCCTCGATAATTCAAAAATCATCAAGGACTTTCAAAGGCTGTTTTTCGTTCGACCGCCCATTTCGATCTCATGCAATAACACTTTCCACCGAGACCGACCGGGTCCGCCGTCACACGACAGAAACAGTCATCGAGCGCATAGACGACAAGACCCGTCGCAACATACAGCAACATGCGGCGACGTCCCGTAACTTCGGTCGGCGGATCGCTGAACTGGAGCGAGAGTGGGACGTTGAACGAACATTGGAAGCGAACGCATCGACCTTGGCCCTCGCAGGCGCCGTTCTCGGCACCACTGTAAACCGCAACTGGTTCTGGCTTACCGGAGGAGTCCTGACCTTTCTGTTCCAGCATGCGACGAGCGGCTGGTGTCCGCCGCTGCCGATCCTACGGAAGCTCGGTGTCAGAACGCAGAGTGAAATCGACCAGGAGCGCTACGCACTGAAGGCGATCCGCGGAGTTTTCGACCCAGCTCGCCCGAGGTCCATCGGTAATACGGGGGCGACCGTAAACGCGGTTTCGGAAGCGAAAACGCGTCCATTGGCCGAGACCCGGACCGCGTGCGGCGTTACACATCGCGCGCGCAACAGGAAAGGCTCGACCGTGAAATGGATCGACGCGTGCGGCTCTACGCATCGCAAGGCTCGGAAGTTATTTCGGAACGCATCACCGAGCTCGGCGCGAATGGAGCATCGAACGCTATCTGCAGATCAATGTGGCGGCGGTGGGCTTGACCACGGCAGCTTTGGCGGTGGGGAAGAATAGAAATTGGGGCTATGCGACGTGCGCGGGACTCGCCTTTTTTCTGTTCCACGCCGTTGAAGGCTTCGATCCGCCGCTTCCCCTACTGTGAAAAGCAGGTCTCCGTTCGCGCGCGGAAATCAATCGCGAGATTTACGCACTCAAGATCCTCCGAGGGGGACTTCGACGAGGTGATCGACGCCTCGAATGAAGCCACTCGCACCGAAGGCGGCGCTCCGTGCAGTGAATCTGTGAAGAGCACGCCTCACCATGTCACAAGAGAACTACGAGGGGCGCATCGAAATCTGCCACCAATGATGAAGAGCCTGTGAGCACTGCGCCACCGCCTGCCAAGACGATAAACGTGAATAAAATGGCGCGCTGCATCGGAGTGGACCGGAGCTGCGCCGTCATCTGCTCGTCCGCTTTGCGCGAAATGTCGCGCGGCTCGTGCAGGTTCCCGTGAGCAAGAAACGGATACGGCAGGGCCGGAAGGATAAGCGCATGGTGGTGACGCGGACCTACCGGCAAGCGAGTCCGTTCTTTCGAAGATTCCGCGAAACGACGGATTCCGAAATCCGGGGTGGCGGTGCGTTGTGTCCCCGGAGTTTCGCCGCGCGCGGCAACTCGCGACTTCCGGTCGACCATCGATAGAACTGAGGTTGATGGCGTGGAACCCGAACTGGCAGCCGTTGGCGTGTTTCGTTGTTTGCTGTCAGAATCTGAAATGAAAAACGCCGAGCCGCCCAAGAGCCTGACGGAGTTGGTCGACCGCTTCGACGATGCGGCGGAGAAGAACGACAAGGTCACACTCGATATGATGATGGACGAGGTGGGGCGGCGTTCGTTCGGCCCGCTGCTGCTGCTGGCGGGCGTGGTCATGATGGCTCCCGTGATCGGCGATATTCCCGGAGTGCCGGTCATTCTCGGGCTCTTCGTTCTACTCGTGTCCGTGCAACTCCTCGTCGGACGCGCTCACTTTTGGTTTCCGCAGTGGCTGCTCAAGCGATCCGTCGATTCCGCGAAATTGAAGAAAGCCACTCGAAAATGGTTACGGCGGCCGGCGAGATTCATCGATCGATTCCTCCGGCACCGGATGTCGCGATTCGTCGGCAACGCGGGCATACGAGCGATCGCGGTTGTATGCACACTCCTGGCGCTCGCCACACCCGCGGCGGAGTTCGTTCCGTTCAGCGCGAACGGCGTGGGTGCCGGCATCGCGATCTTCGGATTGGCCCTTATCGCACATGATGGGTTGATCGCACTCATCGGCTGGATCGTCGTGGGCGTCACTGGGGGATTCGCCGGCTACGGGTTGCTTTCCGGTTAGCCCGACCGGAAGCCGTGTTACTCCGGATCAATCCTCGCGGGGATCGATTTGGGGCAATTCGAGTGTGAAGCAGGTCCCCACGCCTACTTCGCTATCGACCGAGATACGCGCCTTGAGCAGATCGGACGCGCGTCGCGCGATGAACAAACCCAAGCCGACACCGACGCCGTCCTGGCGTCCGGCATGATCGAATTTTTGGAACAGCCGTTCGAGTTGGTCGGGTGCGATTCCGGAACCTTGGTCCCTCACCTGAATTCGGCACCCACCGTCCGCCACTCGTGCCGCTGTGAACTGAATCGTGCCCGTGGGTGCATATTTTAGTGCGTTGCCGACCAGGTTCACCAGCACAGCGCTCAGCAACTCTGGATCGGTGCGAAGGGTGAAGTTTTCCGGACAATCGATTTGGACACGATCAAAGATGTTCTTGCCGTGCCGCACTTCCCTTCTCGCGTGGATCCGACCTGCCGAGCGCGCAATGCCGTGCATCAGCGTCCTGAGGTCCACATCGCGAGGACGGACGACGATTCGGTTCCTGAGCTTTTCCGCCTCGAGTAGTCGTGTCATCGCCGCGATCGTCGCTTCCATCGCCGCACGACTCGAACTGACCTCCCGCAACAGGCTGTCCAATCCGGCCGCCCGGTTTGGCTCGTCACCGATCTCGCCGACCTGAAGCTGGGCCCCGCTTTCTTCCACAAGCTGCATCGAAAGCAAAACGCCGTTGATCTCGTTGCGCAGATCGTGAGCGAGCGAGGTCAGGAAATGACTCAGCGCCGTTGTTTCCAAACGTAGCCGCGCCTCACGCTGACCCGTGATACTCGTAACCATCGAGGCCAAGATCGCGTCGATGCCCGACTGCAACGCCTCCGCCTCGACGGGGCCCAGCGGGCGCCCGAGATGTGAGACAACCCGCGTGTGAAGAGAACGGCGAATCAGCACGTATTCGCCGAACACCTCTTCTAACGTAAACGACTGGCCATCGCGCGCCGCCGCGTGCGCGGGCCCAAGCAAACTCAGAGACTCCGCATCACCATTTCCGCTCAAAGCCTCGGCGAAAGCATTCAAGACGTCCCTCACGTCATCGAGCGCGGGATCGTCCTGCAATTGGGAGGCCGAAGCGATTTCCTTTCGGACTTCCTGGATGTGATATTCGCAAACCTCGTCCGTCACCGCGACGATCGCAGCGGAAAGTTCCGGGTAGCTGCGCGACAGCACGTCCCGCACCTGCGGGAGGATTGTGGGGGGCTTCGGGTCTTGTCCGGGCATGACGTAAAAAGATCGGATGCCTCCTCGAAGCAACGCTGCCGGCCTCGGTGCTGGGGCGCGTTGGGGTAGTAACGCCGAATCTGCCTTGGGTTCCTTATGAATGACACGCGCCAAGTGGCCGCCGGCTCGCACTGCCCCACTCGCGGCTTGATCATTTCGAATGCGCGCATCTCAGCAGCATAGCACGGACAGGCTCAGCCCCGACCAAGCGAACGCGCCGTCGCCATCAGACCGCCACCGCGGGTCGTCCATCGAAAGCGAGTTCGTCGTCACGAAGCGTGAACGTCACCTCGGTATCCTCGGCGACCTCGCCCCCGATCAGCGCCCGCGCGAGCTTCGTCTCGATATTGCGCTGCAGGAAACGCTTCAGCGGCCGCGCACCGAAGACCGGATCGTAACCCTTCTCGGCGACCCACTCTTTCGCCTTCTCGTCGAGCTTCACCGTCACGCGCCGCTCCGCCAGGCGCTTGTTCAAATCCTCCATCAAGAGATCCACGATGCTCGTGATTTCCTCGAGCGACAGCGGTTTGAACAGGATCGTCTCGTCGATGCGGTTGAGAAACTCCGGCCGGAAACTCCGCCGCAATTCCGCCATCACGCTCTCGCGCACGCCGTCCGGAATCGTCTCGCCGGTTACGCCTTCCAACAGGAAGCGCGATCCGATGTTCGAGGTCATGATGATCACCGCATTCTTGAAATCGACCGTGCGGCCCTGCGCGTCCGTGATCCGTCCGTCGTCCAGCACTTGTAGCAACACATTGAATACGTCCGGATGCGCCTTCTCGATTTCGTCGAACAACACGACGGCATACGGCTTCCGCCGGACCGCCTCCGTCAACTGCCCGCCTTCGTCATAGCCGACATACCCCGGCGGCGCGCCAATCATCCGCGCGACGCTGTGCTTCTCCATGTATTCCGACATGTCGACGCGCACCATCGCCGCTTCCGAATCGAACAGCGTTTCCGCCAGGCTCTTCGCCAGCTCGGTCTTGCCCACCCCCGTCGGCCCGAGGAACAAAAAGCTCCCCACCGGACGACGCGGATCCTTGATGCCGCTGCGAGCCCGCAAGATCGCTTCCGTCACGAGCGTCACCGCCTCGTCCTGACCCACGACGCGCTCGTGCAGCACTTCTTCCAATCGCAGGAGCTTCTCCTTCTCGCCTTCGACGAGCCGCGTCACCGGCACGCCACTCCATTTCGAAACCACTTCCGCGATCTCTTCCTCGGAGACTTCCTCCTTGAACAAGGTCGTCGCGGTGCCCGCTTTCTCGAGCCGCTTCAACTCCGCCTCCATCTGCGGAATCTTCCCGTGCCGCAGCTCTGCGACCTTGTTCAGATCATACGCCCGCTCCGCTTTTTCCATTTCAAGCCGCGCCGCTTCGATCGATTCGCGCAGCTTCCGCATCTTTCCGATCGACGCCTTTTCGCGCTCCCAGTGGAGCTTGATCCCGCTCGCCTTTTCCCGCGCCTCCGCGAGTTCCTTGCGCAAGGCCTCCAGCCTCCGCGCACTCGCCTCGTCTTTCTCCTTCGCAAGCGCCGTCTCCTCGATCTCCAGCCGCAATACGCGACGCGTGAGCTCGTCGAGTTCCTGCGGCATGGAATCCATCTCCGTGCGAATCATCGCGCATGCCTCGTCCACCAGGTCGATGGCTTTGTCCGGCAGGAAACGATCGCTGATGTAACGATTCGAAAGCACGACGGCACTCACCAGCGCATTGTCCTGGATCTTCACTCCGTGGTGCAGCTCGAACCGCTCGCGCAGGCCGCGCAAGATCGAGATCGCATCCTCCACGGTCGGCTGATCCACCACCACCGGCTGGAATCGCCGCTCCAGCGCCGCGTCTTTTTCGATGTGCTTGCGATACTCGTCGAGCGTCGTCGCACCGATACAGTGCAGTTCGCCCCGCGCGAGCATCGGCTTCAACAGATTGCCCGCATCCATGGCGCCTTCCGTTTTGCCCGCGCCCACAATCAGGTGCAGCTCGTCGATGAAGAGCACGATGCGCCCTTCGCTCTGCTTGATCTCCGTCAAAACGGCCTTCAACCGCTCCTCGAACTCGCCGCGATATTTCGCCCCCGCGACCAGCGCGCCCATATCGAGCGCGAAGATCGTCTTGTCCTTCAAACCTTCCGGCACGTCGCCGCGCAGAATACGTTGCGCGAGTCCCTCCACGATCGCCGTCTTGCCCACGCCCGGTTCTCCGATCAGCACCGGATTGTTCTTTGTCTTGCGCGAAAGGATACGAATCGTGCGGCGAATCTCTTCGTCGCGTCCGATCACCGGATCCATTTTCCCCTTCCGCGCCTGCGCCACCAGATCGACGCCGTATTTTTCCAACGCCTGATACGTTGCCTCCGGATTGTCGGTCGTGACGCGCTGCGACCCCCGCACTTCGCGCAACGCCGTGAGCACTTTCTTGCGGTCCAGATTGAAGCTCTTGAACAGATTCTTCAGCCCCTCCGGTTTCGCCACCTCCAGCAAACCAAGGAAGAGATGCTCCACGGAAACGTATTCGTCCTTCAGCTGCTCCGCTTCCTGCTCCGCGCGCGTCAGCGCGTCATTCACCGCCTGCGTCACGTAAATCTTCGAGGTGTCGACGCTGCCCGTGACTTTCGGCAAGCGATCGAGTTCACGATCCACCGCCAGCTGCATCGCACCGGGTCCGATCGCTAGCTTCTCCAGCAACCCGGGCACAATGCCGTTTTCCTGGCCGAGCAACGCGGCGAGGAGATGCCAGGTATCCACTTCATTGTGATTCTGCCGTCGCGCGATGGCCTGCGCATCCGCGACCGCCTGGCGTGACATTTGAGTGAGCTTGGCAAAGTCCATGATTCACCCCTTTCGCAACCTTCACGCCAATATGCCCGCTCCGCTCTCCCTCGCAACTCGCCCGCCGCGCCTTGCCGAAAGAGACAATCTGCGCCGCCCCCGCCGCCGCCGCGCGCCACCTTGTCTTTTGTAGGGCGGGGTCTCCCGACCCCGCCGTCCAACGATTCTACCGCAGCTTCGCAAACGAAGCCTGCAACAACGCCAGGTCCGAAGCGCCCTTGGTGCGCTCCTTCGCCTTCGCGATCAGCCCCGCCTCGAGCTGATTCTTCGTCGGACGCTGCTTCTCGTAAAACACGCCGAACGATCCCGGCCACGCCTCATTGGCGAGTTTGAACGCCGCGACTTCATCGCTCGGGTCGTGTCGCAGCGCATCCTCCGGCGTGCCGTCGTGTTTTTTCTCTTCGATCAATTTAAAGGCGCCGCCTTTGCGCGGATTGCCCGCATCGAATGCTCCGGGATAGAACTCCACGCATTCCGACAGGATCTCGACCACCGAAAATCCGGGATGCTTCGCCGCGCGGAGCATCATTTCCGTCATGTGGTTCACCTGCGTCGCATGGCTGCGGGCCACAAAAGTCGCACCACTGTTGAGCAGCGTGCGCATCGGATTGATGGGCTGGTCCATCGCTCCCGTGGGATCCGTCTTCGATTTGAATCCGAGCGGCGACGTCGGCGAAGTCTGCTTTTTCGTCAGACCATAGACGAAGTTGTCCATGATCACATACGTGAGGTTCACGTTCTTCCGCGCAGTGTGAACGAGATGATTGCCGCCGATCGAAAATCCGTCGCCGTCCCCGCCAAACGCGAAGACATGCAGCTCGTCGTCGCTCAGGCTGATGCCCGCCGCAAACGGCAGCGAGCGTCCGTGCAGGAAGTGCCCGCCATGCGTGTTCACGAAATAGGGGAAACGCGACGAGCAGCCGATGCCGGCAAAGGTCACAATCTTCTCGTGCGGATAGTTCAGCTTCTCCAACACGCGGTAAAACACTGCGAGCACGGCGAAATCGCCGCAGCCGGGGCACCAGGTCGGATGATCGGCCGTGAGAAGTTTTTTCGTAAGCTGCCCGCTGGCAATCGGAGCAGCGGGAGCCGGGGCCGAGGGAGTAACGACAGTAGACATCGAGGAAAGAAGTTAAAGGTTTCGGGTCGGGTTTCAGCGGACGCGCGCGAGCGCACTGTGCGACAAGGCGCCAAGCGACGCACCGAGCGTCTGGCTTTCGAGATGGCGGGCCACGCCCGCGACAATCTCGCTCACCTTGAACGTCAGCCCATCGGTCTTCGTGACGCTCACGATTGCCGGATTCGCATAACGGGCGCGCAGCATCATCGCGAGTTGCCCGTAACCATAGAGGCCTTCGTCGTTCAACTCCACGACGACAACCTTGTGGAATCGTGCGAAGGTCTCCTCCAAACGCGACGGCAGCGGATGCAGGTGGCGCAGATGGAGGTGCGCGCCTTTCACGCCCGCACCGCGGATTCTGACCAACGCCTCACGGCCCGGTCCCCAGCTTGAACCCCACGTGACGAGCAACACTTCGCCCGAAGAATCGCCGCTGAATTCCGGATCGGGCAGCGACGCGCCCAGCATCTTCAACTTTTCCCGACGCTTCGCCGTCATCTTCATGTGCAGCGCCGGACTGCCGGTCGGATGTCCAAGTTCATCGTGCTCCAGCCCGGAGACCGTCGGATATTTGTTCGACTCGATCTTCGCGCCAGGCGGCGCATGGCGCGTGATTCGATCGAGCGGATACGGTTTGAAATCCGCTCCGCGCGTCGAGAGGTCCGGCTTCGGATCAACCATCAAACTCGCCAGATCCGGCTCGTCGAACGCCTCGATCCGCGACGACAACGCCTGATCCGTCAAGATCAGCACCGGCGTCGAATATTCGCGTGCGATGCGCGTCGCCTCCAAGCCGATGTAGAAACAGTCTTCGACGTTCTTCGGCGCGAGCACGACACGCGGCGCATCGCCATGACTACCCCAGATCGCCTGCATCAAATCGCTCTGCTCGACATTCGTCGGCATGCCGGTCGAAGGTCCGCCGCGTTGCACGTTGATCACGATGAGCGGCATCTCCGCCATCACGGCCCAACCGAGCGCTTCCATCTTCAGCGAAAGCCCCGGTCCCGAACTTCCCGTCACCGCCAGCCGCCCCGTGTAGGAAAAACCAAGCGCCGTCGAAACCGCCGCGATCTCGTCTTCGCATTGCACGAAGATGCCGCCGTATTTCGGCAGCTCGCTGCGCAGCATTTCCATGATCGAAGACCACGGCGTAATCGGATAACCCGCACCGTGGCGCACCCCACCCGCCAGCAATCCGTAGGCGAGCGCCATGTTGCCATCCATCGTGACCTGCGGGCGTCCCGACGACACCGTGCGCTCCGCTGCCTCGAATCGATAGAAGATGTCGCGCAGGTTGTTTTGCGGCCACGCGTAACCGGCATCGAACGCCAGCATCGCATTGCGCACCACATCCTCCGCCTTCCCGCCGAACCGCTCCTTGATGAGCGTCGTCAACTTGCCGACATCGAGATCGAAAACGCGCGCGAGCAATCCGAGCACGAAGATGTTTTTCCCTTTGTCCTTCCCGGCTCCGCCGACCGACTCGACGGTCGCGGTCGTGATCGGCACCGCCACATAGGAAAACGCATGATCCTCCGTGTTCGGCTTCACGTGATCCGAATCGTAAAGCAGCACGCCGCCCGGCCGCAGCGAACCGATATGCGCCTCGTAGCTATGCTGGTAAAACGCCACGAGCATGTCTGCACGATCGCCCGCCGACAGGATATCGCCCGTTCCCATCCGCACTTGGAAAATCGACGGTCCGCCCGAGATCGTCGACGGGATGGTCATGTAGGTCATCACGTCCTGATCGCTGCGGCCGGCCAGCCGGGCGAGAAATCCGCCCACCGTCTGGATCCCGTCCTGCGAGTTACCCGCGAGGCGGATAACGACATCGTTGAGCGAGCGGGGCGCGCCATTCGTCGCGGCGCCACCCTGCGTTTCAGGGGAGTTGGGACTAACCATGTCGAAAAATGGAAAAAGGAATCCCCCGGCGCGCATCGCGCGACGAAGGCACCGCACAGGTTGGGGAAGAGAAATGCATTTGGCGAGGTCTTTGCCGTCGCGCCTCTCCCTCTGGGCCCATCTCTCCGCGTCTCTCCTTCTCCATCGCTTACAATGACTCCCGAAGCGGCATCCACCTGATTCCCCGGAGTTCCCCTAATGACGAGCGTCAGGGATTGCCCGATTCTTGCAGGTAAGTGGGTTTCCGCGTTGCGGATTTTCTCCCATGCATAGGGTCGCATTTCCATGAGCTTCAACACCTGTTCGGCTTCGGCCGGCAGCGTCACCGCCTTCCGCGTGGACGCGATTCCCTTCCCGCTATCCGAGCGCCGCGCGGTGGCGCCGATTTCAATGCCTCGTCCCCGGCCCGCGTTGTCCCCCCGCACGGACATCGTGGAACTCGTCGACGGCTGCGAACGCGAATTGCGCATCGTGCAAAGCCGTCTCGGCACCCCAGCCGAACAGGCCGACGACACTCACCGCGCGCGCGAACTCGCGCACAAAGCCAAGAACCTGCGCTTCGCCGTCCAACTGTGGGAGCAGATGATGGCCCGCCGTAATCTCGACCCCCGCCCCGCCGCCTGAGGCGGATGGTGGACGCTACTGGACTCGAACCAGTGACCCCGTGCGTGTGAAGCACGTGCTCTAACCAACTGAGCTAAGCGTCCGATTTGGGAGGCGAAACGTGTCGCCCGCCTCCGCGCGAATCAATCCCGTTTTCCGCAAAAAAATCAGTCGGGCGCGTTGCCTCTCATTCCGGTTTACCCGAACCAAGGCAAAGGATCGCCGAAATCCTCCTCTTCAGCCACGAGGAACCCCGCCCGCTTACTTCCGCGTCACCACCGCCCGCTTCCTGTCCGGAAACAACGTCCGACAGATCTCGCAAACCGTGCCGTCGCACGCGCGCGCGGTGCAATGCTCCCGCCCATAGTAAATGATTCGCAGGTGCAATGCGTTCCAATGGTCGCGCGGAAATAACGCCTTCAAATCCCGCTCCGTCTGCTCGACGCTACGCCCATCCGTCAGCTTCCACCGCTGCGCAAGGCGGTGGATGTGCGTATCCACCGGAAAGGCCGGCTCGTGGAAGGCCTGCGCCATCACCACACTCGCCGTCTTGTGGCCCACGCCCGGCAGCTCTTCCAACTCCTCGAAGCTCCGCGGCACGCGTCCGTCATGCTTCTCCAGCAAGATCTTCGAGAGCCCTTGAATCGCGCGCGCCTTTTGCGGCGCCAACCCGCACGGCCGCACAATCTCCTGGATCCGCTCCACCGGCAGCTTCGCCATCGCCTCGGGCGTTTCCGCAACCGCGAACAGCCGCGGCGTCACTTCGTTCACCCGCGCGTCCGTGCACTGCGCCGACAACAACACCGCGATCAACAACGTATAAGCGTCATCGTGCAGCAGCGGCACCGCCGGCTGCGGATAAAGCTCCGCTAACCGTTGATCGATGAAGGCCGCGCGCTCGGCACGCGTGGCGTAGGGACGTTGTTGGACGATGGTATCCACGGACAAAACACAGACGAAGATGACAGACTGACGAAAGTCACCCACGTTCCTCGCCGGCCGACTCCGCGGCGCATTTCCCCCCGCGTTCGACCGTCCCGCTCCAAATCGCCATTGCGCGACCTCGCCGCGCCCCTAGCGTCAGCCGCTTTATGGCTTCGCCGCGCGACCTCCTCGCTCCCACCGATACGTTTCCCCGCCGCCACACCGGCGCCACCCCGGCCGAAACCGAGGGCATGCTAAAAATTCTCGGCTACGATTCGGTCAACGCGCTCATCGACGCCGCCGTCCCGTCGCAAATTCGTCGCGGCCCGCTCTCGCTTCCCGAACCTCTCGGCGAAAGCGCCGCGCTCGCCGAGCTTCGTTCCCTCGCCGCGCAAAACCAGGTGTTTCGCAACGTCATCGGTCTCGGATATTCGGATACGATCACCCCGCCCGTCATTCAGCGCAATATCCTCGAGAATCCCGCCTGGTATACCGCCTACACGCCTTACCAGGCCGAGATCTCCCAAGGCCGGCTCGAAGCCCTCCTCAATTTCCAAACCGTCGTCACCGATCTCACCGGTCTCGAGATCGCCAACGCCTCGATGCTCGACGAAGGCACCGCCGCCGCCGAAGCGATGATGATGTGCCACCGGCTCAAGGAGGGCCCTTCCACGGAAGCATCTAACTTCTTCGTCTCCGCCGCGTGCCATCCGCAGACGATCGACATCGTGAAAACCCGCGCGAAGCCGCTTGGGATCAACGTTGTCGTCGGCGATCACCGCACCTTCCAACCCGACGCGTCCTGCGTCGGCGTCCTCGTTCAATACCCCGACACCACCGGGTCGATTCACGACTTCGAAGCCTTCTTCACCGCCGCGCACGCCGCCGGCGCGTTCACCATCGTCGCCACCGATCTCCTCGCCCTTACGCTCCTTCGCCCCCCCGGCGAATTTGGCGCCGATGTCGCCGTCGGCTCCGCCCAACGCTTCGGCGTCGCTCTCGGTTTCGGCGGACCCCACGCCGGCTTTCTCGCGACGAAAGACGCGTTCAAACGCCAGATGCCCGGCCGTCTCGTCGGCGTCTCCAAAGACGTTCACGGCGCCCCCGCCCTCCGCCTCGCCCTCGGCACCCGCGAGCAACACATCCGCCGCGACAAAGCCACGTCCAACATCTGCACCGCCCAAGTCCTTCTCGCCGTGATGGCATCGATGTATGCCGTGTATCACGGACCCGAAGGTCTCCGCCGCATCGCGCAACGCGTGCGTCTTCTCACCGAGTTCCTCGCCAAGTCGCTCGTTTCCCTCGGCGCCAAGATCAACGCCGAACCCGTCTTCGACACCCTCACGATTTCCAACGTCT
This sequence comes from Verrucomicrobiota bacterium, assembly GCA_023391285.1. Taxonomy (GTDB): domain Bacteria; phylum Verrucomicrobiota; class Verrucomicrobiia; order Opitutales; family Opitutaceae; genus Opitutus. The sequence goes on from JAEWBF010000014.1 coordinate 16,600, forward strand.
CCGCTGCGCGCGTCCACGCTGCCGCCGAGGCGAAACGCTTCAATCTCCGCCGCATCGACGACTACACCGTCGGCATCTCCCTCGACGAAACCACCACCGTCGAAGATGTTCAAACGCTCCTCTCCTGCTTCAGCGAATCCGCCGCCGCCGACTTCGGCTCTCAACTCTCATCTGCCCACTCTCATCTCTCATCTCTCAACTCTCAACCATACCCCTCCCCCCTCGCCCGCACGTCGGCCTTCCTCACTCACCCCACGTTCAATTCCTATCACACCGAGCACGAAATGCTCCGCTACATGCGGCGGCTCGAAGCGAAGGATCTCTCGCTCGTGCACTCCATGATTTCGCTCGGCTCGTGCACGATGAAGCTCAATGCCACCAGCGAGATGTTTCCCGTCTCCTGGCCCGAGTTCGCGAAACTTCATCCTTTCGCCCCCGCCGAACAAACCCGCGGCTATCAAAAACTCTTCCGCGATCTCGAAACCTGGCTCGCCGAAATCACCGGCTTCGCCGCCGTTTCACTTCAACCCAACGCCGGCTCCCAAGGCGAATACGCCGGCCTCCTCGCCATCCGGGGCTATCACGAATCGCGCGGCGAGGGCCATCGCAACATCTGCCTCATCCCGACCAGCGCCCACGGCACCAACCCCGCCACGGCCGCCATGTGCGGTTTCAAGGTCGTCCCCGTCGCCTGCGACGCCAACGGCAACATCGACGTCGCCGACCTCCGCGCGAAAGCCTCCACGCACGCGCGCGATCTCGCCGCGCTGATGGTGACGTATCCGTCGACTCACGGCGTATTCGAAGCAGCCATACGCGACATCTGCGCCGCCATCCACGAGCATGGCGGGCAGGTTTACATGGACGGCGCCAACATGAACGCCCAGGTCGGCCTCACGTCGCCCGGCCACATCGGCGCCGACGTCTGCCATCTCAACCTCCACAAAACCTTCTGCATCCCCCACGGCGGCGGCGGCCCCGGCGTCGGCCCGATCGGCGTCGCGAAACACCTCGCCCCCTTCCTCCCCGGCCATCCGCTCTCCCGCTCTCAACCCTCAACTCTCAACTCTCAACTTCGCGCGAGCGGCGCGGTCAGCGCCGCTCCGCACGGCTCCGCCTCCATCCTCGTCATTTCGTGGATGTATATCCGCATGATGGGCGCCGCCGGCCTCACCGAAGCCACGAAGTTCGCCATCCTCAAAGCCAACTACGTCGCCAAGCGCCTCGAGAAATTCTTCCCCGTCCTCTACCGCGGCAACGCCGGCCTGATCGCTCACGAGTGCATCGTCGATCTCCGCGCGTGGAAGAAACACGGCCTCGAAGTCGAGGACGCCGCCAAGCGTCTCATGGACTACGGCTATCACGCGCCGACGATGTCCTTCCCCGTTCCCGGCACGTTCATGATCGAGCCCACCGAGAGCGAATCGAAGGCCGAGCTCGACCGCTTCTGCGACGCGCTCATTTCGATTCACGGCGAGATGCAGGCCGTCACCACCGGCGAATCCGATAAACTCAACAACCCGCTCAAACACGCGCCGCACACCGCCCGCGCAATCGCCTCCGACGACTGGCCGCACCCGTATTCCCGCGACCTCGCCGCCTTCCCATCGCCCGCGACCCGCCAGTCGAAATTCTGGCCCGCCGTCGGCCGCGTCGACAACGTCTACGGCGACCGCAACCTCGTCTGCTCCTGCATCGGCATGGAAGCCTACGCCGAGTAGCGCGAGCTGGCGCGGTTTAGCTGAAGTGTAGCCGCATTTGGTAGGGCGAGGCGTCCCCGCCGAGCCGCGGCTCACCCACCGCAACGAACGTGCATTGCGCTGCTCCCGCGCACACGTTCTCATCGCGCCGTGCCCAACCTGTTCATTGTCGCCGGTCCCAACGGCGCCGGCAAATCCACGTATGTGAAGCGATTTCTCCCGGAAGAGATGCGCTGCCGGGAGTTCGTGAACGCCGATCTGATCGCCGCCGGGCTCTCTCCGTTCGCACCCGAAACCGCCGCTTTCGAAGCCGGTCGCATCATGCTTCGACGCCTTCGCGAGCTCGCCCATCGCCGCGAAGATTTCTCCTTCGAGACCACTTTGTCCGGTCGCGCCTACGCCCCGCTGCTGCGCGAACTCCGCAGCGCCGGATACCACATCCGCTTGGATTTTCTTTGGATTCCACATCTCGACATCACTCGCAATCGAGTCCGCCAGCGCGTGACCAAAGGCGGGCACAATATTCCGGACGACGTGCAGGAACGTCGTTTCCACTTGGGCATTCGCAATCTCGCCGAGCTTTACCGACCGCTCGTCGATGACTGGCGGCTCTACGATAACACCGGCAACCGCCCCCACCTGGTCGCCGAAAAGGAAAACCGATGCCTACGGATTGTAGATGACACACGGCTTGCGTTCATCGAACAAAGCGCCAGCGTGCGCTTCATGCCCGACCAACCTGCTCACACCGCCGAGGAAGCCGCCACGCTCACCCCTGCTGAGGAAACACGCCGCTCACTTCGCGCCATGCGAAAGGCTTTCGCCGATGTCGTCCTCGAAAACAAAGCCTACGGTCTCCCCGTCATCCAATGGCGCGACGACCGCGGCGTAGTTGAAGTTCCGGCCGAGCAGCTCGAGCCTTTCGCGCGTCGCATCCTCGAAGTCGACGGCGACCCGTTGCCCGAGGAAGAAGAACGCGCCCTCCTCGCGCACGTGAAAATCTAGCCCGCAGCGCCTGTAGCCGCTCCGAAGGCGGCAGCTTCTTGTAATCCGTAGTGCCCTTCGTCTCCACGACCAGATAAACCCGTTTATGGCTCTCACGCACGAGCGCTGGATCGAAGTGGAGTGATCGTATTGTTCATCGCTCCAGTCCCGTCTCGGGATGGCGCGCTGTATGCGTCAAGCTCAGGAATTCGATCAGGTTCTCATCTCGCCGAATCCGATATCGAATCGTGTAGCGAAACCGCGACAGAAGAAACCGTCGAATGTCACCTCGCCACGACCGCCATGTTTCTGGCGTCTGCATGATGCGCTCGATGGCGGCCTCAACGTCATCGAGAAACTGTCGTCCGAAACCGCTGCGCTGCTGTTCGAGATAGCGCGCCGCCTCGATCAGCTCCACCTCGAAAGCCGGGTGAAACCACCGATTCACGAGAGCGCGGCGCGGGCGTTGCGGAAAACCTCTTCTTGAGTCTTTGGCTGCACGGATTTTTGCGCCAGTTCCCCTGCCCGGCTTAGAGCCACCGCATCGGCATTTTCTTCGTCGAGTTCCGCGAGCCTCTGCCGAACCTCCTCCCGTTCGACCGCAGAAAGCTTCGGCAGCTCGGCAAGAATTTCGGCTTTGCTCATGGCAAAAACGCTAGCCGTGGTGCCATCGCCCGCAAGTCCGGCCTCACCGGCACCAGCGTCATCGTGTCATTGCGGAAGATACCCGTTTTAGGATGCTGTATTCCCAGCTACCCGTCGTTCAATCTTCATTCCGACGAGACTGCCTTCTTTTGGCGCATTTACAACAAGCGCACATCGAGCGTCCCACTCCTCACCCGTAGCTATTTGAAGAAAACGATGGTCTCCAACACACCGGCACATCCACGCCCGTGGAAAGTAGTTCCACCGTGCACGCCACGAAATGTGACGTCACCGATGCGACGCAGACACTCGGCGTGCTGGTGATTGTCGTGGTAGAGGTCGAACGTGTGGATGTCCGGCGGCGCCAGATAACCGTCCTCGATACCCTGGATCAGCGTGTATTCATAAACCGGATCGCCAAAGTAGCGGTGATTGTCGGCGAGGAGTTGACGGTCCTCCCAAGGAATGAGCGCCCCGATCGACATTCACCTTCCCCGTGCGTAGCGTCACGAAGCCCGCGTCTCATACACATGCTCGAATACCCGCGAGCACTTCTCCGAAAAAATTGTCCGCGTGTAACTTTCCGGCAGCCCATCCAGCGTCTCTTCGATGGTCTCCTTGATCCGCGCCCGTGCCTGCACCGTTTGCCGCCAGTCCACACTCTGGATTTGCTTCAGCCGCGCTAGCAGATGCGCCGCGACTTTCTTCACCACCTTCCGCTCCTCCGCACCGAGTTCCGGGCCCGGTCGCGTGAGGATGTCGAAGATCGCCAGCTCCTCCTCCGTCAGGTTCTCCCGCACGTGCCGCGTCTCCTCTTCCGTTAGCGCCCGGCTCAGCTTCACCAACTCCTCGAAGATCTCCTCCAGGTTCTTGCTTCCATTGTTGTAGGCTTCGATCAACGCCTCGAATTTGTCCTGAAAATCGATGCGCGTGCGGTTGAGTTTGATCAACCGCTCCAGCATCGCGCGCACCGCCGCCTTCAGCGTTTCCAGCTCGATGTTCTTCGCCTTCGACCGGGCGAACCGCTTCGCCAGCGCCTCGAAATCTATCCTCGAGAGGTCCAGCACCTTCCCACTTTCCTCCCCCACCCGCACGCTCTCGATCGAATCGTCCAGCAGCCGCTCGATCTGTCCCAACACTCCGGATACATCCGGCGCCCCCGGCTTGATCCGCCCGCGGATCGCATCGCCGATCCCCCGCAGGCAACTCACCCGCGCCGCAAACTCCAACACCGCCGGATCCGGCTTCGCCGCATCGTAAAGCGTGCCCACCACGCGCTCGTGCGCGAAAAATTCCCGCCGCACCGCCTCCGGCGAAATCAACGCATCTACCGCTGCCACCAACCGCTCCAACCGCTCCAGCCCGCCCGCCGGCAGCGCTTCGATCGTTGCGAGGTCCACGCCGCGCCCCCGACACCACGCCGTCGCCTCCTCCACCGCCCGCCGCAAATCCTCCAGCAACTGCTCCTTATTCCTCACCGGCGTCTTCCCGCCTTCGCCCGCGCCATACAGCGCCAACGCTTTTTCCAACGACACGAACACATTCGCGTAATCCACGATCAGCCCGCTGTGCTTGCCCGGAAACACCCGGTTCGCCCGCGCAATCGTCTGCATCAGCGTGTGATTCCGCATCGGCTTGTCCAAATACACCGTCGAACAGCTCGGCGCATCAAACCCCGTCAGCCACATCGCGCACACGAACACCAGCGACAGCGGATCGCTCGTGTCCTTGAACTTCTCATCCAGCCCCGGCTTCGACTCCACCATCCGCTTCCGGTGCGGCACAATGTCGAGCCCGAGCCGCTTCATCTGCTCCACCTCGTTCTGCCCCGGCGAGACGATCACCGCCATGTCCAATGCGTCGATCCGCTGGAGCCGCGCACGCGCCGCCGCCAGCCGCGCCAGCGCCTCGTCCGAACGCGCCCGCTTCAGCGCCCCGATCTTTGCGACGTCACCTTCGAGCCGCTTCCGCTCCCGCTCCAACTCGCGCCGCACCTTCTCATACATCCGCAGCGCCGTCGCCTTGTCGATCGACACCACCATCGCTTTCCCTTGAAACCCGCGCCCGAGGAAGTGCCGCACAATGTCCTTCGCCACCGTATCCAGTCGGTCATCACGCGTGATGATGTGATACTGCTTGCCGAGCACCTGCGCCAGCCGCTCCTCCTGCGCCTCATCCAAGCCCGCGCCTTCGATGATGTCGTAGATGTCCTCGTTCAGCGTCGGATTCGTCAGCTCCAGCTCCGGCGTGCGATTTTCATAAAAAAGCGGCACCGTCGCCCCATCCTCGACCGACTGCTGGTAGTCGTAGATCGACACATAGTCGCCAAACACCTCCTTCGTCCGCTCCTCCCCCGCAATCAGCGGCGTCCCCGTAAACGCCAGGAACATTGCCTTCGGCAACGCCGCCCGCATGTTCACCGCGAGCGTGTCGTATTGGCTCCGATGCGCCTCGTCCGTCAGCACGATCACATCCGGCCGCTCGCACAGCACCGTCGCGTCCTTGAATTTGTGGATCAGCGTGAAGACGTAGCGGTGATTCCCTTTCAACAACTCCCGCAGGTGCGCGCCGCTCGTCGCGTGACACGTCTCGCCCTCCGCCTCGCTCACCGCACCGCATGCCTTGAACGTCTTCGCGATCTGATCGTCGAGTTCCACGCGATCCGTCACCACCACAAACGTCCAGTTCCCCGGCAGCGTCCGCAGCACCTTCTGCGCAAAGAACACCATCGAAAAACTCTTCCCGCTCCCCTGCGTCTGCCAGAACACACCGCCCCGCCCGTGCCCCCGCTGCCGCGCCTCCAGCATCGAGGCGATCGCGTTGTTCACCCCGAGAAACTGGTGGTTCTGCCCGACGATCTTCACCAGCCCCGCCTTGTGCTCCGAAAAGAGCGTGAAGTTCTCCACCAGATCGAGCAGCCGCGCGCGGTCGCATGTCCCGCGCAGCATCGTTTCCAACGACACCCGCCGCGGCTCGTCCTCGCGCGCCACGCGCTTCCACTCGAAAAACCGCTCCCAATCCGCCGTCAGCGACCCCACTCGGCTCTCCGTCCCGTTCGAAGCGATCAGCAGCGCGTTGAACGCAAACAACCCCGGCACCCCGTTCTGCGCATGCTTGTAGCTCGTGAGATTCTCGTCGAACGCCGCCCGCGCCGCCACGCCCGGTTTCTTCAACTCCACCACGACCAGCGGCAGCCCGTTGACGAACCCCACCAGATCGGGCCGGCACGTATAAAGCGTCCCCGTGACGCTAAACTGGCTCACCAACAAAAAATCGTTCTCCTCCGGCCGCGTCCAATCGATCACCCGCACCCGCTCCGTCTTCTGCCCGCCGCCTCCCGCCGCCGCGCGATCCGCCAGTGACACCTTCACGCCTTCCTTGAGCAGCCCATAAACCTCCCGATTCGCCTGCTCGAGCAGCATCGCCGACCGATCCCGCGTCAACTCATCGACCGCCGCCGCAATCGCCTCCGCCGGCAGCGCCGGATTCAACTTCTCCAACGCCGCCCGCAACCGCGGCACCAGCACCACCTCGCTTTTCGACTGACGCCCCACGAGCCCTGCATCGCGCACCGCCCCCGCCTCCTTCGTCATCGCCGGCGCGATCACCGTCCACCCCAACTCTGCAAACAACCCAATCGCCGGCTGCTCGACCAACTGATCCTCGGAATAGGCGTGGGGCATCGCCGGAAAAGTTTCGCTACGCTGCGACCTCGATCTCCCCCGACAACAACCGCGGCAGCAGCAGATCCCGCGTCCGACGGAGATTTTGAAATCGGACGCGAAGGTTCTGGCTCATTTCCAACATCGGCGCGACGAGCTTCGAGAATCGTGCGACTGTATCGGAGCCGGGTATTTCGCTGCGCATTGAAAGCAGGCTCTCTGGCTTCACCCGTTGGTGACTCGTCGAAGTCCCGATCGCCAAGCTGGCAAACTGGCCGGCAAATTCCTCCGAACTGCATTGAGCGTAGATGAATTCACAGGTGAATCCGGCCTTGGGTTTCAGCACAAGGAACTCGGTAGACGTAATCGCGCGATGAGCTCCGAAAGGCTTGGGAAGCCAGACGCGCGGAATGCGTGGATTAAGCTTCGAGAGCAGCACGCACGACCCATCGATACTGTATTTATTGCTGAGGATGGCCTCGCCGAGTTCCACCGCCGGGGTCCGTCCATCGTCGAACGACGGAATACTGAAATGTTCAAACTCTTGGTCGGGAAATTCAGACGGGTTGATTCCTTCGCGGACCAATGTGGCGATGTCGCCGAATCTCCCTGGTCGACCTCTTCTCTCCCCGCACAGGAACCACTCGCGGTAGAGGGCGCGAGTCATCTCCTCTAGAATCCGGATGCGGCGCTGACTATTCTCCATCAGCTCGTCGTAGGCCGACAGAATCCGCGCAATCCTTCGTTGGTCTGCCAACGGTGGAACGCTGACTGGGAACTTAGGAAACGTGACAAGCGGAATCCGATCTGGGTTTGCCCCGATTTCGCGGACACGGGGTTGAGCAGATTTGATGTGGTTAGTTGCTGACAGATTCGAAGTCGAGTGGCGTCCGGTAACCGAGCGCCGAGTGGAGGCGACGGGTGTTATAGAAG
>JAEWBF010000079.1 GCA_023391285.1 Verrucomicrobiota bacterium
CCTCACCGCGCTTCAGCGTTGACGCGCGGTGAGGGCACCGCGCCTCCAAGCCGCCTTATCGCAGCAAATACATCAACGCCCGGCTATGCCGCGCGCCATCCGACGACTCCTTCGTCGGATCCCCCGCCACCTCGGCCATCGACGCCGCCGAATCCTTTACGGGCGCCTCTTCCCGCTCTGCCCGCCACACCACTGCCGCGATCGCCACGATCGCGGCAGCGCAGATAACAAGAAGCCAAGCGTCGCGTTTCATTCGGAAATCCAACGCTCGTCTTCGGCTCGTTCCTCTCCCGCCGCGCCTCAAACCTTCGGACCGCCCTGCGCGTAATAACGCGCCCGCAGCCGCAAGCCATTCAGCCGGATGAAGCCCGTCGAGTCGCTCTGGTTATACCAGCTCTTCACGCCTTCCATCGAAGCGACGTGCGGATCGTAGAGCGAATACTTCGACTTCCGTCCGCAGGTGATGACGTTGCCCTTGTAGAGCTTCAACCGCACCGTGCCCGTCACATTCTTCTGGCTCTCGTCGACGAGCGCCTGCAGCGCCTCGCGTTCCGGCGCAAACCAGAACCCGTAGTAAACCAGCTCCGCATACTTCGGGATCAGCGAATCGCGCAGGTGCATCACTTCGCGATCCATCGTCAACGACTCCACCTGACGATGCGCGTGCATCAAAATCGTGCCGCCCGGCGTTTCATATACGCCGCGCGACTTCATCCCGACGAAACGATTTTCCACCAGGTCGACGCGCCCGATGCCGTGCTTGCCGCCGAGCTTGTTCAACACCTTCAACACCCCCGCGGGCGTCAGCTTCTTGCCGTTCACCGCGACGCAGTTGCCTTTCACGAAATCGAGTTCGACATACTCCGCCTTGTCCGGCGCATCCTCGGGCGACACCGAGAGTTTGAACATCTCCTTGTTCGCCTTCGTCGTCGGATCGAACCACGGATCCTCGAGAATCCCCGCCTCGTAGGAGATGTGCAGAAGATTCCGGTCCATCGAATACGGCTTCTTCAACGACGCCTCGACCGGGATGTTGTGCTTCTGGCAATACGCGATCATCTCCGCGCGGCCCGGAAACTCATCGCGATACGCCTCGATCTTCCACGGCGCGATGATCTCCAGGTCCGGCGCGAGCGCCATGTAGGTCAGCTCGAAGCGGCACTGGTCGTTGCCCTTGCCCGTCGCGCCATGCGCCACCGTGTCCGCCTTTTCCTTCTTCGCGATCTCGACTTGCGCCTTCGCGATCAACGGCCGCGCAATCGACGTGCCGAGATAATACTGGCCCTCGTAAATCGCGTTCGCGCGAATCATCGGATAGATGAAGTCGCTCGCGAACTCCTCGACGAGGTTGAGCGTGTAGTGCTTCGACGCCCCCGTCTTCCGGGCCTTCTGCGGAAGGCCTTTCAGCTCCTCCTCCTGGCCGATGTCCGCCGCGAAGGTAACGATCTCCGCGTCGTAAGTTTCCTTGAGCCACTTGACGATGACCGACGTGTCGAGGCCACCGGAGTATGCGAGGACGATTTTCATGAGAGAAAAGAGAAGTTTGGGTTAGCCGCAAAAATGCGCAGAACGCGCAAAAATTCAGAACGAAAGTGGGATCGGTTTTTCCGCCTTCTGTGCCTCTTTGCGGCCATTCTCACCGTTTCGCCAACGTCGCCAGAATCGCTTTCTGCATGTGCAGCCGATTCTCCGCCTCGTCGAAGATGATCGAACGCGGATTGTCCAACACCGCCTGATCGACCTCCTCGCCCGGATGCGCCGGCAAACAGTGCATGAACAACGCATCCGGCTTCGCCGCGCCAAACAGCTTCGCCGTCACCGCATACGGCTTCATCTGTTTGATCCGCGCCGCCGTCTCCTCCTCCTTGCCCATGCTCACCCAGACATCCGTGTAAACGATGTCCGCGCCTTCGACCGCCTTCAGCGGATCCGTCGTAAACTCATACCCGCCGGAAAAACCTTCCTGCTTCAACAGCGCATCAATCTCCGCGCCCGGCGCGAACTCCTGCGGGCCCGAGAGCGAGATCTTCATCCCAAACAGATTCGCGCCAAGGATCCACGAATTCGCCATGTTGCACGCCGTGTCGCCCAGAAACGCGATCTTCCGCCCCTTTAACGAAGCGACCAAATCCTCGCCCGTCTCGCCTTTCGCCCAGCGCTCCGCCGCCGTGAACGCGTCCGTGAAAATCTGACACGGATGCAGGAAATCCGTCAGCGCGTTGATCACCGGAATCGACCCCGCCGCCGCCAGCCGCTCAACGTCGCTGTGATCGAAAGTCCGCACGATCAACCCGTGCACGAAACGCGAAAGCACCTTCGCCGTGTCCTCGATCGACTCGCCGCGACCGAGCTGGATGTCATTGCGATTCAGAAAAAGCGGATTCCCGCCGAGTTCGTGAATGCCGACTTCGAACGACACGCGCGTCCGCGTCGACGATTTCGAAAAGATCATCGCCCAGGTCTGCCCCGCGAGCGGCTTGTCCGCGACGCCACGCCCGCGCTCCTGTTTCAACTTCCGCGCAAGCGCAAACAGCCCCGGCAACTCGTGTGCCTTGAAGTCCGTTTCTTTGAGGAAGTGCTTCATGGAAGCGGTGAGGTCTAGACAGCCGTTTTCGCTCTAACGAGTGAAAAATGCGCCTCTCTGCACTTGGCCGGCCTGGCTCCGCCGGCACGGCAGAACCTTCACGCCTTCGCCTTCAACACCCCGCGGAAAATCTCCACCGACCGCGCGAGCTCGTCCGGCGAAACATTCAATGGCGGCAGCAGCCGCACCACGTTCCCGCCCGCGCTCGGCGCGAGCAGTCCCGCTTCGCGCAACGCCGCGATATACGGCGTCGGATCGCTCGTGAGTTGCACGCCGACCAAATAGCCCTGCCCGCGCACGCCGTTAACCTGCGCCGGAAACTCTTTCGCCAATTGCTCCAACGCTGCCAGCCACGGTCCGCTGTTTTTGCGCACCGCTTCCAGCAGCCCTTCGCGCTCGATCACATCGAGCACCGCAAGCGCCGCCGCACACGCCAACGGCGTGCCGCCAAAGGTCGTGCCGTGATTTCCCGGATGAAACAAATCCGCGAAACGATCGCGCACCCACATCGCCCCAATCGGAAAACCACCGCCCAATCCTTTCGCCATCCCGATCGCGTCCGGCGAAATCCCGGCCTGCTCAAACGCGTAAAACGTCCCCGTCCGCCCAACGCCGCACTGCACTTCATCGAGCATCAACAGCAGGTTGTGCTTGTTACACAGCTCGCGGATCGCCCGCAGGAACTCCGGCGTCGCCGGATTCACGCCGCTCTCGCCCTGAATCGTCTCGAAGAAGATCGCCGCCGTCTGCTCGTCGATTTGCGACGCAAACGACTCGATGTTGTTCAGCTCGCCGAACGCGAAACCCGGCACAAGCGGACGAAAACCTTTCTGGATCTTCTCCTGCGGCGTCGCACTCATTCCGCCAAACGTGCGGCCGTGAAATGCGTTCTTCGCGCAGATGATTTTGTAGCACTTCCCTTCCTCGCCGCTTTTCTGCATCCCGTGCAGCCGCGCGAGTTTGATCAGCGCTTCGTTCGCCTCCGCGCCGCTGTTGCAAAAAAACACGCGCCCCGGCCCGGCGTATTTCACCAGCCGCCGCGCCAGCTCACCTTGGTTCGGATTCCGAAACAGATTGCTGACATGAATCAGCTCGCCCGCCTGCCGCTGCACCGCCGACACCCAGTGCGGATGGCAATGCCCGAGCGCGCTCACCGCGATGCCCGACGTGAAATCGAGATAGCTGTTGCCCGCATCGTCCCACACCTGCGTGCCGCGTCCGCGCACGAGCGTGATCGCCGGGCGTCCGTAATTCTTCAATACGTGCGCGTCGTAGAGCTCAGCCGTGCTGGTGCGAACAATGGAGGGAGCGGCAGTCATTTTCGATTTTGAATTCTCGATTTTCGATTTCGCATGCGCGCTTCTCGATCAATCGAAAATCGAGATTCGAAAATCAAAAATCACGAAAGGGTCACTGCACAATTTCAGTCCCGATTCCCTTGTCCGTGAAAATCTCCAGCAGCAACGAATGCGGCAGCCGTCCATCGATGAAGTGCACGCGCTGCACTCCCTCCTGCAGCGCACGAATCGCGCTCTGCACTTTCGGCCGCATCCCTTTGTCGATCACGCCCTTCTTCTTGAGCTCGTCGACCTGGTTGATCTTCAGCGTCGAGATCAGCGATTCCGGATCCGACGGATTCGAAAGCAGACCCGGCACGTCGCTCATGTAAACCAGCCGCCGTGCGCGCAACGCACTCGCCACGCGGCCCGCGACGAGATCCGCGTTCACGTTGTAAGGCTTGCCGTCGTAACCCTCCGCGACCGGCGAAATCACCGGCACGAAGCCTTCCGCGATCTCCTTCTTGATGAGCTTCACTTTGACTTCCGTGACATCGCCCACGTAACCGAGATCGACCGGATTGCCGCTGTCGTCGGTCGTGAGTTTTTCGCACACCAACACCGTGTCGCCCGGCAAACCTTTCGGCTTTCCCTTCGCCGTCACGATCGCTTCGCACACGTCCTTGTTCACGATCTCGTCGAGCGTCTTCTTCACGACGTTCACCGTCGCCTCATCCGTGACGCGCAGGCCGTTCACCCAATTCGCCTTCAAGCCCGACGCTTCCATCGCCCGCGTGATGGCCTTTCCGCCGCCGTGCACTACGACGACGTTGATGCCCACCGCCGCGAGAAACGCGATGTCGTAGGCCACGCGCGTGCGCGCGACCGGATCGGGATCGTCCATGAAACTCCCGCCGTATTTCACGACGAACGTGGAGCCACGAAAATCCTGGATGTAGGGAAGCGCCTCGAGGAGCACCTTCGCCTTGGCCGTTACTTCAGCGACATTCATCCGGGAGATCAAAACCCGCGGCAATGCGCCGCGCGGGAGAGGAGTTGGAGGGAGTGCACGTTCAGTAGGTCGAGAAGTGACAGAACGCATTACGCAGCCCCTCCGCGCATTTCCACTAAATTCTTGGACCCCTCGGCCTATCGGGAAATTCACCACCGAAAATCGGCTTCACTCCAAGCCACCGCGCGCCCACTTCTCTCGCGTGCCTAGCACATCCCTCACGTTCACGTCCCGCCAGGAGCATCGCAACTGGCTCGCGTCGCAAGCAGCCTTGCCGGCCGGTTTCCGCGTCGGCACCACGCGTTTCGAGTTCACGCCGCGCGAGGCGCCGAAGCCCGCGAAGATGACGCTCACACTCATCGCGCTCGACAAACCCACGCGCGACTTCGCCGCCGTCTTCACGCGCAACGCCTTCCCCGGCGCGCCCGTGATCATCGGCCGCAAACGCCTGAAGGAGGAAACGCTCGGCGCCATCCTCGTGAACAACAAGATTTCGAACGTCTGCGCTCCGGCCGGCGTCGAAACCGCCGAGGAAATCTGCCTCGCAACCGCGCGCCTGCTCGGACTCGGCAGCGAACAAATCCTCCCCAGCTCCACCGGCGTCATCGGCTGGTCGCTGCCGAAGGACGCTATCGTCGCCGCGCTCCCCCAAGCCACCGCCGCGCTCTCGGCTGAATCGATTCTTCCGGCCGCCGAGGGCATCGTCACCACCGATTTGTATCCAAAAATCCGACGCGCCTCCGTCGGCAACGGCAGCATCGTCGGCATCGCGAAGGGCGCCGGCATGATCGAGCCCAACCTGGCGACGATGCTCGTCTACATTCTGACCGATGTCGCCGTCCCGCGCGCCGAGCTGCGCGCCATGCTGCTTCGCGCCGTCGATCCGAGTTTCAATTCGATCAGCATCGATAGCGACACGAGCACGTCCGACACCGTTGTCGCGGTTTCGTCCGGACGCGTCCCGTGCTCCGATCTGAAAACGTTCGAAAGCGCGCTTACCCAGGTCTGCCGCGATCTCGCCGAAGACGTCGTCCGCAATGGCGAAGGCATCCACCACGTAATTCGCGTAGCCGTAAAAAACGCGCCCACGCGCGACCTCGCCCGCACCCTCGGCAAAGTCGTCGTCAACGCCCCGCTCTTCAAGTGCGCCGTCGCCGGCAACGACCCCAACGTCGGCCGGCTCGTTCAAGCCATCGGCAAACACGTCGGCGCTCACGCGCCCACCACCGATCTCGCCAAGACCCGGCTCCGCATGGGTGGCATCGAGATCTTTGCCAACGGCGTGTTTCAACTAAACCCGCAAAAAGAGGAAGCTCTCGTCGCGCATCTCAAAGACGCCGAGCTCTACGCCAGCGCCGCGCCGAAGAACGGCGTGTTCTCACCCGCCGTCGATTTCCCACCGCACGAACGCTGCGTCGAAATCGAAATCGACCTCGGCAACGGCGAGCACAACGCCACCGTTCTCGGCGGCGACCTTACGCACGAATACGTCAGCGAAAACGCCGACTACCGCAGCTAACCGCGGCGCTGCCGCGCCGCGGAAGCTCCAAGATCCAAGCACCAAGCTCCAGAGAAACTCCAATTACCAAGAACCAATTTGGGATTTGGTGCTTGGACGTTCTCTGGAGCTTGGATCTTGGTGCTTGGAGCTTCGGCCTGCTCGTCAGAGCAGGCC
>JAEWBF010000009.1 GCA_023391285.1 Verrucomicrobiota bacterium
GAGCGGACGAAAGTCCGCTCCGCGCTTTTGTTAAGAGAGGTGAGGCGGGGGCGGGAAGCGTTGTCCTACATCCGAGTGCACCTTTTGGGCGGGTGGATGCGTCAGGAGCGGGCATGAGATCTTACCCCGCTCTCGTGTTGATGGTTGGATGTTTACTGATGCCTGGCTGGGCGGCGGCGGCCAGCAAGTTGCCGCGGAGCACTCCCGAGGCGCAAGGTGTGGCGTCGGAAGCGATCGCGCGATTTATCGAGGAGGCTGACCGCAAGGTGGACGCGATTCACAGCTTCATGCTGGTGCGGCATGGGCACGTGGTGGCGGAAGGGTGGTGGGAGCCGTTTACCGCGGAGCAGCGGCACATGATGTTCTCGTTGAGCAAGAGCTTTACGTCGACGGCGGTGGGACTGGCGATCGAGGAAGGCAAGTTGAGTTTGGACGATCGTGTGTTGCAGTTTTTTCCCGAAGACGCGCCGCCGGAGCCGTCGCGCAACCTGCAGGCGATGCGCGTGCGCGACTTGCTGACGATGTCGACGGGACAGCACGAAGAGACACTGCGCGGGTTTCCCTTCCAGTCGCAGGAAAACCTGGTGCAGAAATTTTTGGCGCTGCCGGTCGATCACAAGCCGGGGACATTCTTCGTCTATAATACGCCGGCGACTTATATGCTGTCGGCGATCGTGCAGAAGGTGACGGGCGAGACGGTGCTCCAGTATCTTGGGCCGCGGTTGTTCGAGCCGCTGGCGATTGAAGATCCCTTGTGGCCGGCGAGCGCGCAAGGCGTGACGCTGGGCGGATTTGGTTTGAGCGTGCGGACGGAGGATATCGCCAAGTTCGGCCAACTGTATCTGAAAAACGGAGACTGGAAGGGCCGGCAGTTGGTGCCGGCGAAATGGGTGGAGCAGGCGACTGCGCGGCAGGTGTCGAATGGCAGCGATCCGAACAGCGATTGGGAGCAGGGCTATGGATTTCAGTTCTGGCGTTCGCGGCACAACCTCTACCGTGGAGACGGCGCTCACGGGCAGTTTTGCCTGATCTTTCCGGAGCACGATGCGGTGGTGGCGATCACGAGCGGCACTGGAAACATGGGGCAGGTGATGAACCTCGTGTGGCAGCACATTCTCCCGGCGCTGCAGCCGGGCGCGCTCCCGGAGAACCGGGCGGCCAACGAAGCATTAAAGGCGCGGTTGGCGAAGTTGTCGCTGCCGGCGCAGGCGGGCGAGGCCGCGTCGTCACGCGCGGCGGCGCTTGCAGGGAAGACGTTTGTTTTTCCGGAAAACCGTCACGGCATCGAAGCGATTACGTGGGAAGCTCCGGGTGTCGCGGGCGAGCAGATGTTGAAGATCGCGGTCGCCGGGGCGGAGCAACGGGTGGTGGCGCCGCATGGACGATGGCAGAAAGGGGAGTTGAAGACGGCGACGTTTTCGGAGCCGGTGGTGACAAGCGGGGCGTGGACCGCGGACGATACGTATGCGTTGAAAGTGGTGCGTTATCAGGGGCCGTTCACGCATGTGTATCGGCTGAAATTCGCAGGTGACGAAGTCACGCTGGAGGGCGAGCAGAACGTCGGTGCGGGAACGAGCCAGCCGCCGGCGGTGGTGGGTCGCTTGAAGCGCTAGGTGCCGGCGGGCGTCTGGGGATGGGAGGACTCGATCAGGCGCTTCAAGGAGTCGAGGTCACGGTGTTCCCATTCGAAGGCGATCGCGTTTTCCGAACCGGCGAAAAAGCGATACGGAAGCTGGGGGGAGCGTTTCACGATCGTTCCGAGCAAGGACGGGCCGCGCACCACATGAAACACCTCCCATCCGGGGACGGAGGTCGCCTTGACGTATTCGATGGGGTTGGGGCGCATGGCAACGAGCTGGAATTTAGCGAAATTTTGCCGGGATGCGAATAGGAGCGTTGGACAGTCTGCGCGGTTGGTTCCGCTTGAGGTGGGGCGGGCACGCGCCGATAAGAGCACCGAATGCGATCGTCATGCTCGCGAAGGGGATCATTTCAATTTCGTCCGACGTTCTTGGCCATGCTGGCGGTGGCGTTTGCTGCCAGCGCGTGGGTCTTTCCGGCTGATCTGAAGGCCCGCTCGCCGGGCGAGACGATTACGACGATTCGGGAGTTCTGGCGGCTTTCGCCGGCGGAGAAGGAAATGCCGCAGCGTTTCTCGATCGAGTGCGACGTGACCTACTACGACCCCGTGTGGAAGAATCTTTGGGTGCAGGACCGCAACGGGGAAGGCGCGTATGTCGTTTTGGCGGGTGCGGAACCAAAGATTCAGGCGGGGCAGCGGGTGCGTGCGACGGGTGTATTTCATCCGCCGAACCGGCAATTTTCGTTTGCGGATGCGTCGTTCGAAGTGGTGGGGCGGTCCGAAGCCCGCGAGATCTCGATCAATGGCAGACTTTCGCGTGCGGCGACGTTGAACCGGAAAGTGACGGTGGAGGCGTTCGTGGTGCAGCAACGTCGGGTGGATCCGACGCATATGCATCTCACGCTCTCGGTCGCAGGCCAGCCGGTGTTTGCCTGGCTGCTGGTTGAGCCGGGTCAGCCGGTGCCGGTTTGGACGGATGCCACGGTAAAGGTGCGGGCGGTGGCGGCGACGCCGCCGGGTGGCGGAGCGGACATCGATTCGGTGGAGTTGAAGATCGCGAGTGTGCGCGACGTGGAGCACGTGAGCTGGTTGGCGGAAGATCCGCGGTTCGAAGTGGCGGTGACGCCGATTGAGGAGCTGCCGGTTTTGCCGAGGGATCGCTTGATCCGCGTGATGGGAGAGATGATTGCGCAGGAGCCGGGCCGATCGGTTTCGATCCGCGACGATACGGGTCAGGTCGAAGTGGTGACGGCGCAGATCGGCCCGTCGTTGATTGGACAGCAGGTGCAGGCGATTGGGTTGCCCGACGTGGATGGGCTGCGCTGGAGGCTGGACGGTGGATTGTTCCGGGCGGCGCGCGGGGTGCAAGTGAGGCCGCCGGATGAGACGATGCGGGTCGCGGCGGCGGTGATGCAATTGCTGCCGGACGAAGCGGCGGCGGCGCGGCCGGTGCGGTTGTCGGGGGTGGTGACCTGGAGCGATCCCGCCGGACGTTTCTTTTATTTGCAGGATACGAGCGGCGGCGTGCGGGTGGACGTGAGTGCATTGCACATGCCTCCGCTGCCGTTGGGCAGGAATGCGGTGGTGATCGGCGAGACGACGCTGGGGGATTTTGCGCCGGTGGTGCGGGCGGGTCGGGTGGCGAATCTCGGCAGCTTGCCCTTGCCGGCGGCGCGCGAGACTTCGTTGGAAGTGGCGTGGGCGGGACTGGAGGAGGCTCAATGGGTTGAAATGCGCGGCTATGTGCGCGGTGTGGCGGCGAACGCGGAGAGCACGCGATTGCAGGTCGTGACGTCGACGGGACTTTTTGAAGCCGAGGTGTTGGGCGAGCCGCCGTCCGGCATCGAGGTGGGCGCGGTGGTGAGGCTCCGTGGCGTTTGCGCGGCGCTGGCGGATCGTGAGCGGAAGCTGACGGGGATTCGCTTGCTGGTGCCGGCGGCGGACTACGTGCAAATCGAGGAAGCGGCGCCGTCGGACCTCTTCGATCAGCCCTCGCGGCGGCTGGCGAGCCTTGGGCAGTTTGGCACGCTGCAGTTGTTCAACCGCCGCGTGAAAATCGCGGGAACGGTGCTGGATTTCCGCGCCGGGCGGTATGTGCAGATCGCGGACGGCGGGGAAAGTCTCTATGTGATGACGACGGGTCGCGAACCGCTGGTGCCGGGTGACCGGGTGGAGGCGGTCGGCATTCTTGGCCGCCAGGCGGGCAGCCCGGTGCTGCGCGAGGCGGTGTATCGGAAAACCGGCGACGGCCCGCCGCCGGAGGCGGACGCGATCGGCGAGGAGAATTTGTTGCGGCCCGAGCTCGATGGGAAGCTGGTGCGCGTGCCGGGCCGGTTGATCGAGCGATCGTTCGACGGGCACCAGCTGCGGCTGTCGCTGCAGGCGAAAGGCGTGACGTTCGATGCGTATCTCGACCAGGCGGCCCGGGACGTGCCGACATGGGTGTTGGGCAGCCGAGTGGAGGTCACGGGCATCTACGAAATCAAATATGCGGAAGAAGGGCAGACCGGCGTGTTTCAGATCCGGCTGCGCGCGGAGTCGGACGTGGCGGTGATCGAACGGCCGTCGCCCTTGACGCCGGCGCGCGTGTTGACCTTTGCCGGGGTGCTCGCGCTCGCGATCGTGGCGTTCATCGCCTGGGTGGTGGCGCTGCGGCGCCGCGTGCAACGGCAGACGGAGCAGATTCGGGCGCAACTGCAGCGCGAGACGCGGCTCGAAGCCGAGTTGCAACGGGCGGCGAAGCTCGAGTCGCTCGGATTGCTGGCGGGAGGAATCGCGCACGATTTCAACAATCTGCTGACGGTGCTGATGGGAAATCTCTCGCTGGCATCGCTCGATTTGAAGCCCAACGCCGAAGCGGCGGCATGTTTGAAGGAGGCGGAGCGGGCGGTGACGCGGGCGCGGGATTTGACGCAGCAACTGCTGACCTTTGCCAAAGGGGGAGCACCGTTGCGCGCGGCGGTGATGCTGGCGGACATCGTGCGCGAAGTGGCCGAGTTCGCTTTGCACGGATCGAAGGTGCGTTGCACGTTTTCGTTTCCGCCGGACCTGTGGCCCGCGAATGTGGACAAAGGTCAGATCAGCCAGGTGGTGCAGAACATCGTGATCAACGGCATGCAGGCCATGCCGGACGGCGGGGAGATCACGATCGCGATGGACAATGCGATGGTCGGCGAGGAATTGAAGAAAGTGCTGACGCCCGGCCGGTATGTGAAGCTGGCGATTACGGATCGCGGCCTGGGCATCGGTCCGAACGATCTGCCGCATGTGTTCGATCCGTATTTCACGACGAAGTCAGGGGGCAACGGGCTTGGTCTCGCGACGGTGCATTCGATCGTGAAGAAGCACCACGGGCACATCACGGTGGATTCGGTGCCGGGGCGAACGACATTTCATGTGTGGCTACCGGCGGCCAACGAATTGCCGGCGACGCGTGAAGCAGAGGAGTCGGCGCCCGCGAAAGGGCGGGGACGAATCCTGTTCATGGACGACGAAGAGACGATTCGCGGGCTGGGCGAGGCGATGTTGAAGAAGTTTGGCTACGACGTGGTGCCGGCGGCGGATGGGGCGGCGGCGGTGCGAATGTTCCGGGAGGCCAAGGAGGCTGGTGAGGACTTCGACGTCGTGATCCTGGACTTGACGGTGCCGGGCGGGATGGGCGGCCGCGAGGCGATGGCGGAACTGGCGAAGATCGATCCCGCGGTGCGCGCGATCGTTTCGAGCGGGTATTCCAATGACGCCGTCCTGGCGAACTACCAGCTGCATGGGTTTTGTGGGATGGTGCCGAAGCCGTATCAGGCCGCGAAGCTGGTGGGGGCGGTGAACGATGCGATCGGCCGCGGAGGCGAAGCGGTGCGGCTTGTCTAGGCGCGACAAAGGCGTTGGCGGTCGAATGCGCGGTGAGGGCACCGCGCCTCCATGGGGCGGTGGAGCTGCGGTCGGAGGACGGCCGTTTTTCCGACGACGGTTTCGGGAAGTTTCGGCGGGCGAGGTCGTTGTAAGGGCGGCGCGGTTTTGCACGCTCAGCGGGCATGAACGGGCCATCTGGATCCATCTTCGATCCTGCTGCTCCCGAGGCGCGCGCGATCGCGGACCTGTTCATTATCACGCTTTGGATCTGCGCGGTGATCTTTGCGGTGGTTGCGGGGCTGGTCGGCTACAGTTACGCGCGCTACGGCGATCGTCCGGGGCAAATCGATCCCGAGCAGGTCGCGGGCAACAAGCGGGTCGAGATCATTTGGACCGTCATTCCGTTTCTGATCGTGATCGTGTTGTTCGCGCTGACGATGCGCGCGATGCGCGCGGCGGATCCGCCGGCGCCGCCTCCGCGCGAGGCGGATCTGGTGATCATCGGCCATCAATGGTGGTGGGAGATTCATCACCCGAGACTCGGCTACGTGGCGGCGAACGAAATTCACATTCCGGTGGGGCAGGCAATTTCGGTGCGGCTCGAGACGGCGGATGTGTTGCACGAATTTTGGGTGCCGCAGCTCACGCGAAAAATGACGACGGTGCCGGGTCAGGCGAACCACGTCTGGATGCAGGCGGAGAAACCCGGGATCTACCAAGGCGTGTGTTCGGAGTTTTGCGGCACGCAGCACGCCTGGATGCGCTTCGAAGTGGTGGCGGAGGCTCCCGAGCAGTTCGAGGCGTGGGTGCGGCAGCAGCAGCAGCAGGCGGGGGCGACGACGGGCGCCGCGGCACGGGGACAGGAATTATTTCAGACGATGACGTGCATCAGTTGCCACGTGGTGCAAGGGCACGGTGGCACGAGCAATGCCGGGCCGGATCTCACGCATCTGGGGAGCCGGCGATTTCTCGGCGCGGGCATCGTTCCCAACACGCCGGAGAATCTTCGCCGTTGGCTGACCGATCCGCAGGAAGTGAAGCCCGGTGTGTTGATGCCCAACTTCAAACTCACGGAGCAGCAGACCGACGACCTGCTCGCATATCTTGCCACGTTGCGATGAACTCGGCTGCGACGTCTTCCACACTCACGCCGGAGATCCTGGCGGCGGAAAAAGCCGACTGGCGGCTGGCGTGGCTATCGACGGTCGACCACAAGCGCATCGGAATTCTGTATCTGTTGTTCGCGCTGTTGTTCTTCGTGATTGGCGGAATGGAGGCGTTGTTCATCCGGCTGCAACTCGCGGTGCCGAACAACACGCTGGTGTCGCCCGACACGTTCAACGCGCTGTTCACGATGCATGGCACGACGATGATCTTTCTTGTCGCGATGCCGGCGGTGTTCGGTTTCGCGAATTATCTGATCCCGCTGATGATCGGCGCGCGGGACATGGCGTTTCCGCGACTGAACGCGTTGAGCCTTTGGATCATCCCGTTGGGCGGCGCGCTGCTGCATTTTTCGGTGTTCACGGATGTGCCGAAGGCGGGCTGGTTCGCGTATCCGCCGCTCAGCAGCCGCGCCTACAGCACATCGCTGGGGGTCGATTACTGGATCGTGGCGCTGCTGGTGCTCGGCATCGGCTCGGTGGCGACGGCGGTGAACATCATTGTGACGGTGTTCACGATGCGGGCGCCGGGCATGACGTTGAAACGCATGCCGCTGTTCGTGTGGATCAACACGATCGCTTCGTTCATCGTCGTGTTTGCGCTGCCGGTGTTGAACGCGGGACTGGTGATGCTGCTGATGGACCGGCAGCTCGACACGAACTTCTTCCTCGCGCGGGAAGGAGGTTCGCCGGTGCTGTGGCAGCACCTCTTCTGGGCGTTCGGCCATCCCGAGGTTTACATTCTCGCGCTGCCGGCCTTCGCGATGATTTCGGAGATCGTGCCGGTGTTTTCGCGGAAACCGATTTTTGGATACGAGTTCGTCATCGGGTCGTCGGTGGCGATCGGGTTTCTGAGTTTCGGCGTGTGGGCGCATCACATGTTTACGGTGGGGCTGGGCCACACGGCGGACCTGTTTTTCGCGATCGCCTCGATGCTGATCGCGATTCCGACGGGCGTGAAGGTGCTCAACTGGAGCGCGACGATGTTTCGCGGGCGGGTGATCCCGAGCGTGCCGATGATGTATGCGATCGCGTTTCTGCTGCAGTTTACGCTGGGCGGATTGAGCGGGGTGACGCACGCCTCGCCGGCGCTGGATTGGCAGACGAAGAACAGCTATTACCTCGTGGCGCATTTCCACTACGTGATCGTGGGCGGCGTGGTCTTCGCGTTGCTCGGGGCGGTGACCTATTGGTTTCCGAAAATGACCGGCCGCAGGTTGAGCGAGCGGCTCGGGAAATGGACGTTCTGGCTGATGGTGCTCGGGTTCAACGGCACGTTCATGATCCAGCATTATCTTGGATTCATCGGGATGCCGCGGCGCGTTTATACGTATCCGGAATTTGAACACTGGGGCTGGATGAACTTCGTCTCGACCGTGGGCGCGGTCCTGATGGGGGTCGCGGCGTTGACGCTGGTGTTTAACATGCTGCGCAGCCTGCGGCGCGGGGCGATCGCAGGGGACAATCCGTGGAATGCGTGGACGCTCGAGTGGGCGACGTCCTCGCCGCCGCCGGTGCACAACTTCGATGCATTGCCGCCGATTCGCGGGCGGCGGCCGCTATGGGATGTCGCGAATCCGGATCGGCCCGATCCCAAAGTCGGTGATGACGCGGTGCGCTTGCCGGACCGCGCGAAAAGCTCGGTGTGGGCGTTGATCGCGTCGGAGGCGGCGTTCTTCGGCACGCTCCTGATCGTCTTCGCGTATTTCAACGTGCGGCCGCAGCCCGGGCCGAACGCGGCGAACAGCCTGGATCTTCTTGTGACGGGAATCTTCAGCGTGTGTTTGTTTGCGAGCAGTTTCACGCTTTGGCGCGCGGAAGTGGCCGAGGCGCGGGGCAGTCGCACGGGATTTATTGGCTGGCTCGCGTTCACGGTCGCGCTCGGAGCGATTTTCACGATGGGGCAGGCGTGGGAGTATCGGGAGCTGTATCGACACGGCGTGACGATCAACGCGAACCTCTTTGCCTCGAGTTTCTATCTCGTGACGGGTTTTCACGGATTACACGTGATCGGTGGGCTGATCGCGCTCGCCATCGTGCTCGGATCGGGAATGGCGGGCGATTATCGGACACGGCGGTCGCCGCTCGTGGCCATTGGACTCTACTGGCACTTCGTGGACATCGTGTGGGTGGCGGTGCTCGCGACCGTCTACGTGCTGCCGCGCATCCTATGAATGCATTCGGATCAATGCTGGCGGGCCCGTGGAACTGGAACCCGATCGTGCTCGGAGGGTGTGCGCTCGCCGCTGGCATTGTCGGGTGGAAGTTTGGGCGGAGCGCGCGCTGGGGCAGGTTTGGCGCGGCGGTGGCGGTGGTGTTGGTGGCGCTGGTTTCGCCGCTCGCAGCGCTGGCTTCGGGCGTGCTCTTCAGTGCGCACATGACGCAGCATCTGCTGCTGTTGTTGATTGCGCCGGCATTGCTGTTGCTGGCGCTGCCGAGATCTTGCGGGCGCGAGGAAGGCAGCACGTTTCGTCGGCGAGTGATGCCGGCGTTGGGTTGGAGTGCGGGAATCGGGGCAATGTGGATCTGGCATGTGCCGGCGCTGTGCGACGCGGCGGCGTTGAATGGCGGCGTGCGCGCGGTGCAAACGCTGTCGCTGCTGGGCGCGGGGCTGCTGTTCTGGTCGCCGATCTTGTTTCCCGACGAACGGCGGCGGCTCGGCCCGGCGGCGGGAATCGGTTATCTTTTCACCGCATGCGTGGCGTGCACGGCGTTGGGGATTTTGCTGACGCTGACGCCGGTCGAGGTGTGTCCGGCCTTTGGGCCGGGAGCGGCGCAGGCGGCGGGTTGGGCGGCGTTGCGGGAATCGGTGGGCTACGAGCGCGACCGGCAGATTGGCGGGCTGTTGATGTGGGTGCCGATGTGCTCGGTGTATGTGGCGGCGATTCTCTTCGAGTTGAATCGTTGGTTCGGCGGGCAGCACGTCGAGGAAGGGAACGTTTCATGAAACCCGATCACGCGGCGGATCAGGAGGGCGGCGGGGCGGATGTGCCGGCGGGTTGGACGCCGCTGCCGTTGGAGCATTTGCCGGCGCCGACGGCGTGGCCGGCGGGATTCGCGCTCGCGCTGACGCTGGTGTTTTGGGGTTTGATTGCCTCGTGGGTGTTGATCGCGATCGGCGGGATTCTGTTGATCGCTTCGCTCGCTGGATGGCTCGCCGATATCCGTCATGAACGACATCCCCCACACTCCTGAATCGCAGCGGCCGAACGAGGGGCCGATGCGCCAGAGGGAGGCGCTGATCTCGCGGCGTCGGTTTTTGACGCGGGTGTCGCTCGGACTGGCGGGCGTATCGGCGGCGATCATCGGAATTCCGGCGACGGCGTTCGTGCTGGCGCCGTTGTTGCACAAGGTGGCGGACGCGTGGAGGACGGTGGGCCGGAGGGACGAGTTCGCCGTAGGTGAGACGGTCAGCGTGGTGTTCGAGGACCCGTCGCCGTTGCCGTGGGCCGGAGTGACAGCGCGGGCGGCGGCGTGGCTGCGGCGGGTGTCGGACGACGAGTTCATCGCGTTTTCGGCGACGTGCACGCATCTAGGCTGTCCCGTGCGGTGGATGCCGGGGGCGAATCTTTTTCTCTGCCCGTGTCATGGCGGGGTTTACTACGGCGACGGGTCGGTCGCGGCGGGGCCGCCGCCGCATCCGTTGTTTCGATACGAAGTCCGGCTCGTCGATGACGACGTGCAGATCAAGGCAACGGCGCTGCCGATCACGACGAGCCTATGAAGCGGTGGAGCGTGGCGGTGTGGCGGTGGTTGGACGATCGGCTGGGTCTGGTCGATCTCTTCGGGCCGTCGCTGACGCACCTGGTTCCGCGCGATGCGACGTGGTGGTATGTCTTCGGGAGTGCGACCCTGGCGGCGTTCATCATTCAGGTCGTCACGGGCGTGGCGCTGGCGTTTTCGTATGTGCCTTCGTCGGCGCAGGCGTTCGACACATTGGTGTTCATCAGCGAGGAGGCGCCGTTTGGGGCGTTCATGCGCGGCCTGCATTACTACGGGGCGTCGGCGATGGTGCTGATGGTGGGCGCGCACATGGCGCAGACGTTTTTGTTCGGCGCTTACAAATTTCCGCGGGAGATGACATGGTCGACGGGCGCGCTGCTGTTGTTGTTCACGTTGATCATGGGTTTCACGGGGCAATTGCTCCGCTGGGATCAGACGGCGGCGTGGTCGGTGGTGGTGGCGGCGCAGCAGGCGGGGCGCGTGCCGCTGATCGGCGAGTGGCTGGCGCAATTTATCTTGGGCGGGACGACGTTGGGCGGAGCGACGCTCAGCCGTTTTTTCGCGATTCACGTGTTTGTGATCCCGGGGATCATGTTCGCGTTTATTGGGCTGCACCTGTGGCTGGTGTTGCGACACGGGATTTCCGAACCGCCGAAGCCGGGTAGGCCGGTCAACCCGGCGACGTATCGGCAGGAGTATAACGAGGAGCTGAAGCGCACGGGCGTGCCGTTCTGGCCGGATGGCGCCTGGCGGGATGTCGTTTTCGGCACCGCGATGGTGCTGGCGATCGTGGTGGCGGCGATCGTGTGGGGGCCGCCGCCGATCGAGAAGCCGCCGGATCCGAGCATTCTCGAGGCTGATCCGCGGCCCGACTGGTATCTGTTATGGTATTTCGCCGTGCTTGCGATGATCCCGGAGCGGCTCGAAGGCGTCGTGATGATTCTGGGCCCGGTGCTGATTGGGTTCGTGATTCTGCTGGCGCCGATCATCGGGCACAAAGGCGAGCGACATTGGACGAAGCGACCGTGGTCGATCGGCGTGGTGACGATGGTGGTGGTGATGATCACGACGCTGTGGATCGCGGGCGCGCGGGCGCCGTGGTCGCCGAACTTCGAAGCGGAGCCGCTGCCGGCGGGGATTGTGAATTCGACTCATCGCGAGGTGATCGAAGGCGCGCGATTGTTTCACGAACGCGCGTGTCTGAATTGCCACCTCGTGTCGGGTTACGGCGGTCGACGCGGGCCGGATCTGACATTTGTGGGCGATCGACTGACGGAGATGGACATGATCATCCGGATCGTGAACGGCGGAGGGAACATGCCGGCCTACGGCAGCACGTTGCGGCCTGAAGAAGTCGATGCCCTGGTGGCGTTCATGCGGACGCGCAGGCGCGCGGACATTCTTGGGGCGTCCACTTCGGTGCCGACGAACGGGGAAAAATGATCGCGTGGCGAGTGGCCGCCACGCCGGCGTCAGCGTGGGATGGCGCCGGGCCCGCCGTCGAGTGACGAAGCCAGTTCCACGTGCACGCGACTGAGTTTCTGAAGCATGCGCCATTCGGCGCGCAGTGGCCACCAATCGTAGAGATAGATTTCCAGCGGACGCCACATGGCGACCCAGCCGACGATGATGAAGCTTTCGTTGAGAATGCCGGCCCAGGTGGATGTGCCGTGCGTTTCGATGAGATTTCCGACGGCCAGGCACACGGCGAGAAACGCGAGGCCGACGGCGAGACTGCGGCGGCCGCGCCGCATCAACTGGCGAAATTCGCGGCGCTTGTTTTCGGCGCGGTCGGAGAAATAGTTTTGGACGGCTGCTTGGACCGCGGCGCACCGATCGTCCGGGGGCGGGGTGGAGAGGTGGATCACCAGCCGAAGGTCATCCGTGGGCGGCAATTCGCGTGCCCAGCTCACGATAAATTCCTCCGCATTGGCATCGAGATCCCGATCGGGAAACGGCGACGGGTCCATCGAGTTGAACAGCTGCGCCAGATCCCGGAGCCGCAGGCGGATGATGCCGTGGTTGGGGGAAGGGGAAGGCGGTCGGGGCATGGAACGCGATCGAGGCTACGTCGTGCGAAAAACGAGGGAAGATTTCAATTTTCGCCGAGGAGGCGGAGCGACGGGCCGACGAGAGAACGGCGGTTAGGGAGAGCCGCCGGAGTCAGGGGAATGCGAGAGCTTCCTGGTTTCGAGAGGAGGCGCGGGAGGCAGGCCGGTGACTTCGAGGATTTCCTTTTCGTCCAAAGTCTCGCGCGCGAGCAGTGCGGTCGCGAGAGCATCGAGTTCGCGACGGTGTTGGATGAGCAGGCTGCGGGCGGTGTCGTGACTTTCGCCGATGATCCGCAACACTTCGTTGTCGATCAGTTGCGCGGTGGCTTCGCTGAACGGCTTGGTGCCTTCGAAGCCGACGCTGCCGCCGAGGTAGCGATTCTCACGCGGCGCGAGTTGGACCATGCCGAGTCTTTCGCTCATGCCCCAGCGGGTGACCATGCGGCGCGCGAGATTCGTGACTTGTTCGATGTCGCTTTCGGCGCCTGTGGTCTTGGTGCCGTAAACGATTTCTTCCGCGACGCGTCCGCCGAGCAGGCCGATGATTTTGCCGCGGAGATAGGCTTCGGGATAATTGTATCGATCGTTGTCGGGTCGTTGATAGGTGACGCCGAGCGCTTGGCCGCGTGGGACGATTGTCACGCGATTCACGGGATCGGCACCGGGCACGACAAGGCCGAGAATGGCGTGGCCGCCCTCGTGATAGGCGATCCGCTCGCGATCGTGCGGGCCGAGAAGAAGCGCGCGCTCGGGGCCGAGCACGATTTTCTCCAACGAATCGAGAAAGTCTTTTTCGCGAACGGACTTTTGCTCGCGTCGCGCGGCGAGCAAGGCGGCTTCGTTAACCAGGTTCCGCAGGTCGGCGCCGGACAGGCCGGGGGTGGTCGACGCAATTTGGTCGAGGCGGACATCGTCGGCGAGCGGGACCTTGCGCGTGTGCACTTTCAGGATGGCTTCACGCCCTTTGCGGTCGGGGAGATTCACGATGACGCGGCGGTCGAAACGGCCCGGGCGGAGCAGGGCTTTGTCGAGCACCTCGGGCTGATTGGTGGCGGCGAGGACGATGATGCCCTCGCGGCCGGAGAATCCATCCATCTCGGTGAGAATCTGGTTCAACGTTTGCTCCTGTTCGCTCGAACCGCCGACAGCAGTCATGCCGCGGGCGCGTCCGATGGAGTCCAGTTCGTCGATGAAGATGATCGCGGGGGCGTGCTCGCGGGCTTGCTTGAAAAGATCCCGCACGCGAGCGGCGCCGACGCCGACGATCATCTCGACAAATTCGGAAGCGCTCATCGAGAAGAACGGCACTCCGGCTTCGCCGGCGACGGCGCGGGCGAGGAGCGTTTTGCCGGTGCCTGGTGCGCCGATCAACAGCACGCCCTTTGGAGCGGCGCCACCGAGCGCGGAATATTTTTTGGGATCGCGCAGAAAATCGACGATCTCGACGAGTTCGTTTTCGGCCTCATCGATTCCGGCGACGTCGGCGAACGTCACCTTGGTGCCCTGTTGATCGTAGCGTTTGGCGCGGCTCTTGCCGATGCCCATGAGCCCGCCCATGCCGCCGCCCATTGCGCCCTGTTGCGCAGCGCGGCGGTAGAGCCACACGTAGAACAGAATCAACAACAGCGCGGGTCCGAAGCCGTAGAGCAGCGTGCCGAGGATGCCGCGGCTTTGGACGACGGGTTCGGCGCTGATCTCCACGCCGTTGTCGATGAGCAGTTGTTCGAGACCTGGATCGACGAAAGCGGGCAGCGTGGTGGCGAAGTTCTGCACCTCTCGCGGGGCCGGCGACGCCGCCGAGTTCGAACTCGTCGTCGTTTCGGCGGTGGGCTTCGGCGGGGGAAACGTGATCGGCTGTTCGAGCTTTCCGAGGATGCTCTCGCCGCGACTGTAGATCGACTCGACGTTGCCCGCGATCGCCTGCTCCTTGAACAGCGTGTAAGGCACCTTCACCGGATCGCCTGCATCCGGAAAAAGACTACGCATGAGCAGATAGTTGATCAGGAGAATGGCGGCAAACCACAGCCACGACCGGCGCGGCGGCATGCGCTGCGAAACGCCGGGAGGTAAACGCGGGCCCTGAGACGGCGGTTCTTTGCGGGCGGATGTCATGGTCGAGAAGGTGACGCGTTCAGGTGGTTGCGGGCCGCGCTGTCGCCGTGGCGCGCACGATCGGTTTGTTCCATGCACCCGCCAGAGATCGTCGCGCGGCGAGGTGCCGGGGGCGCGCGTTGTTTCGCCGTCGCCCCCGTGGGGAAGTGGGAAAGCCGGCTATTGCTTGATGAACTCGCCGTCGGCTTTGATGGAGAGCTCGTCGGAGATCATGGGCGCGGGAAACTTTGGCCCGACGCCGAAATCGGAACGCTTCAACGTGCCGGTGAGTTGAAAGCCCGAGGTGGTGTTTTTCTGATTCACGGTCGTGCCGCGGAACCACAAGTCCATTGTTACCGGTTTGGTTTGGCCGTGGATGGAGAGATCGCCGGAGAGTTTATAGCGATCCTTGCCGGCGGGCTCGATCGATTTGCTGGTGAAGGTGATCTTCGGGTATTTCTCGACCTCGAAGAAATCCGCGCTGCGAAGATGGTCGTCGCGTTTTTGGACGGCGGTGTCGATCGACGCCGCATCGATGCTCAGCTCGAACACGGCGTCACTGAAGTCCGGCTTGGCCGCGGTCACGGTCACGTCGAACTGGTTGAACGCGCCGGTGATTTCGGAGATGCCGAGGTGGGTGATGGCGAAGGCGATTCTCGAGTGCGCGGGATCGCCCTTCCAGACGGTTTGCGCAACAGCGCTCGCGTGGAGCGCGACAACGACCAGGAGTGAGGTGATGGTTTTTTTCATAGGGGTCCCCTGACGTGATTCAAATGACGCATAAAAGCCAGTCGGAGTGCGAGGGTTGAGGGATGAGAGGGAGGTGGAGTTGAGAGTTGAGAGTTGAGGGATGAGAGTTGAGAGCCGGTGGGGACGACGGACGACGTGGGACGGGCTTTATGCCACGACGGTTTGGAACCACGAATGGACACGAATGGACACGAATGACGGAGACGGACCACGGACTACGGACCACGGACCACGGCACGACGGACTACGAGGCGACGGACTATTGGCTTTGTGAGCTTTGGAATCTTTGTGGTGGAAACCATCGTGGCGTGAAGCCGCTCCTACAGGGAACGCGAGCGAGCTCGCGGCCTGCGTCGGCGCGCGTAGCGCGGGCACGCCGTCGCACGCGGAGATTCGCCGCGTTCGTTGATCCGTGTCCATTCGTGTCCATCCGTGGTTGAAGATTCAGGGACCACGGGAAGGCGGAGTTGCTGTGCGGAGTTGAGGGTTGAGGGACGGGCGCGGGGACGGACTGTTTCGCGTCACGGACTACAGGGTGTTGGGCGCGGGTTCCTTCACGGCGAAGTCGACGCTGCCGTAGTAGATGTAGTCGGCCCAGTCTTCGGACTGGATCTTGTCGACGGCGGTTCGAGCGGCGGAGAGCGCTTGGACGAGGGTGTCTCCATCGAGAAGCTTCTGATAAAACACGGTGGCGAAACTCTTGGCGGGCGCGTCTCCGACCGGCCAATACGTGCCGATGTAGTTGGCGACTCCGCCGCGCATGAACGCTTCGGCGAGGCCGGCGTTGCGTTCGATCCGTTCGTGGATGTTGCGCGTCACGCGGGGACCTTCGTCCGTGACCCGCTTGCGGATTCGAGCGGATTCGCAGGCGTTGAAAAACACGACGCTCGGCAGGTTACCCAGTTCGACCAGTTCGGCGCCTGTGAGCGGGCCATCGCTGCAGACGATGCCGCTGCGGGCAGGCTGCTCGGGAATGAACTCGGCGTGTCCGGCATAGTGCAGGATGTCGTATTTCCCGGAGCTGAACTCCCGGCGCAATCGATCGCGCGTGGCGTGGTTGCCGCGAATGGTGGTGAGACGAACCTGGGGTTTGGGGCCGAACAAGGCTTCGATGCGCTGACCTTCCGCTTCGGCGCCGGCCAGATCCAGGGTCGGGTTGACGACGAGGAGGACTTCGAGCCAGGAGGTCTGACGACGTTGCTCGAGCCATTTCGCGACGGACAGATTCGTTGCGAGGTAGCGGCGGCTCATGCCGCCGTTGAGGGCGGGGAATTTGCCGTTCAGGCACAGAGTTTCCCACGGGATGCGCGATGCCTCGGCGTCGTGAACGATGACGAGGTGATTGTGCTGCGACCCCTCCAGGCCGGCCGCAATCGTGTCGGGAAGAACCAGGCGCGCGAGCTCCGTTCCGAAGGCGGACAGATTGCCGTGGTTGAACTGTTCCTTTTCGATGGCGGCGAGGTGCGCGGCGAGAGCGCGGGCGTCGACATCGATCGAACCGGCCAGAACGGTGGCTTTGGCGCCGGTCGTCAGCAGCGAGGTTTCGAACAGCAGGTTTTGGTTTCTGGGGCCGGGCCTCACGCGAACGTTTAGATACATGCTCGGGGGCAGGTCGCGGCGACTGCCGCGCCGCATGGTGGGAGCGGGCGGGAGCCGCTCTTCTCGGAGGATGACTTCAACCCGCTCGCAGAGCGAGGTGCTCCATAGTTTGTAGAGAGTCCACTTGAGTTGTCCGAAACGGGTTTCGTCGACTTCGCAAAACGTGATGGCGCGAAACAGCTGGCGAGGATCGGCGTCTTCCAGTCCGCGGAAAAATCCACACAGGAGAGCGCTCATCGATTGTTCGAGGCTCAAGCCTGTGCCGGCGCCAATCGTCACGGTGGCGAACTCCTCGATATCCATGCGGGCGAGGGTGCGCGCGACGTTTTCGGCGATCGTTTCGAGCACTTGTGTGTTGAACGACTCGAAGTGTCCGAGGCCGGCGACGACCACAAACTCGGCGGTCACTTCCGATCTTCCGGTCGGAATGATCAGCACCTCGCCGGCGCCGGCGGCGAACATCCGGCGCTGCCGGAATTCGCGCAGCGTGCCGTTCATGAGATGGTCGATGGCGAGAGCGGCGCCGCCGGGTTCGACGTTTTGGAAAACACCCATCAAGTAGGCGCGGCTTTTCACCTGGGTGAGGCTGCCGCGCGCGAGTTGAACTTCGATGCGACGCTGATTGCGGCGGCCGACGAAGAGCGACTTCCAATCTGCTTCGATGGCGGCGGACGATGGGGCCAACGGAACGGCGGACGAGGCGATGGCGGGAACTCGGGCCGCGCCGGCGAACTCTTCGATGAATCCGCGCAGATCGGACGCGCTGAAATCGGTCACGCTGCGTTTCACCTGAGCGGCGGCGCGCAGCTGCATCTCCGACTCGCTGAGGGTCACGACGGTGTCGGCTCGCGTGCGTTCCCAGCGGTCGGACAGAAGCGACGTGGTGCCGTTGCGGATGATTTCACCGACCGCTTTCTGAACGCTGGCGTTCTTCGGCAGCGAACCGTGGTCTTCCGCGCAGAAATACGTGAGCACGTCGGGGAGCACGGCGAGATCCACCGGCACGGTTCCGTCGCCGGCGCGCGAGCGATGGAAGACGAATTCGTCCTTGTTGTCGGAAAGGCTCAAGTCGACGGTCGTTTCGCGATCGATGCCGGCGATCATGACGAACTTCGCGGGGATGACTTCGAGTTCGCGCTGCACGGCGGGCGCTGCGGAGAGAATGGGCTGGAGAGGGCGCACGCCGGTGCGGGGCCAGTTCTGCACGTCGTAGAGATGGATGCTGTCGAACTTGCTGCGTTGCGGCAGCATTTGGGCGAGACCGGGATGCGTGTTGAAGACGCGGCCGGCGAGGTCAGCCGCGGAGTTTTTCACGTCGAAGATCGCGATCTTGTTGAGGAACGGATACGCGCAGCGATACACCATCGCAGGCGCGAACGACCCGTAGTTCGGGGTGCCGAGCATGATGAGGCGCTTGAGCTTGTCGCCGGCTCCGTGATGAATCGCGGCGCGCGCGACGAGTCCGCCCATGCTATGGGCGACGAGAAAAACTTCCGGCGCGGGATCGTTTGCGATCCGCCGGGCGAGCTCCCGTCCCAAGTCGGAGATGCTCTGGCGCCAGTCGAACGGGTGGAAATCGGCGTCGAATCCCTCGGCTTGCAGCGCGAGTTTCAGTTTCAAGTAAGTCGCCTGGTGAACATCGACGGCGGCGAACCGGCGTTTCGTTTCTTCGGTGAGTGCGAGCCGGTTGAGCCGTCCGAGCACGATGTCGATGAAGTCGACCCAGATCACGTCGCGGTCGGAGCCGTTCACTTCGGCGAGCATCGATCCCAGGATGCCGGGCAAGATCAACACGCGCGGGCCTGGCTCGCGCGTGCGACGCGTCGCCTGGGCGGCGAGTGCGCGCAATTCGGCATACTCGGTTTCGCCGAAGTAGGCTTCGAGGATCGGCGCGTGTTCGCCGGAGATGAGGGCACGTTCGACGTCGGGTCCGGTCAGGCGGCGTTCTCGCGTATCGGGCGGCGAGAGGCGGAGCGACATCGCGGACAGAAGCGTGGAGTCGACGGATTCGGGGAGTTTTCCATTGCCGGAGGAGACCGGAGCGGAGGAGCGGCTTGGGCGGGTGTTCCTCGGGCGCGAAGGACGGATGCGGGGGGTGGCGACTTTTGAGGACATGACGGGTCGACTGCGGATGAGCGACGGGCGTGGGGCGGGGAAGCGTCCGGCGTGACGCCGACGCGGCGAGCGACCACCGGTGTGAAAGACTCGGGAGCGGCCCGCGAATTGAATATTATTGGCCTTTTCCGAACGCCCTATAAACAAAACCCCTACGCGTCATCGGAAACCGGATACGCGGGGGTCGAGAGGGACGAGGGGACGACGGACGACGGAGGCCGCTGCGCGGAGTTGAGGGTTGAGAGTTGAGGGTTGAGAGACGGAGACGGACCACTGACTACGGACGACGGACCACTGCGAACGGAAGGATTGAACCGCGAAGGGGCGCGAATGCACGCGAAGGCGGAGGGCGCGCGACGGACAACGGGACGTTGCCGACGTTCGGAAGGCGCGCGATCAGGCGAGAACTCCGTTCTCTTCGCTACCTTCTGTAGAAAAAGGATCGGCAAACATCCGGCATCGCCGGGTTGACGCGCGTAGCGCGGGCGCGCCGTCGCACGCGGAGATTCGCCGCGTGGGGCGTTCGTTGATTCGTGATCATTCGTGGTTAAAGATCGGTGCCTGCTGGAGCCCGGAGGCCAGAGCCGGAGGGGTGGTCGGTTTTTGCGCTTCGCGAAATTCTCAGTTTACAACCCGGTCCTCTCGCCTACGTTCACCGCCCTCGTCGTCGCCCGGATGGCGGAATTGGCAGACGCAACGGACTCAAAATCCGTCGCCCTCTAAAGGCGTGTGGGTTCGAGACCCTCTCCGGGCACCATCCAGTTCAGCGATCTGAAAGTCAGGTCGTTGACGGGCAAGGGGCCCACGGACAGCAGGGGGGACCTTTGTTCTCTTCCTTTCCTTCTGTGAAATGGGCACGTCGAAGGCGGGCAGACATTTGACGAGTTCCATGTGATGCGGAGGAATCAGCCCGACGCAGAGCGGGCCCATGGACTGGGCGTGGCGGCTCAACGGCACCGAGACATCGGGCAGGCTGGGGCCCTGCGAGGGGCGAGGGAGCTCGCGGCGTTAGTTCGCGCGCGGGTGGGCTTGTCCTCTTCGTTCCTCTGTAGAGAAACGAGCCGGTCGGGGGGAGCACCGCGCCTCCATGAGAGGGAGCGAAAGATTTGTGCGGTTTAGGGCGGCGGCGGGTGCTAAGGAGGAGTTGAGATGACGGAGGATGCAGAACTTTTGAGACGGTTTGCGCGGGAGCGTTCGCAGGAGGCGTTCGCGGAGTTGGTGCGGCGTCATGTGGATTTGGTGTTCTCGGCGGCGTTGCGGCAGACGAACGGAGATGTCCACCTGGCGGAGGATGTGACGCAGATGGTGTTCGCTGATCTCGCGCGAAAGGCGGGGACACTGGTAGGGCGGCGGGTGTTGGTGGGTTGGCTGTTTGTCAGCACGCGATTTGCGGCCGCGAAACTCGTCCGCGGTGAGCAGCGGAGAAGACGCCGCGAAATGGAGGCTTCTATGAATGCGGAAGGGAATGACGATGCCCCGGCGGCGGATTGGGGGAAGGTGCGCCCGGTGTTGGATGAGGCGCTGGGGGAGTTGAGCGACCTCGACCGCGAGGCGGTGTTGTTGCGGTTTTTCGAAGGGCGCGGGTTTGCGGAAGTCGGCGAGAGGTTGCGGCTGAGCGAGAATGCGGCGCGGATGCGCGTGGAGCGGGCGCTCGAAAAGTTGGGAGGGTTGCTCGCGCGGCGCGGCGTGGTGTCGGCAAGTGGCGCGTTGGCGGCAGCGTTGGCGCAGCAAGCGGTGACGGCGGCGCCGGCGGGATTGGCGGCGAGCGTAGTCGGCGCGGCGATGACGACGGGGAGTGTTGCGGCCGGGGCGGGCGCAGCGGCGTGGATTATGGGATCGGCGAAATTACAAATGGGATTGGCGGGAGCGATCGCGCTCGGCGGAGCGGGTGGGATGTGGTGGCAGCAGCGGGAAACGGACGAACTGCGTCGAGAACTGCCGGCGTTGCGGGTGGATGAACGCGGACGGGACGAATTGAGAAGCGAGAATCAGCGACTCGCGGTTGCCGCGGCGGAACTCAGGGTGCGGAATGTTTCGGCGGAGATTCGTCGGTGGAGGGAGGAAGCGGAGAGGTTGCAAGCGGAGCAGGAGAAGGCGCGCCAGGCTGCGATGATGGATCCGCAGGAGAGGGAAGCAGCGGCGGCGCGCGCGCGCGTGGCGGCGGCGCTGGCGAAGGCGCGGGCGCAAGGCGCGCGCGATTTGATGCCGCGGGTGAGTCGAACGGTGGCGCCGAAGTATCCGGAGGAGATGCGTGTCGCGGGAATTCCGGGAGAAGTGGTGATGAGCGTGGTGGTTGATGCGGATGGGAAAGTGGTGGAGGCTATTCCCGCGCAGTCGACGCATGTGGCGTTCGAGGATGCGGCGGTGGAAGCGGTGACGAAGTGGACGTTTGAGCCGGGGATCAAAGGGGAACGGCCGGTGAACACGCATATTGCGCTACCGATTTCGTTTTCGCTGCCGGAAAGCAAAGTTCAGGTGGATGCGAACGCGATCGAACTGAAGGATGCGGTGAACGCGGGGTGGTTTATTGGATCATGAAAATGGCAATGGCATGGAGTGCGTTGATCGGGTTGGCGGTGTTGATGGTGGTGGGTGTCGCGTATCAGCGACAGAAGACCGAAGAGGTGCGGGCGGAGCTCGAGGCGAGACGGGCGCGGGAACGGCAACTCGCGGCGTTGCGCGCGGAGAACAAGCAATGGCGGGAGGCTCAACCCACGGCGGAGGAGCGGGCGCGGAGAGTGGAAGAGGACGCGGAGCTCGAGAGGTGGAAGTCGGAGGTGGAGCGGCTTCGTCGCGAAACGAAGGCGGAAGCGGCCGGGAAGATCGGGGGTGAGGCGGAGGTTTGGGAGCGGGCGGCGGATCAGTGGAGAAATGTGGGCGTCGCCACGCCGCGCGAGGCGTTGGAGACGGCGCTGTGGGCGGCGCTGGGTGGAGAAATCGAAACGCTGGCGACGATGTTGGAGTTTGAACCGGGGGCGCGCGCGGCGGCGGAGCGGATGATGGCAGGATTGCCGGCGGGAGGCGGATATGGGACGCCGGAGCGGTTGGTGGCGCTGTTTACGGCGAGGGACGTGGGAGCAGGGCGGGCGAGGCTGGTGAGCGAGACGCGGCGCGGGGAGCACGAGGCGAGTCTGCGCGTGAAATTGACGACGGCGGATGGGACTGCGAGGTCGTCGACGTTGAAGATGCGGCGCGCGGCGGCGGGTTGGAGATTTGTGGTGCCGGAACGGGCGGTGGAACGGTATGCGGCGATGTTGAAGGAGACGAAGTGAGGAGGATAGAACTACGGGACCACGGGACAACGGGACGACGGACTACGGACCACGGATCACGGGACGACGGGGAGCTCATTATCGGCTTCGTGGGCTTTGCGACCTTTGCGGTTGAAACCCTACTCGCGGCGGAAGCCGCCGGCGCGCGATGGGGTGTG
>JAEWBF010000130.1 GCA_023391285.1 Verrucomicrobiota bacterium
TCCTTCTCCCGTTTCGCCGCCTCTTCTCGCGCCTTCTTCTCCGCGCGCTTTTGCGCCAGCTTATCATTGGCCTCTTTGCGGATCTGAGTGATGGCGGCCTTGTTTTTCACCATCTTCGTAAAATCCGGAATCTCCTCCGGCGCTTTCGTCACCGTCGGAGTCGCCTTCTCCACCACCGGCTCGGGCGCCGGCGCCGCCTGCACCGGATTCGAAACCACCTTCGAAATCGCCGGCTCCGGAATCTCCAACTTGATCGAGTTCGGATCGCCCAAGGCCGGCGCTTCCGTCGCCATGTAGTTGTCGCCTTCCCCCGCCACCAATTCGAGAATCGTCGGCATGTCCGGCGAACGCGTGCGCGTCGCCCACCCGCCCACCACCAGCAACAACACCACCAGCGCGTGCAGCGACGCGGATAGGGCAAAAGCGCGTGGCGACGTGGCGGTCATCGACTCTAGTTGTCCGTCTGCGAATCGATCGTGAACCGCGTCAATCCCGCGCGCTGCACTTCCGCGAACAGCTCCGCCACGCGTTGATAAACCACCTGCGCGTCTCCCCGAATTCGAATCACCGGCGGATTCGGATCCTGCGCATACGTCCGCAGCCGCGCCCCGAGTTCCTCCAGCGTCAGCGGCTGCGTGGCATTATCCACATAAAACCCCCGCGCATCCACGCCCACCGCCACGAAACGATCATCCTTGTCCGCCTTCTGCTGCGGCATCTTCGCCACTTTCGGCAAATCGATCGGAAGCGTCTGCTCCTGCTGAATCAGCGGCGTCACAATCATGAATACCACCAACAGAATAAACGCCAAATCGATGAGGTTGGTTACGTTGACGTCGGCAATCGCATGTGCCGGACGCCGGGATCGAAAAGTGCGAGCCATCGTTTTTCCCTCCGTTAACGCACCAAGGTCGACACCGGCGCCGCCGTCGTAGTCGATCCCGCTGTTTCCAACTCCAACCGATCCGCGAGCGAACTCGCGTAATTTTCCAACTCCGTCACCATCGCCCGCGTGTTCCCGAGCAAAAGGTTGTAACCAAACACCGACGGAATCGCGACCACCAGACCGGCGATCGTCGCGAGCAACGCGCCCGACACACCGGGCGCCAATTGTTGAATACCCGCCGTCTGCTGCGTCGCCACCGCGGCGAAGGCTTCCATTACGCCCCACACCGTGCCGAGCAATCCGATGAAGGGCGCGCCCGACACGATCGACGCCAAAAAGATCATGCTCGATTCATAACGCAGCGTCTGCCGCGCAATCGCCCGCTGAATCGCATTCTCCGCATGCTCGACCCGCGCCCGCGGACTATCCGTTCCGCGTTCCTTCATGATCGCCGCCGCGCGCCAGTAATTTTCAACCGCGTCCGCGAACAAGTCGGCATACGGGATCGACCGCCGATTCCGAAACGACTCCGGCAAATCCAGCAGCGTCCGCTGATCGCGCAAATGCGCCTCGAAGCTGTAGTTCAACATCCGCAGCCGTTTCAGCTCGAAATGCTTCCCGAGCATCACGGTCCAGGCCACGAGGCTGAAAATCGCCAGCCCCAGCACGATGACTTTGTCGACCGTGCCCGAGCGCCCGAAGATATCGAGGATGTTGGCGGCGAGGACGGGTGAGGAGAACAGGAAATCCCACATGGAAGAATGTGTGACAGTTGGCGGGTTTGACCGGCGCATTCAACGGAAAAGGCCCGTTTTTTCCGCTCCGTTCACCCGTATCTGCGAACCCGTTTCCCACTTTGTATTTGCCGCTCGTTCGCCCGCCATTTTCGCTGCCCAACCTTACCCTCCATGGAATTCAAATCCCGCACCCTGCAAGAACTGCGCTCCCGCCGCGGCACCCTCTCGTCGAAACGTGCCATCCTCGGCCTCGACGGCTTTGTCGACACGATCGTCACGCCCGTCGCCTTGCGCGCCGGCCAGGGTGAAAACTTCACCCCGATCTCCACCATCTCCGAATTCGGTCAACGCATCCTCGGCGCCGCCGGCAAGAGCACGAATATCGAGTTCTTCCCTCGCATGGACAAACTCGGCGGCAACGGTCCCATCATGGCCAATGCCGTCCTCGCCCAAGGCGCACAGGTCACCTACATCGGCGCTCTCGGCACACCCACCGTTCACCCAGTCTTCGCTGACCTTGCGCACCGCGCCAACGTCGTCTCGCTCTGCGCCGCCGCCTCGACCACCGCCGCCGAATTCGACGACGGCAAGATCATGCTCGGCATGATGAAAAGCCTCGACGAAATCACCCCGCAGAAAATCGAAGAGGTCATGGGCGGCGCCGCCTGGCGCGACGCGCTTTCCGAGTCGGACCTGATCGCCCTCGTCAACTGGACGATGATCCCCAACATGTCGGCGATCTTCGACGACCTCGTCGGCCGCCTGCTCCCGCAAATCCCCGCCAAACCCGGCCGCATCTACTTCTTCGATCTCGCCGACCCGGAAAAACGCTCCACCGCCGATCTCGTTTACGCCCTCGAAACCATCGCCAAATTCGAGCAGTTCGGCCAGGTCACCCTCGGCCTCAACCTCAAGGAAGCGCAACAGGTCCACCCCGCCCTCGGTCTCGGCACCGAAACGGAAACCGAAGACGGACTCCGTCGCATGACGGAAAACATCCGCAAAAAACTCGATCTCACCACCGTCGTGATCCACCCGAAGGAATCCGCCGCCTGCGCCACGCGCGAAGGCACGTGGTGGGTCCCCGGTCCTTACGCCGCCAAGCCGCTCATCACCACCGGCGCCGGCGACCATTTTAACTCCGGCTTCGTCAACGGTCAGCTCATGGGACTCTCCCCCGAGTCCTGCCTCGCCCTCGGCGTCAGCACCAGCGGTCACTACGTTCGCACCGCGAAGAGTCCGACGCTCGACGATCTCGAAACATTCCTCGCGAACTGGTAATAACTCCGCCACTCTCTCATCTCATGGCCCCTTTGAAAAACAAACCCGCCGGCAAACTCATCTCGTTCGAAGGCTCCGAGGGCAGCGGCAAATCCACGCAAATCGCGCTGCTCGCCGCCCGTTTTCAAAAAGAGGGCCGTGAGGTCATCTCCACCCGCGAACCCGGCGGCACCGAAATCGGCGAACAGGTCCGCAACATCATCGTCCACAATTCCAAGGGCGACGAGATGTTCGCCGAAACCGAACTCCTCCTCTTCGCCGCCGCTCGCGCCCAACTCGTCCGCGAGGTGATCGCCCCCGCGCTTATGAGCGGCACGATCGTCCTCAGCGATCGCTTCCTCGATTCGTCCACCGTTTACCAGGGCGTCGGCCGCAACCTCGCCGCCGATCCCGTGGCGATGATCAACCACTTCGCCGTCGGCAACGTCATGCCCGATCTCACGATCGTCATGGACGTTCCCACCGACGTCAGCCTCGCCCGCATTCGCCAACGCGCCTCGGACCTTCCGAACCGCATGGAGCGCGAGAACATCGGGTTCTACGAAAAGATCCGCGAAGGCTACCTCGTTCTCGCGAAAGGCATGCCCGATCGCTTCGTCGTCATCGACGGCACGCAAACGCAGGACGCCATCGAGAAAAAGATCTGGTCCGCCATCAAGGACCGCCTCCTGAGCAAGTAGGAGCCGCTCGGCCGGTAGGGGCGCCTCTCTCCGAGGCGTCCGCCTTCACTTTCGCACGCGATGTCCGACGCCACCGCATTCCCCTGGCCCGACTCCCTCGCCGGCACGCCTACCGTGTCCGTCATCGAGCGTGCCATCGAACGGCAGTGCCTCTCCCACAGCCTGCTCCTCCACGGCGACGACCTCGAAACCCTCACGCTCGTCGCCCACGCCATCGCCGATCGCCTGCTCAACATTCCCGCTTCGAGCGCGCATTTTCCGCCCGACCAACACCCCGATTGCCACGCCCTCCGCCCCGCCGGCAAGTCCCGCCAAATCGGCGCCGACGCCACGCGCGAGCTCATCGGCAAAGTTCAGGTCACTGCCACCGTGTCGCCGCGCAAGGTCGCCATCATCCACGAGGCCGACCGCATGAACATCACCGCGGCCAACATCTTCCTCAAAACCCTCGAGGAACCGCCCGCCAACACCACGCTCCTCCTCCTCACGACGCGCCCCTACGCCTTGCTTCCGACCATTCGAAGCCGCGTCCTCCATTTTCGTTTCCCCAACGCCGCCGCGCCGCTTCACGCCGATGGCTGGAACGCTTGGCTCGACGATTACCGCGCCTGGCTTTCGCGTCTCGCCGACGCGGACACGATCCCCGACAAATCCGCCGTCGCCGATCACGTTTTCACTCTCTACGGCCTCGTCGCCCGCTTTAGTGCCGTCCTCGATTTCGCCACCGACGAAATCTGGAAACAACAGAAGCAAAAACTCCCCGCCGACCTCGAAGACGATGAAAAGGTCGCCATCGAAACCGGCATCGCCAACGGCCTCCGCGCCCGTCTCTTCGGCGAAATCGAGCAAGCCACGCGCGCTTTCGCCCTTCCCCGTCTCACCGGTCCCGCCGCCGAGCCCACCCGCCGCGCCCTCGTTTGCGCAATCGAACAACTCGAACACGATGTCGGCCTGCTTCGCCTGAATCTCAACGAAGCCACCGCGCTCGAACACTTCCTCCTCTCCTCGCTCCGCATCTGGTCCAAGCGCTGACACCATGCGCCGACTTATTCTCACCGCCGCGCTCTTCGCCGCCTTCGCATTCTCCGCGTCGCTAGCCGCCGACCGGTCGACCGAAAAGCGCATCGCCTTCGTGGAGCGAGCCTGGCCTTCCGTTTACGAGAAAGTCCAAAACCTCTTCGACGAGGAATTCTCCCGCACCAACGACGCCGTTTTTCTCCGCGTCGACGCCGGCAAACCCATCTCTGCCCTCGGGCTGAAGAAAACCGATTCCGGCGATTACACGCTCACCTACGCCGTTCAACTCGACGGCAAATTTCACAACCTCACGACCGATCTCCCCGCCAACGTCGGCGACCAGGTGCTCCGCGCGATCGAGTTGAAACTCCATCGCCACGTCCTGATCGGCACCCACCCGCGCGACTACACCAAGCGCGAAGGCGATACGTGGGTTTTTCACCGCAACGCCCAGGATCGCACCTCCACCGCCGTCATCCTCTTCGAAGCCACCCTCGACAACCCCGACGCCACCACCTTCGTCGACGGCCTCCTCGGCAACCTGCAAAAACTCATCAGCGCCGAAGACACCGAGCGCGAGCCCCTCCTCGCCGAGCTCGATCGCCTCGCCACGCGCATCATTCTCGCCGAGTCGCCGTAACTCAGACTCCACCGCTAGTCCATGGACGCGCGCTGCCCCACCGCGCACTTACTTTTTCTTCGGCGTCTCGCTCGCCGGAGGTGGCCCATCCATCGGTGCGAAGACAATACTCTCGGCCGCTGAACGATTCTCCTGCGCGGATTCGTTGAGCTTACGCCGGTCTTCTTCGTTGGTCTTGCTGCGCAGGGGCGCGTAAACCGCCCGACCGTCCTCGAGGATGTAAACCACGCGTCCGTTCACCCAGCGGGAGGCTTTCACGCGCTGGCCTTGGTAGGTTTTATCGGTCTGGCAAGCGGCGAGCGCGCCAGCGGTAAAGATAAGAAAGAGGCGAAACGACACCGCGCTCATAGTGCCGTTCGCCCGAGGGCGAATTTCATGGGAAGCCAGGACCGCGCGGATCATGCGGGCCGCAGACTGGCTGTCCAACCGCAACTCGATCGCACAGAATCTTTATCCAATCCTTCGGTCCTCCCACCGCTCCGTCGCGCTCATCGCCGGCCCGGTCGCGCCCGTCACCCCATTGACACCCCGGGCTCATTTCCGGCACGCTCGTCGCCTTTTTTGCCGTGTCCGCCGCCGCCGCATCCACGCCCAGCCTGCCCGCCAAGCCGCTCTCGCTGCTCGCAATTTCCTGGCCGATTTTCGTCGAACAGGCGCTGCGCATGCTCATCGGCACCGTCGACACGTTTCTCGTCAGCCACGTGTCCGACAACGCTGTCGCCGCGCTCGGGATCGCGCACCAAATCGTCATTCTCTTCCTGATCGCGTTCAACTTCATCGGCATCGGGGCCAGCGTTGTCATCACGCATCACCTCGGTGGACGCGACCGCGCCGGAGCCGACCGCATCACCACCAACGCCATCGCCGTCAACACCTGGCTCGGCGCTTTCGTCAGCGTCGGCGTCTTCCTTTTCGCCGCCCCGATGCTGCGGCTGATGCATCTGCCCGAGCACCTGATGGTCTATGCCGTGCCGTTCCTCACATTGATGGGCGGCACGCTGTTCATGGAATCCATGAACATGTCCATCGCCGCGACCCTCCGCGCGCACGGGCACACGCGCGACGCGATGTTCGTCACCGCGGGCCAAAACATCGTCAACCTCATCGTCGCCACCATTCTCCTCTTCGGCCTGTTCGGCGCACCGCAGATGGGCGTCGTGGGCGTCGCGCTCGCCAGCGTCTTCAGCCGCTGCTGCGCGTGTATTGCCTTCTGGATACTGCTCGACCGCCGCACGCACCTGCGCCTGCGCGCCCGCGATTTCATTTCCATCGATTGGAAAAAAGTCGGCCGCATCCTCCACATCGGCCTGCCCGCCGCCGGCGAAAACGTCTGCTACTGGCTCGCGCTCATGACCGTCACCACGTTCACCGCGCGGCTCGGCGGCACCGCGCTCGCAATTCAATCCTACACACTGCAAATCCAGTGGGTCGTCATGGTCTTCAGCTTCGCGCTCGGCCTCGGCACGGAAATCATGATCGGACATCTCGTCGGCGCCGGGAAATTCGACGAGGCCTACCGTCAACTCCTGCGCAGTCTCCGCACCGGCTTCATCGTCTCCACCACGTCCATCCTCATCGTCGCCGCGATCGGCCCGCTCGCCCTCGGCATCTTTTCGAAAGACGCCGCCATCATCGCCGGCGGCACCCTCTTGTTGCGCTTCGCCATCCTCCTCGAGCCGGGCCGCGTCTTCAACATCGTCGTCATCAACTCGCTTCGCGCGACGGGCGATGTCGGCTTTCCCATCAAAATGGCCGTCCTTTCGATGTGGTGCGTCTGGGTCCCGCTCGCGTGGCTCCTGAGCCTCAAGCTCGGTCTCGGCCTGCTCGGCATCTGGATCGCCATGGCCACCGACGAATGGCTGCGCGGGATCCTGATGTATCGCCGTTGGAAATCCCGCCGCTGGCTCAAAT
Source organism: Verrucomicrobiota bacterium (assembly GCA_023391285.1). Classification (GTDB taxonomy): domain Bacteria; phylum Verrucomicrobiota; class Verrucomicrobiia; order Opitutales; family Opitutaceae; genus Opitutus. The sequence goes on from JAEWBF010000130.1 coordinate 7,153, forward strand.
ACGCCGAGCGCAGCCGCTCCCACGTCGCTCTAGGCACCGCCCCCGCCTGACCACATCCCCGCCCATCGAGGCGCGGTGCCCCCCCCCCGCCGGGTTCAGTTATCGCCAGCCCCCCACCCGCCCCGCGCGCTCAACCCAAAACCCAAAACTCAAAACCCAAAACCAGGCATCGTCGCTTCCGCGACGGCGCGCACAAACTCCTCCCGCGTCTCCATGTGCGGATTATGCCCCGCGCCGTTCACGACCCGAAACTCCGCGCGCGGAAAAAACCTCTTCGTCGCCGCCCAATCCTCCCGCTGCACATAATTCGACCGCTCGCCCGTCACGAATAACACCGGCCCGTCGAACCGATCTCCTTCGCCCAAAGAACTCCGCTCCAACTCCGGCAACGCCTTCGTCAACACCGGCAGGTTCACCGTCCACCTCCAACCACCGCCCTCCGTTTTCCGCTCCAGATTCGTCGTCAAAAATTTCCGCATCGCCCAATCGTCCACGCGCGCCTCGAACCGCATCTCCGCTTCCGCCCGCGATTGCAGATGGTCGAGGTCGAGTTCGTTCATCGCTGCAAACTCCGCGCGATGCGCCGCCCACCGATAATCCTTCGGCGCGATATCCACCACGATCAGCCGCTCCACGCGCTCCGGGTTCCGACACGCCAGCCGCATCGCCACTTTCCCGCCCATGCTGTGCCCGAGCAGCGTCACGCGCGCGATTCCCCGCTCCTCCATCCACGCGAGCACGTCCGCCACCATCGCATCGTAACTCATCTCCTCCGCATGCGGCGACGTCCCGTGATTTCGCAAATCCAGCGCGAACACGTGAAACCATTCCGCCAAGTCCTTCCCCGCCGTCTGCCAGTTGCGCGACGAACCCAGAAGACCGTGCAGGATAATCAGCGGCGGTTTACCCGCTCCGCCCAGCTCACGAAAAGAAAGTGAAACGGTCGACACAGCGCACGCACAGCATCCGCCGGCTTCACAAAGACAAACTCCAAAAACCCGCAGCGCACTCACCCGGCTTCCATCGCGCCATCACCCCGCCCCCGAGCGTCCGCCGAGAAACAATTTCTTGCACTCCTCCTCGACGCCGCCTAACGGCTCCCGGCTTCATGAAGTCCCTTGTCATCGCCGAGAAGCCATCTGTCGCTGCCGACCTCGCGCGCGCCCTCGGCAAAATTCCCAAGAAAGGCGATCACTACGAAAACGACGAATTCGTCATCTCGTATGCGCTCGGCCACTTGGTCGAACTCGAGATGCCCGAGGACATCGACAAGAAGAAATACGGCTTCTGGCGCCTCGAAACGCTTCCGATCATCCCCGAAAAATTCGGCCTCAAGCCCATCGAGGCGTCCAAGGAACGTTTCAACGCCCTCAAAAAACTCCTCGCCCGAAAAGACATCGACCAGGTCATCAACGCCTGCGACGCCGGTCGCGAGGGCGAACTGATTTTCACCTACATCTACCAGCTCACGAAGTGCAAACTCCCCGTGAAGCGCGCGTGGATGCAGACCATGACCGCCGAGGGCATCAAGGAAGCCTTCCGCACTTTGCGCGACGGCGAACAAATGACGGGCCTCGCCGACGCCGCCCGCTGCCGCAGCGAGAGCGACTGGCTCATCGGCATCAACGGCACCCGCGCGCTCACCAAGCGCATGTTCGGCTCCCGCGCCGGCAACGTCGCCTCCGTCGGCCGCGTTCAAACTCCCACGCTCGCCATCGTCTACGCGCGCGAACTCGAGATCCGTAATTTCAAGCCCCGCGATTACTGGCGCGTCACCGCGACCTTCGAAATCGCCAAGGGCCGCTACGAGGGCGTGTATCAGCGCGCCAATTTCAAGAAGGCCGAAAACGACGAACACGATCGCATCGATCGCATCTGGGACAAAGCCCTCGCCGAAGCGGTCCTCGCCGCCTGCCAGGGCCAGCCGCTCGCTTCCGTCACCGACGAAAAGAAAGCCAGCACCCAGGCCGCGCCGCGTCTCTACGATCTCACCACGCTCCAGCGCGAAGCGAATAACCGCTTCGGTCTCTCCGCCCGCCGCACGCTCCAGATCGCGCAAGCGCTCTACGAGCGGCACAAGATGATCACCTACCCCCGCACCGACTCGCGCGCGCTGCCGGAAGATTATATCCCCACCGTTCGCGAAACCCTCGCCAATCTTCATCACGACCTTCAACCGCACGCGCAAAAGGTCCTCGCTGAAGGCTGGGTGCGTCCCAACAAGCGCATCTTCAATAACGCCCAGATCTCCGATCACTTCGCGATCATCCCCACCGCGCACGAGGCCAAGAACCTCGACGAGATGGAAGCGAAGGTCTTCGACATGATCGCGCGCCGCTTCGTCGCCGCGTTCTACCCCGCCGCCGAATTCGACGTCACCACCCGCATCAGCACCGTCGCGCCCGGCCACGAGTTCAAAACCGAGGGCAAGGTCCTCACCAACCCCGGTTGGCTCGCCGTTTACGGCCGCACCACCGTCGAAGACGACTCGCCCAACTCCAAAGCCCTTCCCGCGCTCACCGCCGAAGACGGCTCTCCCGCCCAAGCGAAGACGCTCGATCCCGTCCTCCACGCCGAGCAAACCAAACCGCCGCCGCGCTACACCGAAGCCACGCTGCTCTCCGCCATGGAGGGCGCCGGCAAACTCGTCGACGACGATGAACTCGCCGAAGCGATGAAGGAGCGCGGTCTCGGCACGCCCGCCACGCGCGCCGACACCATCGACGGTCTCATCAACCAGAAATACATGGAGCGCGGTCAGCGCGAGTTGATCCCCACCGCGAAGGCCGAACAGCTCCTCCAATTCCTCAGCGCCGTCCACACCGACGCGCTCACCAGCCCCGCCATGACCGGCGAGTGGGAGTTCAAGCTCCGCCAAATGGAGCACGGAAAATTCTCCCGCGACGCCTTCATGCAGGAGGTGATCGAACAAACCAAGGGCATCGTCGAACGCGTCAAAGGCTTCGAAGAAGACGACTCCGCCGCGCGCGAAACCGACATCCCTTCGCCCACCGACGGCAAACCGCTCCGCGAAACCCTCCGCGGCTACAAATCCCAGGACGGCGAATTCATGATCTACAAGGTCATCGGCGGCCGCAAAATGGAGGAAGACGAGATCCGCACGCTCGTCACCACGGGCAAGGTCGGCCCGCTCGACGGTTTCATCTCCGCCAAAACCCGCGCCCGCTTCTCCGCCGTTCTCCTCCTCAAGAAGGACGAGGAAAAGCAGAAGTGGAAAACTGAATACGATTTCGGCGACAAACAGGACCTCGGCACCCTCGAGCCGTTCTGGACCGATCCCAACACCGGCGCCCAGCTCGTCGAAGCCGGCAACAGCTACGTCCTCCGCGAAAAAGCCGACGGCGAAGGCTGGAAGCCCGCCCTCCGTCTCGGCCGCCTGCTCTGCCAGCGCCCGATCGAACGCGAACAGGTCATCAAGCTCGTGTCCGAGGGAAAGACCGACGTCATCAAGGGCTTCATCTCGAAAAAGGGTCGCCCCTTCGACGCCTTCTTCGAGCGCAATGGCGAAAAGGCCGAATGGAAATTCCCGCCGCGCGCCCCGAAGCTCGACAAGGACGGCAAGCCCATCGTCCGCAAAGCCAAGGCTCCGCCCGATCTCTCGAAAGCGAAAGTCATCGGCCAATCCAAATCCTTCGGCGGCGAAATCCTCGAAACCGCCGACGCCTATTACGTGCGCAAGCCCGATCAGGACAATCGCATCGTCTTCACGATGAAGAAGCACCTGTGCGCCAAGGACATTCCGGCCGGCGAAATCCAAAACCTGCTCGAAAACGGCCGCACGAATCTGATCGAAGGCTTCATGTCGAAACGCATGACCCCGTTCAGCGCCTACCTCGTCCTTTCGAAGAATCGCCAAAAAGCCGAATTCGAATTCCCTCCCCGGTAGGTGGCGCGCTCGTCGCGCCACGTCTTGCAACGCGCCGCCCCGTCGGCGCCCTTGAGTAACTTCCGGCGAGCGCTATCGTCCCTCGCACGTGCGCTCGTCCAAAAACCTCCTCCTCGCGCTCTTCGCGTTCACCACGCTCGCCACCGGCATCTTCGCCTGGCGTCAGCACCTCGAACTCGTTTCGCTCCGCGCCGCCGCTCCCGTTCGTGAGCAAGTCGCCGCCACCCGCGCCGCCTCCCCGGTCGCCCTGGAACCCTCCGCGACTGCTCCCGAACCGATCGCTCAAGACGTTTTCGCCAGCCCGGCTGCGTCGGATGGAATCGACGCGACAAACCCTCCACCGAACTCGAACGCCACCGGCCCCCGCTTCACCCGTCGCGACGCCGTCATCGAAACACCCGAGGTCCAGCGCTTGATGATGATCCAGCGCAAAGCCGGCCTCGATGGCCGCTACGCCGCGCTCTTCAAGTCGCTCAACCTTCGCCCCGACCAGCTCGAACGTTTCAAGGAACTGCTCGTCGAACGCATGACCGTCCGCAACGACGTGATGGGCGCTGTCCGCTCCCAAGGCGCCAACCCGCGCGCCGATCGCGACGCCATCACCGCCCTCGTGCGCGACGGCGAAGCCGAGATCGATGACGCCATCCGCGGCCTGATCGGCGAAGCCTCGTATTCACAATATCAACACTACGAACGCACCCAGCCGGTCCGGGCCACCGTTAATCATCTCGAACAGCGCCTCAGCTACAGCTCCACCCCGCTCTCGCCCGAGCAATCCTCCGCCATTCTTTCCATCCTCGACCGCAACGGCGGCACCACGACGCCGTCTATCGGCCGCGTCGGCGTCGTCACCGACGCCGCCATCGAACAAGCCCGCGGCGTCCTCGCCGCCCCGCAACTCGAAGCCCTGCGTCAACTTCAACAAGAACAACGCGCCCAAGCCGAGATCGCCGAAACCATGCGCCGCCAGTTCGAGTCCCGCCGCCCCAACGCTCCATAGATGGTGTAGGGCGGGGGGGCCCCCCCCCCC
>JAEWBF010000134.1 GCA_023391285.1 Verrucomicrobiota bacterium
ATGAAAGTGAGGGTGAAAGTGAGGGGGAGAGTGAAAGGGGAAAGGGGGAGGAGTGGCGGGGGCGGGGTTGCGGGGCGCGAGGAGGGCGTTAGGATTGCGGATGGAAACCGTCGAATTTCTTGCGCGGCTGGAGCATCACTTGGCGACGAAGCTGGCACAGCTTGACGTGCGGGCGCATCCGTCGAGCGAAAGTCCGAGCCGACTGACGCGGCAGTGGACGATCGAGTTTTTGGCGGCGGAGGCGGCGCGGCATCCGGATTCCCGGAACTTGGCGGCGTTGCTGCGAAATGTGAACGAGCAGGCGCCGCCGCGAGCGGGGTAAGGGCGGGTAGCGGGTTTTTGTTTTACCGCAAAGAACGCAAAGAGCGCAGAGGGGCGTAAACGCGGAGGGGGAGGGAATGCGGTGGGCGCGTGGTGAGGAGCAGGACTGTCAGCGGGGCAGGCGCTCGGGATTGAAGGAGACGACAGGGACGCCCGGGGAGAAGTGGCAGGCGTCGGGAGTGGAGCTGTTCACGGGCAGGTCGAACGGGTTGAGGAGAGTGCATTCGTCGATTTGCACGTCGGCGCGTTGGAGCGGCCAAGGTGGGTGATGCACGTCGAGGCGGCGGAGACCGCGGTGAGGGGAGTGGGCGTAGAGGCAGTAGCGCTCGGTGGCCCAGTGTTCGAAGGAGTGGGGAGCGGCGTGGAAAGTTTCTCCGATCGGTTGATAGCGGCCGCGGAAGACGGAGTTCGCGCGCGTGCGGTGGCTGGAGAAATCGAAACGATTCTCCGCGCGGCGGAGCTGCATGCGGGCGAGATGATAGGGGAGATCGAAGAATTGGCGGCCGAGGAGAACGGTGGGGCGTGAGGCGGCGTCGAGGCTGAAGAACCACACGCCGGGTTTGCCGTCGGCGACGACGTAGGTGCGGACGTTGATCTCGGGGAAAGAGGAAAAGAACGGAGCGGCGGGAAGTCCGCGGGGGCGGACGTCGACCATGCGAAACGGCACGATTCCGATCCAGGCGGCGCCATCGAAGGTGTCGGGGGAAAGGCCCGCGGGGAGGTGCGGGCGGAGAATTTCTGCGCTGATGCGATAGTGGATGAAGGCGAGATCGAGCCACGACATGGCGACGGACCACGGGCGAGCGGGGAGCGGCCAAGGACGGTGGTCGGTGACGCGAAGAAGATCGGCTGCGTTCACGGTGTTTTGGTGAAATTCAGCCAGAGCAGGCGGGCGAGGGTGAGGGTGACCATCGTGAGGAAGACGGGGCGGATGAAGCGGGCGCCGCGGGTGACGACGAGGTGGGCGCCGAGTTTGCCGCCGAGGAGTTGACCGGCGGCCATGGCGAGGCCGGCGCCGAAGTGGACGAGTCCGGCGGTGAGGAAGAGGGCGAGCGCGGCGAGGTTGCTGGTGGCGTTCATGATTTTGGTGAACGCGGTGGCGCGGGCGAAGTTTTGTCCGAGGACGAGGATCAATGCGATGGCCCAGAAGGAGCCGGTGCCGGGGCCGAAGAAGCCGTCGTAGAAGCCGAGAACGAGGCCGAAGCCGGTGAAGAAGAGCGGAGCGGAGAGTTTGGGCGGGTGGTCTTCGGCGCCGAGTTTCGGGCGGAGGAGGGTGTAGAGGAGGATGGCGGCGAGGAGCCAAGGGATGATGTCGGCGAGGAGGTCGGAGTCGATTTGCTGGACGGCGAAGGCGCCGAGGAGCGAGCCGGCGAGTGTAGTTAAAATTCCGAGACGGCACTCGCGGAGCGTGACGGCGCGGCAGCGGAGGAAGTGGATCGAGGCGGAGACGCTGCCGAAGCTGGATTGAAATTTATTGGTGCCGAGGGCGAGCGGGACGGGGAGCCCGAGGTTGAGGAGGGCGGGAACGGTGATGAGTCCGCCGCCGCCGGCGACGGCGTCGACGGTGCCGGCGATGAGGCCGACGAGGAAGAGGAGAGGGTAGTGCCAGAAATCGAGGGGCATTGAAAGGTGGGCGGAGCGTCGACGGCAGGAAGGAGGAAGAGAAAGATAAAGAGAAAGAGGAAAGAGAAAGAACGGGGAGGGGCGGAACGCTCACCCGACGAGTCGGGGCGGGCTGCGTTCCGCTACGGGAGAGAGAAGCGGCTGTTCGAACGTGAGAGTGAGGGCGAGGCTGGTATTGGGACGGGTAATGACTAGGGATGGCCTGCTCTCGAGTTGTTCCTCTAACCCCCTGATTCGTCGTTTTATGATTTCGTCGCGTGTGGTTCGTCGTGCTGGTCGCTGTGTTGGGCTGCTGGTGGTTTTTGTGGTGGTCGTGGTGCGCGGAGTGGCGGCGGAGGCGTTGCCGTTGGTGAGTCCGATTTTTGGCGATCACATGGTGATGCAGCGCGGGAAGCCGAATCGCGTGTGGGGGTGGACGGAGCCGGGGAAAGTGATCGCGGTGGAGGTGGCGGGAAAGCGCGTGGAGGCGACGGCGAATGCGGAGGGAAAATGGATGGCGACGGTGGAGGTGCCGGAGGCGGTGGGGCCGCATGTCGTGTTGATCGAAGGGGCTGGGCAGCGGATGGAGTTGAGGGATGTGCTGGTGGGCGATGTGTGGTTGTGCAGCGGGCAATCGAACATGGCGTTCGGGTTGCAGCGGAGCGAAGGTGGAGCGGAGGCGGCGCAGGCGGCGGATTATCCGACGCTGCGGGCGTTCACGGTGCCGTTGAGGAATGTGTATGAGCCGGCGGAGGTGCCGGCGGGCGGGCAGTGGCGGGTGTGCACGCCGGAGACGGCGCCGGGGATTTCGGCGGTGGCATTTTATTTTGCACGGAAGGTGCAGGAGGAAACGGGAGTGCCGATCGGCTTGGTGATCGCGGCGTCGGGTGGGAGTCCGGTGGAGGCGTGGACGAGTGCGGAAGGGTTGGCGCGCGTGGGTGAATTTTCAGAGCAGTTGAAGGAGATCGCGCGCCTGAACGAAAAGGGCGGGACGCAGCATGGAAGTTTCCTGATGCACTGGCTGGAGGAGTTCGATGTGGGTGAGCGCGAAGGGTGGCAGAAGGAGGAAACGCAGGATGAGGGGTGGACGCGGGTGGAGTTGCCGGGCGGTGGATTTGCGGAGTTGGGCGTGGGGGAGACGCCGAGCGTGTGCTGGTTTCGGCGTGAGGTTGAGTTGCCGGCGGAGATTCCGGAGGGCGTGGCGCGGCTTCATCTCGGTGTCGTGGAGAAAATGGATACGAGCTACATCAACGGCCGGTGGGTGGGCGCGAGCTCGTGGGTGGAGAATCCGCGGGCGTATGCGATTCCGGCAGGCGTGTTGAAACCGGGAAAGAACACGATCGCGGTGCGGGTGTTTCGGACGAAGCCGGATGGCGGGTTCAAGGCGGAGGCGAAGGATTTTCGGATCCAATTCGCGGATGGGACGAAGGTGTCGCTGGCGGGCGAGTGGAAGGCGAAGTTGAGCGTGGATGCGCGGCCGCCGCATCCGTGGCCGCTGGATGTGGAGAACTATGCGACGATGCCGACGACGCTTTATAACGGGACGCTGGCGCCCGTAATGCCGTTGGCGCTGCGCGGGGCGCTTTGGTATCAGGGCGAGGCGAATTTTCAGCGGGCGGCGCAGTATCATGCGTTGATGCCGGCGCTGATCGCGGACTGGCGGGCGCGGTTTGGGCAGGGGGAGTTTCCGTTTTATATGGTGGGCTTGCCGGCGTTCATGCAGCGGAAGGCGGAGCCGGGGACGAGCGATGGGTGGACGGAGTTGCGCGAAGCGCAGGCGAAGACGGTGGAGCGCGTGCCGAATGCGGGGCTGGCGACGATCGTCGATACGGGAGATGCGGATGATATTCATCCGCGTGAGAAGCGGGCAGCGGGCGAGAGGCTGGCGCGGCTGGCGCTGGCGGACGTTTATGGAAAGACGATCGCGTCGCGGTCGCCGGAGTTTGCGGGGATGGAGCGGCGCGGGAGGGAGTTGGTGTTGAGGTTCAAGAATGCGGACGGCGGCCTCGTGGTGCGCGGGGAGAAGTTGGGAGAATTCTCGGTCGCGGGCGCGGACGGGGAATGGCACTGGGCGGACGCGCGTATCGAAGGTCGGGATACGGTCGTGGTGTCGGCGGCAGGTGTGGCGGAGCCGGTGGACGTGCGCTATGCGTGGCAGGCGAATCCGCTCGCGACGCTGTTCAATGGCGAAGGGCTGCCGGCGGTGCCGTTTCGGACGAAGTAGAGGGAAGATCCAAGCACCAGGATCCAAGCTCCAGAGAAAGGCCCATTTTCAAAACCGCGAAGGGCGCGAAGGGGCGCGAAGGATTTTGGGTAGGCGCATGACGGGGAGAGAATGGCAAAAAAAAGTGTCACCTGATGGGTGACACTTTGCGCGTGAGATGTGAGGTGGATCAGGAACTGACTTCGATGGTGAAACCGCCGTAGGCCATGCGGTTGGTGTCGAAGGGCGGGTTCTTCGGATCGCACATGCCTTCGAGGCGCGGGTCTTTCATGACCTTGGCGTTCACTTTGTCGCGGTGGGCGCGGGATTTGTAGGCGATCCAGGAGAAGACGACCGTTTCGTTGGATTTGGTCTGGGCGAGTTTGGTGAAAGGCAGGCCGAACTTGGTTTTTAGGTCCTCACCGACGGCTTCGCGGTATTCGAGCGCGCCGTGTTCCATCCAGACCTTGGAAGCGGCTTTGGCCATTTTGAGATAGGTGGGGAGGTTTTTCTTGGGGACTGCGATGACGAAACCGTCGACGTATTTGGGCATGGGAGAATCCTCTGCGTTGGGTTGGGGTTGGGGAATGGAAGGGGTTGTTGGAAGAACGACGATCGACGGGCGGCGAAATGGACCAAAAGTTTTCGGTGAGATTTGTCGAAAAGAACGAGGCTCCCTCGGCTAGGAGTGAATGAAGGAATTATTCATGGGCAATGAATGGCCGCAAAGAGGCGCAGAAGGCGCAAAAGGGTGACGACGAGTGATGACGAAAAACGGAATCTCGATATGAAATATGCGTTGTTGATTCAGGTGGACGCGGATTTTTGTGCGCGGCCGAAAGATGAACAGAATCGCGTGCACGAAGCGTGCGGGCGGTGGCACGAAGAGATTGTGCGCAGCGGAAAGGCGGTGAGTGCGACGGGGCTGCATCCGCGGGAAACGGCGAAGACGGTGCGGGGGCGCGGCGGGAAGCGGACGGTGACGGATGGGCCGTTTGCGGAGACGAAGGAGGTGTTGGGTGGATTTGAGATCGTGGAGTGTCGCGATCTCGAGGAGGCGCTGGAGCTGGCGAAACGGTTTCCCGGATTGGAGGCGGGCGGGTCGGTGGAGGTGAGGGCGGTGGTCGAAGGTGGGAAGTGTGAAGCGTAGAAAAGATCCAAGCTCCAAGATCCAAGCTCCAGAGAATGGTCAAAAACCAGATTCCAATTGGGAGTTGGTGCTTGGGGATTGGAGGTTCTTTGGAGCTTGGAGCTTTGTGCGCGCGCGAGCGCGCGCACTACCGCACTTCGGAGAGGAGGCCGATGAGGTTGTCGTCGGGGTCGCGGATGAAGCCGATCCAGAGATCGTGGTCGGGCATCTTGGCGGCGAGTTGCGGGGCGCGTTCGTTTTTGGCGCCGCGGGCGACGATCGCGGCGTGGGTGGCGGCGATGTCGTCGACCTTGAAATAGAGAACGGAGTTTTTGCCCGGCTCGCCGTGACCTTGCGGCGTGGTGAGCATGAGGCGAACGGAACCGGCGGCGAGAAAGGCGAGGTTGGGGCCTGCGCTGAAAAGGAATTTGAGGCCGAGGGTGTCGCGGTAGAACGGAAGCGAGACAGAGACGTCGCGGACGGTGAGGGCGATTTGGGCGATGTCGGAGAGGGCGGGGTTCATGGGAAAAAGAAAGCTCCAAGATCCAAGCAGCAAGATCCAGAGAATGTCCAAGGTCCAATGACCAACTGGAGGTTGGCGATTGGAGGTTCTCTGGAGCTTGGAGACTTGGAGTTTGGTGCTTCCCTGCCGCGCGGGGCCGGCTGAAATGCGGTGTGAATTACAGGCGCGGCAGGGTGAGGCCGCCGTCGACCATGATGACTTGGCCGGTGGAGTAGGGCATGTCGGCGCGGGCGAGAGAGGCGACGGCGCGGCCGATGTCGTCGGGGAGGCCCCAGCGCGGTTGGACGCAGAGGCCGTTGGCGATGAGGTTGTCGTATTTCTCGGTCACGCCAGCGGTCATGTCGGTTTTGATCACGCCGGGGCGGACTTCGTAAACAGGAATGCCTTCGGCGCCGAGGCGGACGGCGAAGAGTTGGGAGAGCATCGAGAGGCCGGCTTTGGCGATGCAGTATTCGCCGCGGTTGATGCTGATGACAGTCGCGGAGATCGAGGTGATGTTGACGATCGCGGCGGAGAAGGAGGCGTCCGCTTTTTTCGCGGCGACCATGTCGCGCGCGACGGCTTGCGTGAGGAAGAAGACGCCGCGGAGGTTGGTGTCGAGGACGCGGTCGTAGCTTTCCTCGGTGGTCTCGAGGAGGTCGTAGCGGACCTTGGGGGCGACGCCGGCGTTGTTGACGAGGAGGTTCAGCGCCGGGGGCGCCGAGTTGAGAGTTGAGGGTTGAGAGTTGAGAGAGGTGATGAAGGCGCGGGTGGCGGCGAGGATCGCGGCGCGGCCTTCGGTGCTGCCGACGTCGCCTTGGGCGTAGGCGACTTGGACGCCTTGGGCACGGAGTTGCGCGAGGGGCTCGGCGACGTCGGATTCGGGGCGGACGCCGTTGATGACGAGGTGCCAGTTTTCCGCGGCGAGTTTTTGGGCGATGCCGAAGCCGATGCCGCGGGAGCCGCCGGTGATGAGTGCTACTTTAGACATGAGGAGGAGTTGGCCCGCTAAACACGCGAAAGATCGCGAAAGAATCAGCGGGCGCGTGGATTCTTCGCTTCGCTCAGAATGACAACTGCAGGTTGGGAGTTTTCTGGATCTTGGTGCTTCCAGTTGAGCGAGGTTAGAGTTGCGGCACGTCCACCCAGGCGCGTTTCGCCCAGCTGGCGAGGCCGAGTTCGGCGAGTTGGACGCCTTTGGCGCCTTCGCGGAGGGACCAGGGGAAGGGGCTGTCGGTGACGACGTGCTTCAGGAAGAGCTCCCACTGGACTTTGAAGGCGTTGTCGTAGGGACCTTGATCGGGGACGCGCGTCCAGCCGTCGAAATATTTGATCGGGCTGTCGATATCCGGATTCCAAATACAACGCGGCGTGGCGGAGAGGTGTTGCGCGGTGCAGTCGCGAAGACCGGCGACGGCGGTGCCGTGCGTGCCGTCGACTTGGAGGGTGAGAAGATCGTCGCGGCGGACGCGGACGGTCCAGGAGGAGTTGAAGTGGCAGATGACGCCGTTCTTCAGCTCGAAGGTGGCGTAGGCAGCGTCGTCGGCGGTGGCTTTGTAAGGTTTGCCGGCTTCGTCCCAGCGGGTGGGGATGTGGGTGGCGCCGAGGCAGGTGAGCGACTTCACTTCACCGAAGAGATTTTGGATCACATACTGCCAGTGGCAGAGCATATCGACGATGATGCCGCCATCGTCTTCCTTGCGGTAGTTCCAGGACGGGCGCTGGAGTTTTTCGTGTTCGCCGGTGAAGACCCAGTAGCCGAACTCGCCGCGGACGGAGAGGATTTGGCCGAAGAAGCCGGTGTCGATGAGGTAGCGGAGTTTGAGGAGACCGGGGAGCCAGAGTTTGTCCTGGACGACGCCATTCTTGAGGCCGGCGGCTTCGACTTCGTTGGCGAGGGCGAGGGCTTCGGTGGAGGAGGTCGCGGTGGGTTTCTCGCAGTAGATGTGTTTCTTTGCGGCGATGGCTTTGCGGACGCCGATGGGGCGCTGGCCGGTGAGGGTGGCGTCGAAGTAGATCTGGTTGGCGGGATCGGCGAGAGCGGCGTCGAGGTTGGTGGTGATGCGGGAGACGCCGGTGCGCGCGGCGAGGGCGCGGAGTTTGTCCTCGTTGCGGCCGACGAGGATGGGGTCGGGCATGATCGTTTCGTGATCGGAGAGCTTCACGCCGCCTTGATCGATGATCGCTTTGATCGAGCGGATGAGGTGCTGGTTGGTGCCCATGCGTCCCGTGACGCCGTTCATGATGATGCCGAGTTTGTGAACTTTCATTTTGGAGGAAGATTTTTTTGAACCACAGAGGCACGGAGACACAGAGAGGAGGAGAGTATGCTCTGGGCCTCCGTGTCTCTGTGGTGAGTTTTGGTTAAACGTGTTTTCCGTAGGCGGTGACGATGTCGCGGAGGAAGTCGTCCTGATCGCGGGCCCAGTGGCGGGTGGAGAAGATTTCGACTTCGTTGAAGCCGTTGAAGCCGGCGGCTTCCACCCACGCGCGGATCTGGCGGAGCGGGATGCAGCCTTCGCCCATGAGGCCGCGGTCGAGGAGGAGATCGGTGGTGGGCGTGCGCCAATCGCAGACGTGGTAGGCGAAAAGTTTTTTGAGGCGGCCGCAGCGGGCGATTTCCTGTTCGAGGGCGGGGTCCCACCAGAGGTGATAGACATCGACGGCGACGCCGACGTAGGGTGTGTCGAGTTCCTCGGCCATGTCGTTGGCTTGGGCGAGGGTGTTCACGGCGGAGCGGTCGCCGGCATACATCGGGTGGAGTGGCTCGATGGCGAGTTTGACGTTGGCGGCTTCGCAGTCGGGGAGCAGGGCGGCGATGCCGTCGCGGATTTGCTTGCGGGCTTCGTGTAGTGGAATTCCGGGGACGGCGCCGCAGACGAGGACGACTTGCGGCGCGCCGAGCGCGTGGGCTTCGGCGATGGCGCGGCGGTTGTCGTCGAGGGCTTTCAGGCGGCCCTCGGGGGTGAGCGCGGGGAAGAAGCCGCCGCGGCAGAGCGAGACGACGGAGAGGCCGTGATCGCGGAGGAGCGCGGCGACTTTTTGCGGATCGCGATCGACGAGGGCGTCACGCCAGACGGTGATGCCCTTCACGCCGGCAGCGGCGTATTTGGCGGCGGCGGTTTCGATCGGCCAGGGTTTGGTGGTGATCGTGTGGATACAGAGCCGATCCGTGGAGTTGAGAGATGAGAGTTGAGGGTTGAGAGAGCTCATTGAGTTGGCCCGCTAAACACGCGAAAGGGCGCGAAAGGGTGGGGCGGTTTGGGGGTTGGCGTGGGTTCGCGTGTTTAGCGGGAGGCGGTTTGCTGGCCGGGGAGGCAGGCGAAGAAGGTGTGGTGGGGTTGGTTTTTGATGAGGCGCTGGAGGTAGAGGGCGGCCTCGCGGATGTGGTAGTCGCCCCACATCGAGGATTCGCCGCAGGGGACTTTTCGGCCGGCGGGAATGTGGTCCCAGTTGTTGGGGCGGTGATAGACGGAGTGAAGCAGGAGGCCTTGGTGCTCGGGCGCGGTGGAGAGATACGGGTCGGCGAGGAGCGTGCGAAGCGTGGTGAGGCCGGCTTGAAAATAGCGGCGACCGGCGGGCGTATCCGTATTCAGGATGCGGCCGAGACGGAGGAGGCCCTGCGCGCCGATGGCGGCGGCGGAGCTGTCGACGGGCTCGTGATCGTTGAAAGGTTCGGCGGGGCGGTTGCGGTAATCGCCGAGATTTACGAGGCCGGGAGCGCCGCCGTCCCAGTAGGGGATGCCGTCGCTGGCGGTGTGGGCGATGAACCAGTCGCAGGTGGCGGAGGCGGCTTCGAGGAAGAGCGTGTGCCATTTGGCCCGGCCGCCGAGCGGTTCGAGCTCGGCGTCGGAGAGGGCGGCGAGGAATTCGAGTTCTTCGGCGAAACCGAGCATGGCCCAGGCGAGGCCGCGGGTCCACGTGGTGAAGCCGGAGTAGCCCTGTTGAGAGTTGGGGCAGCGGTAGCGGCCGTCGTTGACGTTGAAGACGCTTTCGTGGGCGGTGCGCCCGCGTTCGTCGTAGAGATCGCGACCCTTGCCGTAGTAGATAGAATATTTCGCGGTGGCTTCGGCGTGTTGAAGTCCGCGCTCGAGTAGACTGATGGCGGAGTCGTTTTCGCCCATGAGGCGGTGGCCGAGGGCGTGGGCGAGGACGACGATGCGCACGGAGCGGATTGTATCCACGAAAAGACTATGCGGGCCGTTGAAGGAGTAGATATATCCACCTCCGTCGTGAATGCGGGACCAGCGCGAGGCTTGGACGGCGCCGGAGATTTTCAGGGCGAGCTCGCAGAAGTCGATGCGGGCGGCGTCGGTGGCGAGGCGGCCTTCGCGGAGGAGGCGGAGCCAGTTGCCGTAGGTAGAGAGATTGTTGAAGCCGTGGTCGTGGACGCCGATGTGGCTGACGTGCGACGCCATGCGGCCGACGGTGTATTGCTCGGCGATGCCGGCGAAGCGGCGCTCGTTGGTGGCGTCGAACTGGAGGAAGGCGGAGCCGTAGTGGAAGCCTTCGGTCCATTCGGTCCAGCCCCGGGCGGTGTAGCGGCCGTCGACGGTGAAGACGGGCGAGCCCTTGGCGGGATCGTAGTCGCGGACGAGCCGGTCGATCTTGTCGCCGGAGAGTTTCCAGAAGCGCTCGAGGGCGGGAGCGAGGGCGGAGGGTGTAAGGGAATCGTCGATACGCATGGGGCGGGGAAGGAGTTGAGAGTTGAGGGATGAGAGTTGAGAGAGACGGAGGCTAGGGCTTGAAGCTGAGAGCGCAGAGCGGGGTTAGTAGCGTTTGTCTTTGCGGAGGTGGAGGATGACGAGGCGAACGTCGGTGAGGGCTTCGTAGGAATGCTCGAGGATGGCGTCGAATTGGATGCTGGTGCCTTCTTCCAGTTCGAAGACCTCGTGTGGAAGCGTGAGGCGCAGGCGACCGGAGGTGATCCAGCAGACTTCGGTGTCGTCGTGGTGGATCTCGGGGCGTTTGACGGTGGCGCCGGCGGGGGCTTCGCCGAGGAGGCCGACGACGTTGGCGAAGCGGATTTGACGGAAGGTGAATTTGCCGGAGCGGTAGGAGGTTTCGTCGACCTGGTGAGCGAGGGCGGATTCGGTGAGCGCGAGGAGATCGGTGGCGCTGAGGCCGAAGGCGCGAGCGAGGCGGAAGAGGGTGTCGAGTTCGGCGGTGGTCTGATTGCGCTCGAGTTTCGAGATGACGGCGACGGAGACCTTCGAAAGTTCGGAAAGCTGCGCGAGGGTCATTTCGTGCTGCTCGCGGAGCTGGCGGATGACGCTGAAGTCGAACTTCGGGGGCGGTGGGGCGGCGCGGGCGGGCATGTTTCGTTGAACGACAAAAAGGCGCGATGTTTTGTTGTCAAGGAAAGGTGAGGCGGAGGCTTTGAGCGGGGGGATACGGCAAAAGAAAAGCGCGGTCAGGTTGACCGCGCTACGGAGGAGCAAGGGCGGCGGGGTCGGGAGACCCCGCCCTACAATTTGCGATTTACCAGGAGGCGGGGATTTCGACGGTCATGAGGTCGAGGCTTTTGCCGTCGGAGAGGTGGCCGGATTGGATCAGGACGCGTTTGCTGTCGGGGCTGAAGATCGGGTGGGTGTGGTCGGGCTTCATTTTGTGATCCGTGGTCAGGACGCGTTGGCGGCTGTCGCGGCGATCGATCAGGGTGACGGTGCCGGAGAAATTATCGGCGACCGCCCAGCGACCGTCGGGCGAGCCGTTGCAGTGCCAGAAGCCGCCCTGGGTGCCGTTGGGCATTTCCTCCTCCATCTGGCCGAGGATCTTCATGCTGTTGGTGCGGAGGTTGACGACGGCGACGCCGGTGGGACGTTCGCGGAGGTAGGGGAGGTGGCCCATGATGTTGAACATGACTTCGTCGCGGCCGGAGACGGTTTCGTGGGTGACCCACTCGTCTTCGCTTTCGACGTAGAGGGGGCGGTTGCCGGAGCCGTCGCCGCGGACGGTCCACATGCGCTGAGGGGCGTCGCCGGTGGTTTCGTGGCAGTAGATGATTTCGCCGGGGACCCACGGATTGGTTTGCACGTGGCCCATGCGGAGGTCGACGTCGATGACCTTGGAGATGGCGCCGGTGGCGATATCGATTTTTCGGATACCGCCGGGGCCTTTGCCGGCGGCGGCGAAGCGGGCGCGGGCGGCGGCGCGTTCCTCGGCGGGGTTGGTGTTGTTGGCGTCGACTTGAGAGCGGCCGTCGGCGGTGCGGTTGGCGTGGGTGGGCGCGGGGCGTGGCGGGGGCGGTCCGAAGGCGATGCCCCAATAGATGCAGGATTCGTCGGCATCGAGGGCCATGCCGCCGGAGTCGCGGAGGTCGACGGGGAAGGTGCAGACGACGCGTTCGTAGGTGGAGGGGTTGGCGACGCGGCGGGCGAGGGCGTCGGGGAGGAGTTTAGCGAGGTCGAGTTCGATGAGTTGGCGAGGTGGAAGGGTGGACGAGTCGGAAGAGTTGGCGGCGAGCGTGCGGCTGAAGTAGAGCTTCATCGATTTGCGGGCGAGGTTGAGGCTGCCTGTGCCGGTGCCGGGGCCGTCGGTGAGCTGGACGATGGTGCCGTCGCGTTCGTGAACGAGGAAGGCCTGGCTGCCGTTGTCGCCGCGGTTGGAGCGAAAGATGATCCATTCGCCGTCGGCGGTCCACGTGGTGTGGGTCTGGTAGGGCTTGGCGTCGCTGGCGGGATCGGTGGTGAGGACGGTGACGGGGAGGCCGGTGACGGCGTCGGTGTAGGTGCGTTTCTCGGAGGGGAAGACGCGACCGACGTTGGACGTTTGGGCGGCGTAAGAGGTCGAAGCCGCGAAGGTGGCGACGAGGGCGAGGGTGGGGAGAAGGG
>JAEWBF010000135.1 GCA_023391285.1 Verrucomicrobiota bacterium
CGCCCCGCCCCCCGGGGGCCTCCCCCCCCGGGGGCCCCCCACTTCGCTCTACAAGGGCGGCGGAGCACGGGCAGGTTGCCCGTGCTACGGGGTTAGCTTTGGGGTTTGAGCTGGTTGAGGAGGGCGATGAAGTCGGGGTGTTGTTTCAGGCCGTCGAGGTCAGGGTCTTGCTGCATCCAGTCGAAATCGCGGTAGCCGAGTTGGACCGCTTGGCGGAGGGAGCGGAGGGCGGCGGCCTTGCGTTTCACGAGGGCGAGGCTGCAGGCGAGATTGTAGTGTGCGGTCGCGTTGGAAGGAAGGAGCCGGACGAGGCGGCGGTCCATGCGGAGACCGTCGACGATGCGGCCGTGCTTGGTGTAGAGACCGCCGAGAATTTCGACGACGTCGGCGTAGGACGGGTCGCGTTTGAGGACCGTCTCGAAGAATTTGATTTCGAACTCGTGGTCGTGAGGGCGGGCCATGGTGCGATCAACTGCGGCGCGGGCAGGTGCCGGTGAGCCGGAGCGAATCGCAGCGCGCGCTGACCTGAAGGCGCTGGGAGACGGGGGTGAGTCCGAGCTTCGAGGAGACGGTGTTGCCATACCAGCTCATGAATGGCGCGCTGATTTCGAAGATCTTGTCGCAGTCGAGACAGACGACCTGGGCGACCTGGTTGCTGCTGCCCTCTTCGCTGGGGTAGTAGAATTTTTCGCCGGAGCCGATGTCGACCTCGCGCAGGAGCGCGCTTTCGGTCATGATCGGAAGGGTGCGATAAACGGTGGCGCGGGAGACGGAATCGTCGATCTCGCGGGCGTAGTCGAGCAGCTGTTCGGCGGTGAAATGTTCCTTTTGCGCGAGGGCGGCATCGAAGATGGCGAGCCGCTGATTGGTGACGCGCAGTCCTTTTTGGGTGAGAAATTTTCTGAACTTTTCGCGCGCTGCGGGGATGTTCACGAGGCGCACTGTTGTCGGGGAGGGAGGGGTGTCAATGCGTGAGAGAAAGCGCGGTGGGAAGCGTGTTGCGTTGCGGAAATTTGCGCGGCGTGATCGCGGGATGATCGTTGGCGTTCATCCGCTCGCGGGGTTCGACAAGCTGCTGCACTATCGTGTGGCGGAGGACCTGCGTGAGGACGTGGCGGTGGGGACATTGGTGCGCGTGCCGGTGGGGCGGACGATGAAGCTCGGGATCGTGGGCGAGGTGGGGGAGCCGACGGATTTTCCGGTCGAGAAACTGAAAACGATTGCGCAGGTGCTGCATCCGTTTCCGGCGTTGTCGCCGGAGCTTCTGCGACTCGCGCGTTGGATGGCCGTGTATTATGCGTGCGGGGTCGATGAAGTGATCGAGACGATGCTGCCGGCGGCGGTGCGGAATGGGGCGACGGTGAAGCATGAGAAGTCTCTGGCGGTGGCGCGGATGTTGAGCACGGAGGACGTGGCCGACATGGAGAAACGCGCGCCGCAGCAGGCGAAGCTTTATCGGTTTTTGGCGCAGCAGTTTCGGCCGCAGAAGAAAGGGCTGGTGTTGACGCGGTTGGGCGTGGCGCCGGCGACGGCGGCGGCACTGGTGAAACGGGGCTTGTTGCGCGAAGAGGTCCGGCGGGTGGAGCGGGTGGCGTATGGGGACGATTTCGCGGCGGGCGAATTGGTGGCGGCGCAGCCGCATGCGTTGAATGCGGAGCAGGCGTCGGCGGTGGCGGCGCTGGACGCGAGTTTGGCGGAGGATAAGTTCAGCGTGACGCTGTTGCACGGCGTGACGGGGTCGGGGAAGACGGAAGTGTATCTGCGGGCGATCGACACGGCGCTGAAGGCGGGTGGCGGCGTGATTTTTTTGGTGCCGGAAGTGGCGTTGACGCCGCAGACGGTGGCGCGGTTGAGATCTCGACTGGAGGCGATATCGCCGGGGAATCGTTGCGTGGTGTGGCACAGCCATTTGAGCGAAGGAGAGCGGTTTGATGGCTGGCTGGCGCTGGCGACGGGCGAGGCGCGAGTGGTGGTGGGCGCGCGGTCGGCGGTGTTCGCGCCGGTGACGAATTTGCGGTTGATCGCGGTCGATGAGGAACACGAGCCGGCTTACAAGCAGGACGAGACGCCGCGGTATCACGGCCGAGACGTGGCGGTGATGCGCGCGAAGTTGAATGGCGCGGTGTGCTTGCTGGGATCGGCGACGCCGTCGTTGGAGAGCTTCGTGAACGTGGAGGCGGGAAAGTATCGGCTGCTGCAACTGACGCAGCGGGTGGATGCGCGCCAGCTGCCGAAGATCGAAGTGGTGGATTTGCGGATCGAGGCGATGCGGCAGCGCGCGTTCACGACGTTGTCGCGAAAGCTGGTCGACGCGATGCACGCGCGGTTCGAGCGGAAGGAGCAGACGATTTTGTTCATCAACCGGCGGGGGTATTCGTCGTCGATGCTGTGCACGAAATGCGGGCACGTGGAGGAGTGCGTGCACTGCAGCATCACGATGACGTATCATCGCGCGGACGAGATGTTGCGGTGTCATTTGTGCGGCGATCAGCGCGCGGCGCCGTCGCGGTGTCCGAAATGCCGAGCGCCGGATATCCGATGGAAAGGACTCGGAACGCAGCGCGTGGAAGAGGCCGTGCGACGGGTGCTGCCGCGAGCGCGCATCGAGCGAATGGATACGGATGCGATGTCGAAGAAGAATCGGTTTCGCGAAGTGCTGGCGCAGTTTCGGGCGGGGAAGATCGACGTGCTGGTCGGCACGCAGATGATCGCGAAAGGATTGGATTTTCCGAATGTGACGCTGGTCGGGCTCGTGGACGCGGACATGTCGATGCACATCCCGGATTTTCGCGCGAACGAGCGGACGTTTCAGTTGTTGGTGCAAGTCGCGGGGCGAGCGGGGCGGGGCGATCGAGCGGGGGAGGTGATCGTGCAGACCTTCACGCCGCAGGCGGAGCCGATTCAGTTTTCAAGGCAGGCGGATTTCGCGGGGTTTGCGGCGTCGGAACTGGCGATTCGGAAAGCGTATCATTATCCGCCCTACCGGCATTTGATTCATCATGTGTTTCGCGGGCCGAATCCGGATAAGCTCAAATTCTTCGCGGAGCAGTGGGCGCGGTTGGTCGAAAAGGAAATTGGCGACCGCGTGGAGTTGAAAGGGCCGGCGGCGGCGCCGATCGAGAAGATCAAGGACGAGTATCGCTGGCAGCTGTGGTATTTGACGAACGGGGTGACGAAGGTGGTGCCGGAGCTGGCGCGGTTGCGGGCGGAGTTTGCGTGGCCGGAGGATATGGTGCAGGTGATGGATGTGGATCCGATGAATTTGATGTAGCGTCGGGTTCAAAGGCGGACGCGGGCATGAAAAAAGCGCGGTCAGGTTGACCGCGCTACGGGAGGAGCGGC
>JAEWBF010000124.1 GCA_023391285.1 Verrucomicrobiota bacterium
CCCCTCCACAACTCCACCTCCCCCGTCACCCCATAATTCGTCAGCCCCGCTGCGATCTCCTCCCACGTCGGCTCGACCACCGCATGCTTCGGATCGCCCGCTAGATCCGACCGCACCGCCCGCGCAATCGCCCAACACGCCCACGCCCGCCACCGCCGTTGCTCGCGCCGCGGCTCGTTCATCCGTCCCGCATAATGCTGAAAATGCACGCGCGGATTCCCCAGAAACACGCCCGCCGGCGTGTTCGCGATCAGCCATCTCATCGCCGCATAGGGCAGCGGCCATTCTTTCAACTCCGGCTCGTCGCCCCTTAGATCCGCGCCCAGCGCCCGATCCAAACATAGGATCGCCCGTGCCGCGTATCCACGTTGCCACAACGCGTGCCCATACTCCAAACACGCCACGTAAAACTCCGCTCCGCGATCGCTGTCGCGAAACCGATGCAACGCCCGCCAATCGAGCCCCGCGCGTGGCACCGGCAAAAAAGGACAAGTCGGCAACATCGACATCCGCGCTAGCTGCCCGCTCGCTGCGCCTTCGTCAACGCCCCACCGCCGTTCTTCGCTTGGCCCGCGCCCCAGTTTCGCCAACAACAACGCGCCTGAACGCTCCGCCCGCCAACTCCCCTCCTTCTCCCCGCCCGCCGCCGAAAGTTCACCACGTCTCGCTCGGCCGCCGTCTCCTGCTCTGGCCCCTCGTGCGCCTCGTCCGTTGGTGGGGCATGTCGCTCCGCTTCGAAATGAAGCCCGAAGACGTGCGCAACTGCTCCAAGGACGACGTCCCCGTTGCCTTCGTCCTCTGGCACAACCGCCTCTTCATCACCTCGGAAATCCACCGCCGCTTCCGCCCGCATCGTCCGCTCTACGCGCTCATCAGCGCGAGCAAGGACGGCGCGCTTCTCACCGCGTTCTTCTCGATGGTCGAGGGCATGCAGGCCGTCCGCGGCTCCAGCAGCAACTTCGGCCGCGAGGCCGCCTCCGCGCTCGTCGACATGCTGCGCGACGGAAACGACATCGGCATCACCCCCGACGGCCCGCGCGGCCCGTGCTACGACATGAAACCCGGCGCCGTCATCGTCCCGCGCCGCACGCGCACGCCCATCCTGCTGCTCGGCGGCGAATTCGAATCCGCGTGGCAGCTAAAGAGCTGGGACCGCTTTTATCTTCCCAAACCGTTTTCGCGCGTGCGCGTGCGCTGCGAGTTGATCGAACCCGATCAACTCGCCGACCGCGACGCCGCCGTCCGCCACATCCGCGAGCGATTGCTCGCGATCAATCCGGACTGATCAATTCCAGCGATCCGTCTAATGGAGGCGCGGTGCCCTCACCGCGCATAAAAAAAGCGCGGTCAAATCGACCGCGCTTTTCACTTAAAAAGTCGGCGTCAACGTCACCGTCGTCCCGGCCGACACCGTAAAGTCCGGCCCCGCGGACCACGTCTCATCATTGATGAGAAACTTGAACACAAACGGCCGCGCCGACTCGCCGAGTGCGAGCGACCAACGGTCGTCGGCCACGCATTCCATGCGCACGCCTTTGTCCCAGCTCAACCCGGGTCCTTCGCCGCGCAGATAAAGCGCGTTGCCGAATCCCACGTCGATGTTCGCCGAGATCGTCGTGACAACCACCGCCGGAACCACTTTCGCGGCAGGCGTGGGAGTCGTCTTTACGACGGTCTTCTTCGTCTTTTTCGCCGGGGTGAGCGTGTTCTTTGCTTTGGTTGGTTTTTTCATGTCTTTCCTGGTTTGAAACCCGAAGGCGGAGCCTAGCCGGTCTCGGTAGTCAAAAAAAGCAAATACAGGGCCAAAGCCCTCCTTCGCCGAAAAGTTGCCGATCTGTGACGCTCCGTTCGGCGACGAACTCCCCCTTCGATCCGAACGAAATCGCTCACACCGCCGAAGGCGATGAATTGGTGGACCGGATCGGGATCAAACCGACGACCTCGTCGTTGCGAACGACGCGCTCTATCAACTGAGCTACCGGCCCACGAAAGGAACGGTGGTTTTGCGCAATCGCCGCGCGCGAGTAAACACCAATTTTCCAAAACTGTGAGAGGAGCTTCACGCCCCGACACATGCGTCTCCGCCTACGGGCGTGCGCTTCGCGTTGTCCACCTTCCCGCACCCCTCTCCGTCCATCCGCCGCCCGACGTTCTCGCGCCCTTCCGCTCAGCTCGCCGCCGCATCCACCAGCCGCGCAAACACCATTTTGCCGCCTCCACTCGGCAGCACGCTGGTGACCTCCGCCGCGACCCGCTGCCCGATCAGCGCCCTCGCCGCACCCACCACCACCATCGAACCATCGTCGAGATAACCCACCGCCTGCCCGTCGTCGCGCCCTGGTTTCACCAGCTCCACCTCCACCGTCTCGCCAATCATCAGCTCCGGCCGCAACGACTTCGCGAGCAGGTTCAGATTCAACCACTGCACGCCGTGAAACTCCGCCATCTTCGCGAGATTGTAGTCCGTCGTCAGCAGCTTCGCGCGCATCGATTGCGCCAGAAACACCAGCTTCGCGTCCACGTCCGCCCGCTTCGTGACTTCGCTTTCCGGAATCCGAATATCGAGGTGTTTCAGCCGCCGCAATTGGTTCAACACTTCCAGCCCCCGCCGCCCTCTCGCCTGTTTCTGCGCATCCGCCGAGTCCGCCACCGCCTGCAATTCCGTCAGCACGAATCGCGGGATCACCAGCGCTGCATTTAAAAACCCCGCCTCGCACACCCGCGCGATCCGCCCGTCGATCAACACGCTCGTGTCCACCACCACCAGCGGCACATCCACGTCGTGCGGCACGAACCGCACATACGGTATCACCAAATTGAATTCATCCTTCCCGCGCAACGCGATCACCGTCGCCAGATACGTGCAGATCACGAAGAGCGAGAGTTGAAACAAATGGATCAACTGCGGATCGCCCGCTGCAAACAGCGGCGACGTCCCCAACAAATACGCGATGAGCGATCCCACCGCCAAACCGAAGGTGATCGCGGACAGCCCCCGCAGCGAAAACCCTTTCAACAACATGTCCACCAGCACCACCAGCGTGCCAATCAACAGCCCGATCGTCACCGCCACGCCCCGTTTATCATCCCACTCCTCGATCGTGTAACACACCAGCCACCCGCACGCCCCACACAGCAGCAGGAAGAAAACGCGAATGGCGAACAGCGTCCGGTTCATCCCGCGCGATAATGAAACACCACCAGCAGCGCCAGCGGCACCGCCACCCCCACGACCATGCAAGCGACCAACACCTTCAGGTGACGTCGGGCTTTGATCTTTTCAGGAGTGTCGCCGTCCATTTCAGTGCGAGCGCACCAAAGCCCCCACGGCATGACAACGCAATACTGGCTCGTTAAATCCGAACCCGAGGCCTACGCGTGGACCGATCTCGTCCGCGATCGTCGCACCGCGTGGACCGGCGTCCGCAACTACGCCGCCCGCCTCAATCTCAACGCGATGCAGCGCGGCGACCGCGTCCTCTTCTACGAGAGCGTCACCACCAAAGCCGTCGTTGGCATCGCCGAAGTCACGAAAACCGCCTTCCCCGACGACACCGCCGATGAACCCGGCTGGGTCGCCGTCGAACTCAAAGCGGTCGAACCGCTCGCCCAGCCCGTCACGCTCGCCCAAATCAAAACGGAGCCCTCCCTCGCCGAAATCCCCCTTCTCCGCCAGTCCCGCCTCTCCGTCATGCCACTTCCCGCGGCCGCTTTCAAAAAAATCGTCCAGCTCGGCGGGTAACCGCCCGCTCCTTCAACCCGGCCCAATGTCACTCGTTCGGCCGCCTCGCCCGCCGAACGTCGAGCCAGTTGCATTTCGCCGGCAGCGCCGCGCCCATTGACACGCGCCCCTCCCGCTCCGTATTTCTCCGCGCCATGGACAAGCCGGTCTACGTGCTCGAGTTCGAAAAACCGCTCCGCGAACTCGCGAAAGAGCTCGATGCTCTGCACCAAAAATCGCTCGAGCAAAACCTCGACCTCTCCGCCGAAGTCGCCGGCATCGAGAAGCGTTTCGCCCAAGCGCGCCGCGATATCTACACGAACCTCACGCCTTGGCAGCGCGTGCAGATCGCGCGTCACCCCGACCGCCCTTACGCCCTCGATTACATCAACCTGATTTGCACCGATTTTCAGGAGCTCCACGGCGACCGCCAATTCAACGACGACCGTGCCCTCATCGGCGGCACCGCTTTCCTCAACGGCGAATCCGTGATGATCATCGCCCAGCAAAAGGGCCGCGACCCCAAGGAGCGCATCATCCGCAATTTCGGCATGCCTCAGCCCGAAGGTTACCGCAAGGCCCTCCGCCTGATGCGCATGGCCGAGAAATTCGGCCTCCCCGTTCTCACCTTCATCGACACGCCCGGCGCGTATCCAGGCGTTGAATCCGAAGCCCGCCACGTTTCCGAAGCCATCGCGATGAACCTCCGCGAAATGGCCGCGCTTCGCGTCCCTTCCATCGCCGTCATCGTCGGCGAGGGCGGCTCCGGCGGCGCCCTCGGCATCGGGCTCACCGATCGCGTGCTCACTTTCGAGAACAGCTACTACTCCGTCATCTCGCCCGAAGGTTGCGCCGCCATCCTCTGGAAAGACCGCGCCGCCGCCTCGAAAGCCGCGGAAGCCTTGAAACTCTCCGCCGCCACGCTCGAGCAACTCGGCGTCGTTGACGAAGTCATCCCCGAACCGCTCGGCGGCGCTCACCACGACGTGACACAGGCCGCCGAATCGCTCCGCTCTGCACTCCAAAAACATCTGGTCGAGCTCCGTGCGCTCAACCCGAGTCAACTCCTCGACACCCGCTACAACCGCTACCGCCATCTCGGCGTCTACGAGGAAAACGGCGTCACCCACAACTGACGCTTCGCAAAGCCCCAAGCACCAAAGAATCTCCGATTTCCAATTCCCAACCCGTCCTCCTCGGACGGGTTTTTCATTTTCGCTGTTTGGCCGTTCTCTGGATCTTGGTGCTTGGATCTTGGATCTTCCGCGGCGGCTCTGCCGCCGCGGTGGGGGGGGCGGGCCCGCG
>JAEWBF010000129.1 GCA_023391285.1 Verrucomicrobiota bacterium
GGTCGGGAGACCCCGCCCTACAATTGGAACTACTCGGCGGTGAAGCCGTTGCCGGTGGCGGCCCAGTAGATGCCGCCGTAGATGTGGTGCATGAAGTTGGGATCTGAATACGTGGCGGGCAGGTGGCCGAGCGCGGTGTAGAAGGAGCGGCCGCCGTCGTAGTTTTGATACCACGCGATGGGGTGGAAATCGCCCATGCCGTCGCCCTTCTTCACGCCCCAGTTGGCGGCGGGCTTGTAGGTTTTTTCGTCGAGCGAGAGGAGGAACTTCAGGTTGTTCGAGGTGGGCGGGCCGAATTCATACCACTCGTCGGTGAAGAGGAAGCGTTTGGCGAAGCGGTCCATGCCGGGGAAGTTGGGCTCTTCGACTTTCAGCGTGGCGGTTTGGACGGCGGGGTGGATGTGGAACATGTGGCCCACCATTTTCGTGAACCACGGCCACTCGTATTCGGTGTCGGAGGCGCTGTGAATGCCGACGAAACCGCCGCCTTTTTTGATGTAGCGCTCGAAGGCGGCTTGCTGCTCGTCGTTGAGGACGTCGCCGGTCGTAAGGAGGAAGATGACGACCTGATACTTCGCGAGCTCCTGATCGTTGCACCAGCGCGAGGCGTCTTCGGTCCAGAACACTTCGAAGTCATGGAGCTTGGCGAGTTCCTGGACGGCGGTGACGCCGGCGTTGATGGAATCGTGATGCCAGCCGACGGTTTTGGTGAAGAGCACCGCTTTGAATTGGGCGGCGTGCGCGGCGTGGGCCGCGAACAAGGCGACGAAGGTGAACGCGAGAGATCGCAGGGTTTTGTTCATGAGAGAGAAAGAGTTTGGACGCGCGGGATTGGCGGGGGCAAGCGCGGGGGAGGCGTTTGCGGTGACGGGTGGGGGTGAAACGCTCACCCGGCGGGCGCGGGTAAGTTGGGTTTTGTTGCGAGATGCAGGTGACGAAACGCTTACCCCGACGAGTCGGGGCAGGCTGCGTTCCGCTACGGGATGAGGACGAAACGCTCACGCGTTCCGCTACGGGATGCGGCGGCCGGCGGCGATGACGAGGTCGACGGGGTTGTCGGCGATTTCGTGGGCGAGGAGACGTTCGTCGCGATGGCGGAGGAGGATCAGGTCGGCGCGCTGGCCGGGTTCGATCGTGCCGCGGTCGGTGAGGCCGAGCACGGCGGCGGCGTTGACGGTGCAGGCGGCGATCGCTTCAGCGGGCGTGAGGCCGCAGCAACGGACGGCGGTGGCGATCACGAACGGCATCGAGTGGGTCGGCGAGGTGGCGGGGTTGTAATCGCTGGCGAGGGCGACGAGGCCGTTGTTGTCGGAGAAAAAACCGGCGCGCGCGTAGCGGTTGCCTTGATGGAAACTGCGCGTGGGGAGGAAGACGCCGAAGGTGTCGGTGGCAGCGAGAGCGAGCAGGTCGTTTTTCGAGGCGTGTTCGAGTCCGTCGATGCTGCGGGCGAAGAGCTTCAGCGCTTCGGGGATCATGCCGGTGGAGGCGAATTCGTCGGCGTCGACGCGCACCTCGAGGCCGTGTTTGCGCGCGCGTTCGAAGAGGCGGACGCAGGCTTCGACGGGCCAGGCGTCGGCGCTGCAGCGAGCGTCGATCGTGATGCCGGGAAACTCGTGCCAGACGGCGGGAAGGACTTCGCGCACGAAGAGGCGCGTATAGTTGGCGGGGTCGCCGTCGAGGGCGTGACCGAGGAGCGCGGTGGGGACGACGGTGCCGGGAAACTCCTGAGAGGCGCGCTGGATGGCGTGGAGCATCTTGAGCTCGGCGTCGAGCGTGAGGCCGTATCCACTTTTTACCTCCACGGTGGTGGTGCCGCCGGCGAGAATGCGATCGAGGCGCGGGCGGAGTGCGGCGGCGATCTGTTTGCGCGTGGCTTCGCGCACGGCGTGAACGATCAGGTCGGTGCTGAGGTTTTTCTCGCCGGCGAGCTGTTTCTCCCAGGCGTCGACCAGATCGCCCATCCAGCAGGCGTGCGTGTGGCAATCGATGAAGCCCGGCATGAGGACGCGGCCGTCGGCTTCGATGATTTCGGCGTCGGCGGGTGGCGTGAGATCGGGAGCGACGGCGGCGATTTTTCCGTCCTGCACGAGGACATCGGCGCGCGGAAGAAGGCCGAGGTCGCGCAGCGCGGTGCCGCGGCGGCGGCGGGAAGGAGTGAGCGTTTCGGGTTCGGTTTTCGGCGGTGCGAGGGTGAGAACTCGAGCGTGGCGGATCAGCAGCGTCATCAAGCCGGGCAGCGTGGGCACCGGAAACGGATGATGCAAAGGGAGAGTTCCACGCGGCGATGCGCGGAGGCGTGAAGGAGAACGCTCTCGGCCGAGACGCGCACGGCCGCCGCGGGGTGCAGACCGCTACTCGGTCGCGGCGGTGCGAGAATCCGCTGCGGGAGGCGAGCTACCCGACGCTTCGTAGAACGCGGCGAGGCGGTCGCGGTTGGCGGCGGTTTCGCGGCCTTGGGGGCCGGGGATGTCTTTGAGGTTTTTCGCGGCGTCGAGCAGGAGCGGTTCGGCTTCGTCGTAGCGGGCGAGTTGGGTGAGTGCGCCGCCGAGGAGGCTTTTCGGAGCGGCGACGCGCCAGTCGGTTTCGGGGAAGACGCCGCGCCGGATTTCGAGGGCGGTGCGGGCGAGACGTTCGGCGCGGGCGGCGTCGCCGCGCAGCAGGCAGATGCGGGCGAGGTTGACCTGGCACAGCGCCATCTGCGGATGCGTTTCGCCGCGGGAGGCGCGCACGATTTCGATGGCTTCGGTGAGCGCGGCTTCGGCTTCGTCGAGTTTGTTTTGTTCGCGGAGGGTGTGCGCGAGATTGTTGAGCGTGTTGGCGATGTTGGGATGTTTCTCGCCGAGGCCGGCGCGGCGGATCGCGAGGGCTTCGCGGTTCATGGTTTCGGCGGCGGCGTAGTCGCCGCGATCGAAGACCACGAGGGCGACATTCGCGAGCGAAGTGCCGACGTCGGGATGACCGGGACCGAGCGCTTTTTTGCTGATCTCCCAGCACTCGCGCAGGTGAGCTTCGGCGGCGGGGAGATCGCCTTTCTCCCACAGGAGGAGACCGAGATCGCTGAGACTGGTGGCGGTTTCGCGGTGTTCGTTGCCGAGAGCGCGACGGCGGATATCGAGCGCTTCGCGGAAGAGTGGTTCGGCGCGAAGGAGGTCGCCGCGGTCGATGTAGGAACGCGCGAGTTCGACGAGCGTGATGGCGACCTCGTTGGGGTGTTCGTGCTGAGTGGGGCGGCGGAGGGCGAGGGCTTCGGTGAGAAGCGATTCGGCGTTGGGGAAATCGCCCTGGTCGCGCAGGAGCACACCGAGATCGTTGAGGGTTTCGGCGAGAAGACGGGGATGCGTGTCGAGCGGCCGGCCGAGGGTGAGCGCTTCTTCGAGCAAGGGCCGCGCGTGATCGGCGAGGCCGAGACGTTGGTAAACGCGGCCGATGATGGTGAGCATTTCGGCTTGTAGCTCGGGTTGGCCGGCGAGTTCGATGCGGACGCGGCTGGCGCCGGCGTCGAGGAGGTTGCGCACGGACGGTTCGGCGCCGGAACGGGTGCGGTAGGGATCGGCAGCGGTGAGGAGATCGGTGAGGAGCTGGCTGAGTTTGGCGGATTTTTCCGCTTCGTGGCGGGCGCGGTCGCGCTCGGTGGTGAGGCGCACCAGGTGATACGCGCCGAGGGCGGTGAGGAGAACGAGTGCGGCGGCGGCGGCGATGACGGCGCGCGCGTGACGACGGACGAATTTGGCGGTCCGATAACCGACGGAAGGTGGACGCGCGAGGACGGGCTCGTTGTTGAGGTGCCGGGCGAGATCGGCGGCGAGGCCGCTGCTTGTTTCGTAGCGGCGGGCGCGGTCTTTCTCGAGGCACTTCATCACGATGCGATCGAGATCCCCGCGAAGTTGGCTGGTGAGTTTCGCCGGTTCGAGGCGGCGACGTTGGGCGGCGGTGGTTTGTTCGGAACGGTCGAGCGTGGCGAGGCGGTGCGAGGGTGCGGGCGGATCCTGTTCGCGGATCGTGCGCTGGATTTCGGCGTAGCCGGCTTGGAGGAGCGCTTTGGTTTCGAACGGCGTTTTGTCGGTCAGCAGTTCGTAGAGCAGAACGCCGAGGCTGTAGATGTCGCTGCGGGTATCGACGTCGGTGGAGTCGCTGCCGGCCTGCTCGGGACTCATGTAGGCGGGCGTGCCAATGAACGGATGCAGGCGGCTGAAAACGGTTTTTTCGGTGAGGCGTTGTTCGGTCGCTTTGGCGATGCCGAAGTCGATGATCTTGGGGGCGGGGTGTCCGTCTTCTTCGGATACGAGGACGTTCGACGGTTTGAGGTCGCGATGGATGATTCCTTTCTGGTGGGCGTGCTGGACGGCACGGCAGACCTGCATGAAAAGCTCGATGCGGTCGCGGGTGGTGAGCCGGCGTTCCGTGCAGAACTGGGTGATGGGCATGCCGGGGACCAGCTCCATCACGAAATAGGGGCGACCGCTGGCGGTGGCGCCGCCGTCGAGAACCTTGGCGACGCCCGGGTGATCCATCAACGCGAGCGCCTGGCGCTCGGCTTCGAAGCGGGCGATGACGGCACGGGTGTCCATGCCGAGCTTGATGATTTTTAGGGCGACGCGGCGGCGGACGGGTTCGTCCTGCTCGGCGAGGTAAACGACGCCGAAGCCGCCTTCGCCGATCTTCTCGACGAGCCGATAGCGATCGATGCGCGTGCCGGGACCTTCGTGCACGGGCGATTCATCGGACTCGGCCGGATCGAGAAAGCGGCCGGCGGAGGCGTGCGCGGAAAGCAAGGCTTCGACGCGGGCGCGCAGGGCGGGATCGGAGCCGCAGGCGGCGTCGAGATATGCTGCGCGCTCGGCGGGTGAGTCGTAGTCGAGGGCGGCGAGGAAGATGTCGCGTTCGGAGTTGGGCGGCACGGAAAAACAGGGGCCGAAAGGGCGGCGCCCTCCAGAAAGACGCAGCTAGTATGGTGTCCCAGAAACAACTGTAGAAATCTCTTCTGTCATTCTGAGCGCAGCGAAGAATCCATTTGGAGCTACATCGTTGGGCTGTGACGGCGAATCGTTCACTGGATTCTTCGCTGCGCTCAGAATGACAGCCCCTATTTGGCGATCGAATTACTCAAGTTACGAGACACCAACTAGGGCGTGTGTTGGAGTTCCTGATACAGCCACGCGCGGGCGTAGGCCCAGGTGCGTTTGGCGGTGCGTTCCGAGAAGCCGAGCAGTTCGCCGGCTTGCGCGAGCGTGAGGCCGGCGAAGAACCGGAGCTTCACGAGTTCGGCGGCGGTGGTGTCGTGCGACGCGAGTTTTTCGAGGGCGTCGTTGACCTGCATGATGGCGTCGTCGCTGACCGCGGAGGCGACGAGGACATCGTCGAAATTGAGGCGGGCCTGGCCGCCGCCGTGGCGAACGGCGGCTTTGCGGCGGGCGCGATCGACGAGAATGTGGCGCATGGCTTCGGCGGCGGCGGCGAAGAAGTGGCGGCGATTTTGCCACGTGTGGTCGCCGTGGCCGAGGAGACGCAAGTAGGCTTCGTGCACGAGCGCGGTGGCCTGCAAGGTGTGATCGGAAGGTTGGGCGGCCATCCGGTGCGCGGCGAGACGTCGCAGCTCGTCGTAAACGAGCGGAAGAAATTTTTCCGCGGCTTGGGGGTTATCGAGCGATTCAGCGGTGCGGGGGATCTCGCTCACGCCGACGAGAAAGGAGGGAAGGACGCCGCGCCGCAATCGCGGCGCGGTGAACGCACACCGGTGCGCGTAGTAAACAGGCCTCGGGAAAACCATGATGAGAACGCGGCGATGGGGTTATCGAACGGAGCGCGAAATCTGGTTGTTTTTGACGGAGGAGGTGATTGGAGCGGTGGTGCCGCGCGGCGTGACGCCGAAGCCGGAGTTGAACAACTCGGAGGTGCGTTGGGCGAGGGCGCGGTCGGTCTGATTTTGGCCCCCAGCGGCGAGCACGCGACCGTCGGGCAAGGCGGTGAGTGTGTGGTTGGTGCGGGCGACGTTCATGTGGCCGACGAGGGTCCACACGAATTTGGCGGGATCGTAGGTTTCGGTGCTGGTGAGGGTGAAACCGGCGGGTTGTTTCGCGGTGCGGTGATGGCCGCCGGCGACGATGACCTTGCCGTTGGAAAGCCGAGCGGCTTCGTGGTAGCGGCGAGGTTCGTTGAGGTCGCCGACGGAGTAAAAGCCGAGCTTTTTGGGGGAGAAGACTTCGACATCGGGAATGGAGGGCCCGAGAGTGTCGTTCACATATCCGCCGGTGATGACGATGCTGCCGTCGAGCAACGTGGTGCCGCGGTGCATGCCGCCGACGCGAGGGTAGAACGTTCCGCTGGCGATGGACCAGGTGCCGGTGGCGGGATCGAAGAGTTCGGCGCTGGTGGCGTCTCCGGTCGTCGTGTGTCCGCCGACAACGAGCACGCGGCCATCGGGAAGAAGATTCGCGACGTGACTAAAACGGCCGGTGCTCATCTTTCCTGTCGGTGTCCAGGTGTGCGTGACGGGATCGTAGATCTCGGCGGAGCTGAGCCAGCCGAACTTTTCGGTGGACGCGTAGTTGAAGCCTCCGGCGACGAGAACTTTCCCGTTGTGGAGACGGGTGGCGGTGTGATGGAGGCGCTCTTCGAGCATTCGCGTCGTGGAATACCAACTGTTGGTGGCAGGATTGTAGATTTCTTCGGCTCGCGCGTTGATCACGCCTCCGGTGACAAGAACGCGACCATTGGTGAGGAGCGTGGCTTGATGGCCGACGCGGGCGTAGAAGGCGGACGTGGGTTGGCCCCAGGTGCGGGTGACGGGGTCGAAGAGCTCCGAGGTGCGCAGCGCGGTGAGTTGATCCGGACGATCGGAGGTGTAGCCGCCGTAGATCATGACCTTGCCGTTGGGGAGGAGTGTGGCGGTGTGGGCGTAGCGAGGCTGGATGAGATCGCCGGCCATGTTCCAGACGATGGGCTGGGCGGGGGAGAGGGCGACGGATTTGAGAGGCGAGAGCGCGGTGACTTGCGCGTAAGCGGACGCGAGGAGGCCGAGGCCGGGGGTGGCGAGACGGGCGAGGGCGAACATGGAGGAATGTCGTTGAGGGTTGTGGTGGGAGGTCTGCGCGGGCGCAGGCGAAGCGGGTGTCAGCAGCAACGGAATTTTGCGGTGCGAAGGGCCAAAAAAAGCGCGGCCCGGTGAGGCCGCGCGGGAAGGGGTGGAGGTGGAAGGACTTGGCGGGGGGCGAAACGCTCACCCCGACTTGTCGGGGCAGGCTGCGGTTCCGCTACGAGGGGGATGGAGACGGCACGAAACGCTTACGCGTTCCGCTACGGGGAGAGGGAGATGGAAACGAAACGCTTACGCGTTCCGCTACGGGGCGCGGGGTGACGAAACGCTCACGCGTTCCGCTACGGGGGGATGGAGATGGCGACGAAACGCTGACCCCGACTTGTCGGGGCAGGCTGCGTTCCGCTACGGGAGACTACGATTGGGCGGACGGCGTGGGGCGGGGTTTGCCGAGTTGCGGAACGAGCATGGGCGTGCGGCGGCGATACTCGATGTAGTCGGAACCGTGATACGTCACCAGGTCGCGTTCTTCGAGTTGGATAGCGACGAGGATGTAGGCGGTCGTGAGGAGCGCGAAGACCAGATGCGCGCTCGTCATGTGGGGCGTGCACCAGAAGGCGAAAAACCAGCTGACGTAGAGGGGGTGGCGGACGAGCTTATAGGGGCCGGGCGTGACGAACTTGAGCGCGGTGTAGTGCTGGCGGCGGAAGAATTTCCAGACCTGGCGGAGGCCGAAGAGGTCGAAGTGATTGATGAGAAACGTGGTGACCAGAACGGTCAGCCAGCCGAAGGCGAAACCGGTGTAGAGGAGGGCGCGGCCGAGGGGATTTTCGACGTGCCAGACGACGCCACCGATCGGTTCCCAGAAGAGGAAGACGAGGATGAGCGCGAGCGAAGACATGAGCACGTAGGTGCTGCGTTCGGCGGCTTCGGGAATAAAACGCGTGAGCAGGCGTTTGAAGGCGGGGCGCGCCATGACGCTGTGTTGCAGAGCGAAGACGCCGAGCAGGGCGGTGTTGATGAGCAGGGCGGCGACGGTGCCGCGGAGCGGGATGCCGTCGATTGTGCGCGGCACGAGGAAGCCGCCGACGAAGCCGACGGCGTAGAGAAACGTGGCGAAGAAGATCGCGTAGGAAGCGACGCCGTAGATCAGAACGGACGCGCGGAGGAGGAGGGACGGTGAGGGGGACATGCCGTGGTGAAACGGAATGTCGCGGGGAAAGGGGCCAACGAGAGTGACGATCAGCGAACTTCGTCGGCGGGAAGGACGAGCGGGACGCGGGCGAGGGTTTCGGTGAGGGCGCCGAGATGGACGGGCTTGGTGAGGAAGTCGTCCATGCCGAGGGCGAGGCAGCGTTCGCGTTCGCCTTTCAAGGCGTGCGCGGTGAGGGCGACGATGTAGGCCCGCGGGGCGCCGGGTGTCTCCGCGGCGCGGATACGGCGGACGGCTTCGTAGCCGTCCATCACGGGCATCTCGAGGTCCATGAGAAGGACGTCGAACTTCTGGTGCGCGAGGATCGCGAGGCCTTTTTCGCCGTCGGCGGCGAAATCGACTTGGTGGCCGAGTTTGGCGAGGAAAGCGCCGATGACCTTCTGGTTGACGCGATTGTCTTCGAAGACGAGCACCCGCAAACGGCGGCGGGTCGGAACGTTTTCGGCGGTGTCGGGGAGGGTGGGACTTGGCGCGGCGGGCGGGGTGGCGGGGGCGGCGCGGACCGTGGCGGTGAAGCGGGAGCCGCGGCCGGTTTCACTGGTGAAAGTGAGCGAGCCGCCCATCAACTCGCAGAGGCGGCGGGTGATCGACAGGCCGAGACCGGTGCCGCCGAAGCGGCGCGTGGTGGAGGCGTCGCCCTGGCTGAACGGCGTGAAGATGCGTGTTTGTTGTTCAGGTGCGATGCCGATGCCGGTGTCGGTGATCTCCAATACCAGCAGATCAGGAGCGGCGGTGGAGACCTCGAGGCTGACGCGGCCGGCCTCGGTGAATTTGAGGGCGTTGCCGATGAGGTTCGTGAGAATCTGCTGGAGGCGCACGGGGTCGCTGATGACCTCGCGCGGGACGTCGTCGCAGACGTGGGTGGCTAACGTGAGGCGCTTTTCGTCGGCGAGCGGTTGGAGCAAGCGATACGTGTGGTTGACGACGGTGCGGACGTTGCAGGGGATGCGTTCGATCTCGAGCTGGTTTGCTTCGATTTTGGAGTAGTCGAGGACGTCGTTGATGATGACGAGCAGGGAGCGGGTGCTGTGATGAAGGAGTTCCAGGTATTCGCGTTGCTTGGGGTCGAGCGAGGTGGATTGGAGGAGCTGGATGAAGCCGATGACGCCGTTCATGGGCGTGCGGATCTCGTGGCTCATGGTGGCGAGAAAACGCGATTGCGCCTGGCCGGCGGCCTCGGCGGTTTCCTTGGCGAGACGGAGTTGGTTTTCGGTTTCCTTGCGGCGGGTGATGTCGCTGAGCACGAGCACGCGGGCGCGGGGGCGAGCATCGCCGGGTTCGAGCACGTCGAACAACGTTGCCTCGAACGCGACGTCGCCGATGAGGATTTCGATCCGAGGTTTGGCGGGATCGGAGAAGAGCCCGATGAGCCGGGGCCACGGCCGGAGAATGTCTCG
Source organism: Verrucomicrobiota bacterium (assembly GCA_023391285.1). Lineage (GTDB taxonomy): Bacteria > Verrucomicrobiota > Verrucomicrobiia > Opitutales > Opitutaceae > Opitutus. The sequence continues at coordinate 9,644 of JAEWBF010000129.1, forward strand.
GGCGGGCTGGCCGAACGCGTGGGACTTATCGAGACCGAGGGTGGTGGTAGCGGCCTGGTTGCGGTCGACGATGCGATCTTCGTTGTCGAAAACCAGGATGCGGTCTTCCAAGCGCTCGATGAGGGCGGCGCGGGCAACGGGAGCGAGGTTGAGCATCCGATGGCGCAGGAGGGCGAATGCGATCAGCGTGCTGGTGACAGGGAGGAGGATGGGCGCGTAGTTGAGCCCGGGTGGATGGGTGAGGTGAAGGAGGTGGGAGAGGTCGGTGGTCCAGCCGATGAAAGCGGCGGCGAGGAAGATGAAGCAGCCGCGGCGTTCCCACGGGGTTTGTTGGCGGCGCGGAATGAGGAGCAGGAAGATGGCGCCCCAGACGGCGTAGTTGTAGAGATAGTAGAGGATGCCGAACGGGCCGAGGGCGTTGCGGAGGACGGGAATGCCGCCGCTGGCGTCGATCCAGAACGAATGACGAAGGAGAGGATTTTGTCCCGGTCCGGGCAGCCAGAGAAGCAGGAGCGAGATGACGGGGATGAGGAGGACGGCGGGGACCATCCAGCCGCGAAGGAGCGGGCGGCCGCGGGTCATCCGATGCACCATCTCGAACCACGCGGGAGCGTAGAAGCAGAGGAAAGAGCAGCGGATTTGGAAAACGAGAAGCTTGTCGTCGAGCTCGGGCAGGCTGAGCTCGATGGCGTATCCAAGGGCCCAGGACGAGTTGAGCAGCAGGGCGAGGCAGAACGGGGCGGAGGTCGGCGTCCGCAGGCGGCTGCGGACGAAGAGCGCCATGATGAGCTCAAAGACGCTGGAGAAAAGAAGAGCGGTAAACTGCCAAGGCACGTGGAAGATAGACGATGGCAGCGAACGCGGGATGCCAAGAGGAGAGATCAACCCTTGGGGAATTCACTTTTGCTTCGTAAGTGGCGAGTGCAACGGGTGGAAAGATCCAAGCGCCAAGACCCAAGCTCCAGAGAAGATCCAAGGCTCAGTATCCACAACTGGCGGATGGAAGGCGGCGGCCAGCGAGGGGGAGTTGCGGCGCAAAGCCGCTCGTAGGTTTTCGGGCCTCACCAGCGGCGGGTGAGCGTGAGGCCGTAGAGGCGGGGGGCGCCGCGGATGAAGGTGGGCAGGCCGAAGCTTGCGCCGATGTTGCCCGCGTCGATGAGATACTCCTCGTCGAAAAGATTGTCGGCAAACAGCGTGGCTTCCCACGCGCGGTTGTCGCTGCTCCAAGTCACGCGAAGGTTGACGACGGAATAACCGGGCTGGCGGAGCGAGCCGCCGAGACGGGTGTTGTCGTCGTCGAAGAAGAAAGCGGAGCGATACTGCCAGACGGGCGTGACGGCGAAGCGGCCCCGGCGCGCGGTGCGATGCTCGAAGGTGGCGCCGATTGATGCGGTATGGCGGGACGTGAGGCGGAACGTGGAGCTGGCGTAGAGTTGAGGTGTGCCGTTTTCGCCGGTCTCGTCGAACGTCGCGTCGGTGTAGCCGTAGGTGGCGAAGGCGCTGAGCGTATCCGAAATGAGGCTACGCAAAGAGATTTCGGCGCCGCGGCCGGTGGCGCGGCCGGCGTCGGCGACGAAGAAGCGGCTGATGTTTTGCGGATCCTGGACCTGGGTTTGGAAATGCCGATAGCGGTAGTCGAAGACGGCGGCGGACCAGTCGAGACGACCGTTGAAGGCGCGGCCCTTGGCGCCGATTTCGCCGTGGATGATCGATTCCTCGCCGGCGCGGAGGGGGCCGTTGGCGGAGATGAGCAAGGCGGCGGGGCGGCGACCGCGGGAGAGGCTGGCGTAGGTGTTGAACGACGGTGACACGACGTAGCGTGCGATGGCGCGGCCGACCCAGCCGGTGGCGTGATCGCTGTCGGTGAGCAGGCCGGGCGTGGGGAGAAACGCGAAGTTGGGGGAGTTGCCGAGAAGGAAGCCGAGGGTGGAAGGGTTCGCGCTCGGAGGAACGTCGTAGCCGCCGGTTTGTTTTTCGAAAGAGAGGCGGGCGCCGGCGGTGAACTCGAGACGATCGGTGGCGCGCCAGGTGCCGTCGACGAAGACATCCGCGGCGTCGAGTTCGGCGGAGTTGGTGAAGGCGTCGGAGTGGAACGATTTCAGCGGGGCGTTGGCGAGGGTGGCGAGTGGGGCGAGGGATGGGACGAGGCCGAACGCGGCGAAGCCGGCGGGAAGGCGGGCTTGTGGCACGAGCGGGTGCATCTCGGGGACGGCGGTTTGCGCGAGGGCGGCGGGGACGCCGGCGGCGAGAAGTCCGGAGCGAAAGTTGGAGGAAAGGAACGGCCAGACGGAGCGCTCGTCGACGAACACGCTGCTGGATTCGCGGGCGCGTTCGCGGGCGTAGGAGGCGCCGATGAAGCCAGCGAAACGGTGGCCGGTGTCGAAGTTGAGCCGGAGTTCCTGGCTGAATTGATGGCCGGAGGGATCGTGCGAAGATTCGAGCAGGGGGAGAAAAGAGCCGTCGAGATCGAGCTGCTCGAAGGAGTCGTAGGCGCGCCAGGCGGTGATGGCGTTGAGGGTCCAGGTTTCGGAGAGGCGGTGTTCGATCAGAGCGGTCGCGCCCCAGACGGTGCGTTCGATGCCGAGCTCGGCGCCGCGGGTGAGGTGGGCGTCGCTGAAATGGCTGGTGTTTCCGGCAGGGGGCGGGATGACGCCGCTCTTGAAGGCGGTGCCGGCGGGCGTGTCGCGTTGGAAGTTGAGCACGACATCGACGGTGGTGTCGGGGGTCGGCAGCCAACGGAGCGAAGGGCGGAGGGCGAAGGTTTCGCGGCTTTGGAGGTCGGAGCCGTCGGCGAGATTGTGGACATAGCCGTCGCGCGACTCGGCGGCGAACGCGAGGCGACCGAGCAGGGTGTCGCCGGCGAGGGGGGTGTTGACGAAGCCGGAGGCGTAGCGGCGATCGAAGTTGCCGAGGCCGAGCGAGAGGGAAGCTTCGCGGGTGGGCGACGGTTTGCGGGAGAGAATGGCGATGGCGCCGGCGCCGGCGCTGCGGCCGAAGAGTGTGCCCTGGGGGCCTTTGAGGACTTCGACGCGTTCGATGTCGAAGAGCTCCGTCAGACTTCCGGTGATACGGGTGATGGCTACGCCGTCTTGGAAGATGGAAATGCGCGGGTCGTGGCGGGGGTCGGTGGTGTCGGAGCCGATGCCGCGGAGGTTGATGCTGGGGAGGTTGGGGTTTTGCGCGGAGATGAAGAGGCCCGGCACGAGCGGGGCGAGGTCGGCATAGCTGTTGATGCCGTGCTGCTCGAGGAAGGAGCCGGTGTAGGCGGTGATCGCGATGGGGACCTCGTCGATCGACTGGCCGCGTTTTTGAGCGGTGACGACGATCGGATCGAGCGAGGTGGGCGCGAGCTCGGCGGCGTGGGCGAGCGCAAGAGGAAGGAAAAGGAAACGGATGACGTGGCGCCGGGGTGATGAGACTCCCATGGAAAAGCGCCGCGAGGATGAAGGCGGGCGTGTCGTGGTCAACGAAGGAGCTCGGGCGGCGGCTGGAGCTCGCGCCGAGAGAGCATCGCGTGCAGGTCGCAACGGCGGAGGAGCTTACGAGCCGTTGCGTGGAGTCCGCTCAAGGCTGCCGCTTGATGGAGTGGGAGAAACTTTCGCGGCTTTGATCGACGGCTTGCCAGAACTTTGGACCGATCGTGGCGTAGAGGGCGAAGAATTGTTCGGCGTTGGCGGCGTGCGGGGCGCCGTCGCGGGCGGCGAAGGCGGCGAGAGCGATGTCTTGCAAGGAGCGATCGAGTTGGAAGGCCGGGAAGCTGCGTTCCGGCGCACCGGCGAGGAAGGCGCGGGCGTGTGGGAGGAGCGCGCGGAGGAAGAGCCGACGGGCTTCTTCTTGTTGAGCCGGGTCGGCTTTGAAACCGCGCTCGTTGAGCAGTTCGAGCAGACGCTGGCGGGCGGCGGAAGCGCGGCCGGGGTCGCTGGCGGCGGAGGCGGGCATGGGCGGAAGTTCGCCCGGCCAGGGAAGCAGGCGGTGATCGTTTTCCCAGGCGGAGACTTGCGGGAGGGTTTCGCGCGCGACGGCGGGACGGACGCTGACGTAGTTGACGAGGGCCACGGTGTGGGCGTCGATCATGCGGCCGAATTGTTCGAATTCGGGGCTGCGCACGAAGGCTTCGACGTTGCTGCGTTGCCGGTCGAGCTCTGCGAGCTGTTTGCGATGCCAGTGCCACACGATCCCGCCCACCGTGACGGAGCCGATCACGAAAACAGAGGCGACGATCCACAACGTGCGACGGAACCACTTACGGCGATAGATGGGTTTTTTGACGCGGACCTTCTGAAATTTTGTGGTCCAATCAGAGGCGAGTTCGCCCGAGCCGATACGCGGCTGGGGGGCGGGGCTGCGAGTGGAAGGATCGTCGGACATCAGGAAGCGGGAATGGGTGGAAGACCTCGAAAGGGCAAACGTCGAGAGTCAGCGGGTGGAGGCGGCGCAGAGCTGGTAGCGCCGCGGATGAGTTGCGGGCTAGGTGAATTGGCAAATCCACCGGCCGAAGCGAGATTTTGTCGGCGGACGAACCGAAGTTTATGGCCGCGCGCTCGCGAGGAGGACGCCTCGCGCGAGCGGGCGAACGGCTGAGGAGGCTGTCAGAGGGAAGGCGCGGTCGCAGCCGGCTCGGCGGGTTCTTCGAGGAACTTGCGATTCATCGCGCCGCGCTCTTGCGCGAGTGCGACGATGGGTGCGCGGAGCGACGGGTAGCGTTTGAGGAAGCGCAGGAAATCGCGTCGTGAGAGCGTAAGAAATTTCGAATAGTCGAGCGCGATGACGTCGGCGGAGCGATTGCCGCCGTCGAGGAGGGCCATTTCGCCGAAGAAGGCGCCGGCGCCGAGCTTGATTTTGTCTTTGCGGCGCGGCGGGATGACTTCGACTTCGCCGGAGCAGATGAAGTAGACGGAGTCGGCGTGATCGCCGGTGCGGATGACGCGCTCGCCGGGTTTGGCGCGATGGGTTTCGAAGTGGAGAAGAAGGACGTCGCGCTGTTCGGCGGTGAGGGTCGAGAAGAGCGGGAACTGGCTGACGAGTTCGTCGGGCGAGAAGGTTTTATGCTCGGCGGCTTTCTCGGCGGCGAGGCGGCGGGCGGTTTCGAGTTCGGTTTGGAAGCGCGCGAATTGTCCGCCGCGGCCTTCGAAGTAGAGCGTTTTCCAGCGCGGTCCGCCGAGGGAGGCGAGCCAGGGGCTGAGACGATCGACGCAGGCGAACGCGAGCGGATTGAGCGTGATGGAGAGCAGGGCGCCGGCGAGGACGAGGCTGAGGCCTTCGGCGGGGAGGAGTTGGTAGCTGAGGCCGAGGCCGGCGAGGATGAAGGAGAACTCGCCGATTTGCGCGAGGGAGGCGGCGGCGATCAGGCCAGTGTAGATGGGGTAGCCGAGGGCGAGCACGATGCCGAGGGCGATGAGGGCTTTGCCGACGATGATGAGCGCGACGACGGCGGCGACGTGACCGGGTTGGTTGATGAGGATGGAAGGATCGAACAGCACGCCGACCGAAACGAAAAAGAGAACGGCGAACGCGTCTTGAAGCGGCAGGGAGTTTTCAGCGGCGCGATGGCTGAGATCGGATTCGCTGAGGACAACGCCGGCGAAGAACGCGCCGAGGGCGAAGGAGACGTCGAAGAGTTTGGCGGATCCGAAAGCGATGCCGAGCGAAACGGCGAGGACGCACAGCGTGAAAAGTTCGCGCGAGCCGGTGCGCGCGACCTGGCGGAGGAGCCAGGGCATGACGCGCGGGCCGAAGAAGAGAACGATGAGGACGAACGCGCTGACCTTGATGGCGGTGTCGCCGAGCTTGGCGAGGAGGCTGGCGTGAGCAGGGCCGTGGCCATCGTCGGGCACGTGTCCACCGAGGGCGGGCGCGAATGCCGGAAGCAGGACGAGCGCGAGGACCATCGCGAGGTCTTCGACGATGAGCCAGCCGACGGCGATGCGACCGTTGGGGGTGGAGACGGCGTTGCGCTCCTCGAGGGCTTTGAGGAGAACGACGGTGCTGGCGACAGAAAGGCTGAGGCCGAGGACGAGGCCGGCGCCGAGCGACCAGCCCCAGAAATGCGTAAGTGCGATGCCGAGGAGGGTGGCGAGCGCGATTTGAAGGATGGCGCCGGGAATGGCGATGCGACGGACGGCGAGGAGGTCGGCGAGCGAGAAATGCAGGCCGACGCCAAACATGAGAAGCATGACGCCGATTTCGGCGAGTTGTCCGGTGATGGCGGGATCGGCGACGAAGCCGGGTGTGAATGGACCGATGATGATGCCGGCGATGGCATAGCCGACGAGCGGCGGGAGACGGAAGCGTTGCGCGGTGTAGCCGAACGCGAAGGCGAGCACGAAACCGATCGCGATCGTGGAAATGAGCGTGACGTCGTGCGGCATGGGGGCGCCGCTGACGGTGGCGAGCCGGAAATCCGGCGCAATTTCAAACCTGCAGCGGCGGATAGTGACGCGTGCGTCGGGGGGATGCCGATGGGATTGGCGCCGTGTTACAGAAACGCGATCAAGATACCGGCGCGGAGATCAGATGAATGGCGACGGTGTTTCATGCGGTGGCTCGAGGAATCCGGCTAACGGGATGAGGGTTCGGCGGGTTTCTGAAACGCGAGACCGTAGTGGTGGGGCGCGCAGGCTGAGAGATTGGCGTCGCGAAGAAAGGTGAGGCCGGCGGATTCGGCCCAGGCGCGGCATTGGCTCGGGCGCGGGCGGATTTCCATCGGTGGTCCGCGCGGTGTGAGCGGATCGTAGTTCCAATGGAGGATGGAAAGATGTCCACCGGGGGCGAGGATCCGGTATGCCTCGTAGAGGAGCGCGATGGGATTCTCGAGATGAAGGATGTTGTAGAGCATCGCGTGATCGATACTCGCGTCGGGCAGGCCGGTGCCGTCGGCGATGAAATCGCGCAAGGTCGCGCGAATGTTGGCGAGGTTTTCGGCGCCGGCACGTTCCTGGAGCAAGGAGACGAGTGCGGGTTCGATGTCGAAGGCGTAGACGGGGCCGAGTGTGAGGCGGGCGGCGGGAAGCGTAAACGTGCCGTAGCCCGAGCCGAATTCCGCGATGCGGAGATGGGTCGGCGGAATTGGAAGGAATTTCGCCAGGATGTCGGCGGGGTCAAAAAACGCGGACCACATTTCTTCGGCGGGCATGCCGCTCTCGCGGGCTTTCATGACAGAGATGTTAGCGGCGGTTCAGCGATGGAAGGGGATGAGGGCGTCGGAGGCCTGCTGTTCGCGCGATTTCTGACGATCGATCACGATGACGGACATCACAAATTCGCGGTTGGGCACGAAGACGAGTCGGGAAACCTGGTGTGTCCGCCACGGCAGGTAGAAAGCCATGACAAGCCCGACGAACCGACCCTGTGGGTCGACCACGGCGCCACCGCTATCGCCTCGCCAGAAGGGAATGTTGGTGGCGATCACGCGCCCGTGCGCGCTGGCGGACGCGCCCTCGCCCCGGGTGGTCTCGCCGGCGAGTTCAACACGGTGGAAGCGCGGCGCCGTTTCACACGCGGACGCGTAGAGCCGACTGAGTCCGGCGCGAGAATTCTCCCAAGGCAGTGGCTCGAGAGAGGAACACTCGATTTTTAAAATCGCGAACTCCGCGGCCATTTGCGCTCTGGTCTCCACGAACACGACACGCGGACGGACGATGGCTTGTCGGCCGTCGATATGGCCGATGAGCCAGCAATGAGGTCGGATCAGATGGGCGGCTGTGAGCAGGTAGCCGTCGGTGGTGATGGCGGTGGCGAGGCCCGAGTAAAGTTGGGGAGGTTCGAAACTGACCTCGAAGTCGTCGCCGCGGCTGACGAAGGTCGGTTGCGCCGGTTCGAACGAGCCGATCATCCAGAAGGAGGCCCGCCGCATCGCGGTGCTTTTTGGTCCCAATTCGGAGACGGCTCGCGCTGCAGAGGCGGCACGGTCCGCGGCGGTCGGTTTCGCCAGCTGTTCTGCTTCCTCAGCGCTGAGGCGATCGTAGCCGCTGGCGGGGCTGGCGAAGGCGACTGCGGCCAAAACGAAGCGTGAGCGACGCATCAAGGCAGGTGGCATGTGGCTGCGCGCCAAGGATCGGCGCTTGGACCGAGCACGTCGAGTGACGACGCAGGTGCGAATGCAGGTATAACGTCTGGTTACGACGCTTCGAAGCGAACGTATCAGACGGGTCAGTTAACCGAGGGCGGTCACGAAGCGAGTGTCGGCGGGGATACGCGCAAAAAAAGCCCGACGGGCGGGTCGGGCTTTCGGGAAGCGGAAGGCTCAGATCAGGCCGAGCTTCATCTTTCCCTCTTCGGAGATCATGGCTTGGTTCCACGGCGGGTCCCAGGTGATGCGGACGTCGGCGTCGCTGACGCCGGGGACGAGGACGATTTTCGATTTGGCGTCTTCGGCGATTGCCGGGCCCATGCCGCAGCCGGGGGCGGTGAGGGTCATCTGGACGTTGACCTTGTAAGACGGTTTGTCGTCGGGTGAAGGCCCGTTCACGGCTTCGACATCCATCGAGTAAACGAGGCCAAGGTCGACGATGTTCACGGGGATTTCCGGATCGAAGACCTTGCGGAGCTGACCCCAGATCGCTTCGGGATCGGGAGCGCCGTCGGCGAGGGTGGCGGCGTCGACTTTGTTTTCGACCACGGCTTCGCCGAGAGCGTCGCCGTCCTTGCCATCGATGCGGAAGAGACCGCGGTCGGTCTGCACCGTGTAGCTGCCGCCGAGCGTTTGATGGATGACGACGGGCGTGCCGGCGGTGAGCGGAGCTTTGTCGCCGGAAGGGATTTGGGTGGCGAGGACGTCGCGGGAGAGCGTGCGATCGCGATTGCTCATAAGCGTCGGAGTTTGCCCGCTAAACACGCGAAAGGTCGCGAAAATGGCTGAGCTTTTCGCGTTGGTTCGCGTGTTTAGCGGGAGGTTCTACTTCTTGAATTTGGTTTGGATGAGGCTGCGGAGGGTGTCGTGGAGGGCCTCGTTTTCGAGGCGGTTGAGGACTTCCTCGAAGAAGCCGAAGGTGAGGAGTTCGTCGGCCATCGCTTTGTGGATGCCGCGGGACTGGAGATAAAACTCCTGTTCGGGATCGATGCGCGCGGAGGTGGCGCCGTGGGTGCAGCGGACGTCGTTGGCCTGGATCTCGAGACCGGGAAGCGAGTTCGCTTCGGCATCGTCGGAGAGCATCAGGTTGCGGTTCGACTGATAGGCATCGGTCTTCTGCGCGTCCTGATCGACGATGATGAGGCCGGAGAAGATCGTGCGGGTTTTGTCGCGCAGCGTGTTTTTGTAGAGGAGGTCCGACTTCGTGTTGGGCGCCTGGTGGATTTGGAGCGTGCGCTGATCGAATTCCTGCGTGGCGTCGGCGACGGTGACGGCGAGCATCTCGGAGAATGCGCCGGGAGCCTGGAGTTGCGAGAGCGACTCGTGGCGGGCCTGGCGGGCGCCGAGGTGGACGTTGAGCGATTGAACGCGGGCGTCGCGGCGGACGATGGTGTCGTTGAAGTGGAACGAGAGCGTTTCGCGCGACCAGTTTTGCGCGCCGACGTAGGTGAGTTGTGCGCCGTGGGCGGCGTAGAGGTCGTTCGAGCCGACGGCGAGCTGGCGCTCGCCGGGTTGAGAGTTGAGAGTTGAGGGTTGAGAGTCGGAGCCGGCGGAGAGGAAGAGGTCGACGATGGTGGCTTTCGAATTCTCCTCGGCGATCACGAGCGTGTGCGGGAAGACGGCGGTGCCGGCGCCCTGTGCGACATGCGTGATGATGAGCGGAGCGGGAAGTTCGACGCCTTTCGGGATGTAGATGAAGGCGCCATCGCCGACGAAGGCGCTGTGGAGCGCGGCGAATTTTTCCGAACCGAGTTTCTGCGGCTGGGCCATGAAGTGGGCCTTGAGCAGATCGGGGTGGGATTTCGCGGCGGCGGCGAGGGTGGTGACGATCACGCCCTTCGCGGTGAGCTCGGGCGCGAGGAGCGTCGAGCCGGCGAGGACGTTGTTGATGAACGTGAGCGCGGCGACACCGTCGATGCCGGAGCCGGTGGGGAGATCCGACGGCGCGTTGGGGACAACGCGCCCTACCTGAAAGCCTTCGAGGGTGAGGCCGGAGATGTTGCTGAAGCGCCAGCTCTCGTCGGTGCGCTTGGGCATGGGAAGCGCGGCGAACTTGGCGTAGGCGTCGCGTTTGTAATCGAGCCACCAGATGGGGGCGTCCGATTGGGTCGCGAGATGGGCGTTGAAGGCTTCGGGCGTAAACGAGCCCACGAGAGACGGAGAGGGAGTTTGGACGGAAGAGGACATCGCGAATTTCGATTTTGGATTTTCGATTTTCGATTGGGCGGCGATTTCCGAGCAGATCGAAAATCGAAAATCGCCCATCGAAAATCCGTGGGCGTCAGCCGACGGAGCCTTCCATTTCGAGGTCGATGAGGCGCTTGAGCTCGACGCTGTATTCCATGGGGAACTGGCGGGCGAGGTCGTTGATGAAGCCATTGACGGCGAGGCTCATCGCTTGGGCTTCGGTGAGGCCGCGCTGCTGCATGTAGAAGATCATGTCTTCCGAAACCTTCGAAACGGAGGCTTCGTGCTGCGTGGCGTTCTTGTCGCCGCGGACGGTGATCGCGGGATAGGTGTCGGTGCGGCTGTTCGTGTTGATGAGCAGCGCGTCGCACTCGGTGTTGTTTTTGCAACCCTTCAAGTGCTTCGGGATGTGAACCTGTCCACGATACGTCGCGCGACCCTGACCGACGGAGATGGATTTCGAGACGACGTTGGACGTCGTTTCGTCGGCAGCGTGGATCATTTTCGCGCCGGTGTCCTGGTGTTGTCCGTCGTTGGCGAGCGCGATCGAGATGACCTCGCCGCGGGCCTTGCGGCCTTTGAGGACGACGCCGGGATACTTCATCGTGAGGCGGCTACCGATGTTGCAGTCGATCCACTTGATCTCGGCTTCCTCGTGCGCGACGCCGCGCTTGGTGACGAGGTTGTAGACGTTGGGCGCCCAGTTTTGGACGGTGATGTATTGGATCTTGGCGCCCTTCAGCGCGACGAGTTCGACGACGGCGCTGTGAAGCGTCGAGGTGGAGAACTTCGGCGCGGTGCAGCCTTCCATGTAAACGACCTCGGAGCCTTCGTCGGCGATGATGAGGGTGCGTTCGAATTGGCCGAAGTTTTCGGCGTTGATGCGGAAGTAGGCTTGGAGCGGGTGCGAGACCTTCACGCCGGGCGGCACGTAGATGAACGAGCCGCCGGAGAACACCGCGCTGTTGAGGGCGGCGAACTTGTTGTCGCCGGTCGGGATGACCTTACCGAAGAACTTGCGGAAGAGCTCGGGGTGTTCGCGGAGACCTTCGGTCGAATTGACGAAGATGACGCCCTGCTTTGCGACGGTGTCCTTGATATTCGAATACGCGGCTTCGGAGTCGAATTGCGCTTCGACGCCGGCGAGGAACTTGCGCTCCTGCTCGGGAATGCCAAGGCGCTCGAACGTCTTCTTAATATCGTCGGGCACTTCGTCCCACGTGCGCTTGGGTTTTTGGCCCTGCGCGAGGTAGTAACGGATTTTGTCGAAGTTGATGTTTTCGAGATCCTTCGTCGCCCAGTGCGTGGGCAGCGGCATGGACTGGAATTTCTTCAACGCGTTGAGGCGGAATTCGAGCAGCCAGTCGGCCTCCTTTTTGACGGAGGAAATGTAGCGGACGGTTTGCTCGGTGAGGCCGGTGCCGGCGTCGAAAGCGTAGTCGACGTCGTAGCTGAAATCGCCGCGCGACTGGTCGATGCCAGCGACGGGATTCTCGATCACGGTCTCGTCGGGGGCGACGGACGTGGTGTCGAGTTCGGTGGGTGGTTTCATGACGAACGGAAAGTTGAGAGTTGAGAGATGAGGGTTGAGAGCGAGGCGCGGCTCGGCCGGAGACCTCGCCCTACCTTAGGCGACCAGTTCTTTTTTGACCCAGTCGTAGCCCTTGGCCTCGAGTTCGAGGGCGAGGGATTTGTCGCCGCTCTTTACGATGCGGCCGTCATACATCACGTGGACGAAGTCCGGAACGATGTATTCCAGCAGGCGCTGGTAGTGGGTGATCATGAGGATGCCGAGCTGGCCGCCGCGGAGGGTGTTGACGCCTTCGGCGACGATGCGGAGGGCGTCGATGTCGAGGCCGGAGTCGGTTTCGTCCATGAGCGCGAACGCGGGTTCGAGCATGGCCATTTGAAGGATTTCGCAGCGCTTCTTTTCGCCGCCGGAGAAGCCGTCGTTGATGGCGCGGGAGGTGAACTTCCGATCGATCTTGAGGAGGTCCATCTTCGAGTAGAGCCGCTTGTAGTAAGCGGTGGCGTCGAGCTCTTCACCCTCGGCCATGCGGGCCTGGACGGCGGCGCGGAGGAAGTTGGCGATGGTGACGCCGGGGATTTCGGACGGATATTGGAAGGCGAGGAAGATGCCGGCGCGGGCGCGTTCGTCGGGCTCGAGTTCGAGGATGGATTTGCCGTCGAGGAGGACTTCGCCGCTCGTGATGGAGTAGTCGGGGTGACCGGCGATGGCTTTGGCGAGCGTCGATTTGCCGGTGCCGTTGGGCCCCATGATGGCGTGCACTTCGCCTTGGCGAACCGTGAGGTTCAGGCCCTTGACGATGGGCTTTTCGCCGATGGCGATGTGGAGATCTTTGATTTCGAGTTGGCTCATGTGGCGGAGATGAAAGTGAAAGTGAAAGTGAGGGGGAAAGTGAAAGTGAGGGGGAACGAATCAGCGGGTGCGGGATTTGGTTTTGCCGCGGAAGATGATTTCGACGGACGAGGCGTCGTAGGTGGAGGGGAGGACTTTTTTAACGCGGGTGAGGAGGTCCGGCGGGAGATCGACGTCGAACGTCTGGCCGGTGTCCTCGTCGTGAAAATGGGCGTGCGGCTGGAGGTTGGGGCAGTAGCGGGTGGGGCCGCGTTCGAAGTTGACGGCGCGGACCAGGTTGCAGCCGACGAGGGTCTCAAGGCAGTTGTAGACGGTCGCGAGCGAGATGGTGGGCATTTCGCCGCGGACGCGGGCATAAACTTCGTCGGCGGTGGGATGATCGCGCTTCTTGAGGAGAACGCTGAAGACGACCTCGCGCTGGGGGGTGGCGCGCAGACCGCTGTCGGCCAACTTTTGGGCCAACAGGTCGGGGGTGTGAGTGGCGTCGGAAATCATGTGGAAGGATCAGCAAATTGGAATGGTTCTAAGGATCAAGTAAGAATTAGAAGTATTCTAAAGAACGGGTCGGAGAGGGGGTGGAGCGGCATGGTGAGCGCGGTGTTGGCGGGGAAGCAGGGGACGAAACGCTTACGCGTTCCGCTACGGGAGGCGAAACGCTTACGCGTTCCGCTACGACCCGGACGGCGAAACGCTCACGCGTTCCGCTACGGGGGAGGAAGCGCTTACGCGGTCGGCGGGGGAGCGAAACGCTTACGCGTTCCGCTACAAGGGGGGAGAGGATCAGGCGCCGTGTTCGGCGAGCCAGCGTTCGGCTTCGATGGCGGCCTGGCAGCCCATGCCGGCGGCGGTGATGGCCTGGCGGTAAACGTGATCGGCGCAGTCACCGGCGACGTAGACGCCCTCGATGTTGGTTTTCACCTGCGAGCCGACGGCGGGTTTGAAGTAGCCGTTTTCGTCGACGTCGAGCGCTTCGGCGAACGGGCCGGTGTTGGGCACGTGACCGATGGCAACGAAGAGACCTTTGATCGGCAGCACGCTGATCTCGTTGGTCTTGACGTTTTGGATACGCAGACCGGTGACGGCGCCCTGTTCGACGCCCTCGACGGCGAGCGGGATGCTGTTCCAGACCGGGACGATCTTTTCGTGCGACGTGGCACGATCCGCCATGATCTTCGATGCGCGGAGGGTGTCGCGGCGGTGAACGAGATACACTTTGGACGCGAAGCGGGTGAGGAAGAGCGCTTCTTCCGCGGCGCTGTCGCCGCCGCCGATGACGGCGACGTCCATCTTGCGGTAGAATGCGCCGTCGCACGTGGCGCAGGTGGTGACGCCCTTGCCGCCGTAGAGTTCTTTTTCGCCGGGGACGCCAGTCATGCGCGGCGAGGCACCGGTGGCGATGATGACAGATTTGGCGAGGATGGTGCGGTCGCCGCAGATGAGTTTGCGGGGCTGGGAGGTGAGATCGACGGAGGTGACGAGGGCTTGTTCGAAACGGGTGCCGAACTTCGTGGCCTGCTCGCGCAGGTTTTGCATGAGTTGGAAGCCATCGATTCCGTGGGGGAATCCCGGAAAGTTTTCGACCTCGCTCGTCGTCGTGAGCTGACCGCCGGGGAGGGATCCCTCGAGGACGAGCGGATTCAGATTGGCACGGGCGGTGTAGATGGCGGCGGTGAGGCCGGCGCAGCCTGTGCCGATGATGACGACGTTTTCGACGGAAGAGGACATGCGGTGTTCAGTTCAGCCGCAACATAGCACAGTTGGGAAGGGGAAAGTGGTAACGAAGCGGGAACGCGGTGCAACGCACGGGCAGGTTGCCCGTGCTACGTGAAGCCTGCGGGCGGGAACGTGAGCGCGGTCGTTGGGTCTGCGGGGCCATCATTCCCGAAAGCCATGCGTGAAATTGAAACACATCCTTCCCAGGCAGCGGAGACGCAGGTGGCGAACGACGCCGAATGGGGGGCGCTGATGCCGGAGGAGCAGTGGGCGGTGTTTACGTCGGGGACGGATGCGTTGGAGGCGGAGGGAATTTCGTTTTTGCTGGCGGGTGCGCTGGCGTTGGCGACTTACACGGGGCATTGGCGCAACACCAAGGATGTCGACGTGATCGTGAGCGCGAACGATCGCGAACGGGCGGTGGACGCGTTGAAGCGGGCGGGATTCGAGGATTATTTCGAGCAGGAAGGATATGACCGGAGTTGGATTTTTCGCGGATGGAAGAATGGCGTGTTGTTCGACGTGATTTGGGCGTTGCCGAATCATCGCGTGGGGATCGACGAGATGTGGTTCCAGTTTGCGACGCCGCTGCGGTTGAAAGGCCGGAGCTTTCGCGCGGCGCCGGCGGAAGAAGTGGTCCGCGTGAAATTGTATGTGATGCAACGCGAGCGCTGCGACTGGGTGGATGTGCTCAATGTAATGGCGGCGACGGTGGAACGAATGGCGTGGGCGCGGCTGGTGGAACGGATGGGGCGCGACCTGCCGTTGCTGCATGGCGCGCTGGCGGTGTTTAACTGGCTGTGTCCGGGTCGAGCGCAGGCGCTGCCGGCGTGGCTGAGGGAGCAGTTTGCGCTGGCGCGGATCGAGGCGGAGGATCTAGCCGCGATGGAGGAACGGCGTGTGCGGCTCTTCGACAGCCGGCCATGGTTTGCGCTGCATCAACCGACGGATCGGCCCTTGGAGAGGTGAAATCTACTGCCCGCTAAACACGCGAAAGATCGCGAAGGAAGAATCGAGGAGCGGGAGCTTTAGCGTGTTTCGCGGGAGAATCATCAGAAGATTATCATGCAAATTGGAGCGATGAATCATCCGGGGGAGCCGCTGGCGTGTGAGCTCGCGTGGATGGCGGAGATGGGATTGGAGTTTGTGGATCTCACGCTCGAGCCGCCGGCGGCGGCGACGTGGCAATTGCGGCCGGCGGAAGTCAGCGCGATGTTGCGCGATCACGGACTCGGCGTGGTGGGGCACACGGCGTATTATCTGCCGATCGGGCATTCGTTCGAAAGCGTGCGGCGGGCGGCGATCGACGAGCTGAAGCGCGCGGTGGAGTTTTTTGCGAAGATTGGGGCGAAATGGATGAACGTGCATCCGGACGGGCATGCGCCGTTCTTCGAAGAGCGCACGGTGGTGATGCGCAATGTGGATGCGTTGCGCGAGCTGGTGGAATTCGCGCAGCCGCTTGGCGTGGGGATCATGCTCGAGAACGTGCCGGGGCGGTTCAACACGGGGCTGCAGCTGGCGCCGATCTTCGAGGCGGTGCCGCAGCTCGGGCTGCATCTGGATATCGGACACAGCCATCTCGGCGTGGAGCGAAACACGGCGACGGAGTTGATCACGCAGTTCGGCCGACGGCTCGCGCACGTGCACGTGCACGATAATCGCGGCGGAATGGCGGACCTGCATCTCGCGGTCGGGATGGGAAACATCCAGCTGGGGAAGCACGTGCGCGAGCTGCGGAAGAGCGGTTACGATGCGACGATCACGCTCGAGGTGTTCGCGGCCGACCGGCATTTCCTGGCGTATAGCCGGGATCGGGTGCGGGAGATGTGGGACGCGGCGGGGGCGGAGGAGTAGGGGTGGCGCCTAGCGGAAAGCGTGAGCTTTTCGGGAGAGAAGGAGGCGAAACGCTCACGCGTTCCGCTACGAGAGGGAGCGTGAAACGCCGCCCGACGAGTTGGGGCGGGCTACGTTCGCTATGTTAGGAGGTGGATGCTGCGATCTCGAAACGCTTACGCGTTCCGCTACGGGGTTGCAGAAGGTCGGTGGGAAGACCATGGGTCGGTTGTGCCATTTGATCCCAAGCTGCACGTGGGCGGATTGCGACGTTTGGAGCCGGGGTGGTATCGAGGGCGAGCGTTCGTGCACTGGACAATGGCGCTCGAGGAACGTGCGACCGGATGGCTGGATGAACTGGCGCACGCGCGAATCAGAGAAGAGCTATGCCATGCGTTGAGCCGCTATGATTTGGTGTGTCCTGCTTATTGTTTAATGCCGGATCACGCGCATTTTCTATGGGTCGGGTGTTTGGATGGCAGCGACCAGCGAGGAGCGGTGAAGATTTTTCGCGAGGGTTGGAATGTGGATCTGCGGCGAGGCATTCGAGCGCTGCAAAAGCAGGCGCACGATCATGTGCTGCGGGAGCCGGAACGGGAGAGAGGCGCTTTTGCGGCGGTGGCGAGCTACGTATTCGAAAATCCGGTTCGGAAGGTCCTGGCGGAACGGTGGCAGCAGTATCCGTTTTTAGGAGCGGTCGTGCCAGGGTATCCTAGATTCGATCCGCGCGATGATGATTTCTGGGAACGATTCTGGCGGATATATGCGAAGTTGTCGCAGTAGCGGAAAGCGTGAGCTTTTCGGCTAGGGGGCGAAACGCTCACGCGTTCCGCTACACGAGGGAAAATCCCGAAACGCTTACGCGTTCCGCTACGAGGGGAGAGCGGCGGTGCGGCGGGAGGCGGTGGATTTGGGCTCGGCGGGAAGAGGGAAGGCGGCGTGCGTCGTGCTCGATGATTCGACGGGGGCGATGGGCAGCTCGAGCGTGAAGGTGGCGCCCTGGCCGGGGCCGGGGCTTTCGACGATGAGCGAGCCTTTCATTTCGCGAGCGGCGAGAATGCTGGAGTGCAGGCCGAAGCCGTGTCCGTGAGGCCGCGTGGTGAAACCGTGCGTGAAAATGCGCGTGAGGTTTTCCGGCGGGATGCCGACGCCGTTGTCGCGCACGATCAGGCGGACGCGATCGGGCGGTGCGTCTTCGATGCGCAACGTGATGGTTTTTCCTTCGGGGGCGGGGTGGTCGTCGCAGGCGTGCTTGGCGTTGCGGATGAGGTTGGTGAGAATCTGGAGCACCTTGCCTTTTTCGACGGTGATGGCGGGGGTGGATTGGTAGTCGCAGACGACGTTGACCTCGTGGCGCGAGAGCGAGGCTTCGTTCATGTGCAGCGCGTCGGCGAAGAGCGATTCGGGGGTGAGCGTTTCGACGACGCCGGCGGTGGTGGCGTAGCTCTGCTGCATCGCGACGATCTCTTTGATGTGATCGATGCTGCGCTGCATGCCGGCGATTTCGCGTGTGAGCCAGTCCTGATGGCGGCGGGCGTTGTCGGCGAGCATAGTGATGAGCTCGGGCACGAGTTTGCCTTTCGGATCCTCGGTGAGGAAGCGGCCGAGATCGGTCGAATGCTCGTGGAGCAAAGCGGAGACTTTGACGAGGAGGTCGGTCTTCGATTCGCGGGCGCCGTCGGCGAGGATGTTGCAGGAGACATTGAGCCCGTTGAGGACGTTGCCGACGTTGTGGAGGACGCCCGTGGCGACTTCCGCCATGCCGGCGATGCGCGAGGTGGCGACGAGATTTTTGTAGGTCGAGGCGAGTTCTTCCTCGGCGCCCTTGCGGGGCGTAATGTCTTCGAGGATACCGATCTCCTGAATGACGTGATCGCGGTCGTCGCGAATTACGGCGACGGACATGGAGCCCCAGACGGTGCGGCCGTCGGGCAGCATGAATCGGCCCTCGAGATTATAGCTGTCGCTTTCGCCCGACTCGATGAGCCGGTTCATGTCGAGGAGGCGGTGTTTGTCGTCGGGATGGACGAGCTGCAGGAGCAGCTCGCGGTCCAGGGACGTGTCGGCGGCGAGGCCGAGGATGCGACGGAACGTGGAGTTGAAGTGATAGGTCGGGCCGAGGTCGGAGCGCATCCAGGAGATGCCGACGGGCGCGTGTTCGAAGATGAGGCGGAAGAGCGATTCGCGTTGCTGGAGTTCGCGATTGGAATGCGAGAGCTCGGCGGTGCGGGCGTCGACGCGGCGTTCGAGATCGGTGTTGAGCGAACGGTAGCGTTCTTCGCTGGCGCGCAGCTCGCGGGTGCGTTCGCCGACGAGGCGTTCGAGGCGGTCGTTTTCGCGGCGTTGCAGATACGAGGAAAGCCAGGCGGCGAAGGCGACGAGGCCGATTGCGGTGGATACGTAGACGGCCCACGCGAGTTTCGTGCGGAACCACGGCGGGCGGACGGTGAAAGCGAGGCGGGCTTCTTCGCCGATGACGTCGGAGCCGGCCTTCGGGCGAACGCGGAACACGTAGTCGCCTTCTTTCAAACGATTGAACGAAGCGGAGCCGACGGTGCCGGTGGAAACCCACTGGGTGCCGGCGCCTTCGAGCATGACGTCGAACGTGATGGAGGAGCCGAAGGGACTTGCGGGCGCGGCGAAACGGATGACCACGGAGTTGTCGCTGTAGTCGATCGGTTCGAGTGTGCCGCGAGGAGCGAAATGCCAGCGGCCGGAGGAGGAAAATTCGACGGAGGTGATCTGCGCTTTCAGCGGTTTGCGCGGGGGTGAGGGCATGCGGGGGTCGAGCCGGGCGAGCCGCTGCCGTTCGAAGAGCCAGACGATGCCGTTTTCCTCGATGGTGTATTCGGTGGGGGCGATGCCGACGGACATCGTTGTCACCTTGGGGGTGCCGCCGGTTGTTTCGAGGATATGAACGAGCCCATTGGCCGTATACCAAATGCGGCCGGAAGGGTCGCGGGCCGCGCGGCCGTCGGGGCGCGCGTTGGCGGGAAAGAGATTGAGCAATTCGGGGTCGTCGACGAAACGCCGAGCGGCGTTGTCGAAGCGCAAGATGCGATTCCCCGCATAGAGGCGCGCGATTCCGTCCAACTCGTAGATCGAGACCCACCCTTCAGCGACGCCTTCGTCGGCTCCGAGAATCTCGAAAGTGGCGGGTTCGGCGTGGGGATTGAAGCGCCCGACGCGGCTGGTGCCGAGTTCGAGCCAGACGATGCCGGACGCGTCGAGGACGGCGTTGTAGTTGTCGCCCAAGCTGGGCACGCGCGTGCGTTGCGCGGTGAAGTCGTTGCCTGTGCGTTGCAGGAAACCGAATTCGCCGCGAGCGACGTAGGGAATGCCGCGCGAGGTGGAGCGGCCGGTGCCGACGCGGGCGTTGACGATTCCTGGCGCGATGAGGCGCCAGCCGGTCGGTTCGCGCAGGTAGATGCCGGCGTCGTTGCTGGCGAAAAGCTGGTCGTCGACGGCGTTGAGCGTGAAGAGGAAGCGGCCGGGCGGAGAGTCTTCTTCGAAATGTTCCAGGCGTTTCGAGGCATCATACACGCCGCGCAGCGCGCGACTGTCGGCGAGGAGCCAGAGTTCGCCCTGGTGGCGGAGCGGTTTGGCGTAGACGAGACTGCTGGCGACGACGGGTTCGAAATGTGAGAGCGGTGACGGAAACTGCACGCGGGCGACACCCTCGTTGAGGAGCGCCCAGATGACGCCGTCGGTCGAATAGATGAGGCGTTTGACGCGGGCGAGCCGGTGGTCGAGTGAGCGATCGAGGATTTGGACAGCGGTGCCGGATCGGTCGAAGAAAACGATGCCGAGGGTGTCGACGGCGGCGGCGAACAAGTCATCGCCGGCAGCGCAGAGGCCGGTGATGCGGTGGCCGGGGCCGAGAATCGGAGACGTGCCGAAGCGTTGAAACGTGCGCCCGTCGAATACCTTCAATCCTTCGAAGCTGGTGCCGGTGAGAAGTTGGCCGGGCTCGAACGGGAGCGTGCAGGTGATGGCCTCGCTGATCATGACGTTGTCGGACGAAAGGCGTTCGAGTGTGGCTTCGCCGGGAGGCAGTCGGAAGAGAGCGCCGCCGGATTGATCGCTGATGAAGACATCGTCGCCCAGTTCGAAGATGTGCTCGATCGCGGTCGAAGCACGAGTGGCGAGACGGGGTGAGTGGCCGGGGCGCCAGGAGACGACCGAGCCGCTGCCGCTGAACCAGAACCAGTCGCGTTTGAGCGTATCGACCCAGGCGAGCGTGACGTTTTCAACTTCGGCGTCGGGAGGCACGTCGGCGGCACGAACGAGGTGCCAGCGGGCGTCGGCGCCAAGGACGACTTCGGCAAAGCCGCCGCGGATGCCGGTGTAGATCTTGCCGTCGGGATCGATGGCGACTTGGGGCGCGATGAATTCGGAGCCCTCTACGCCGCGATGCACCTCCCAACGCAGGCCGTCGCCGAAGGCGATTTCGCGGAGGGAAACGGCGAGGATGCGACCGTCGGGCAGCAGGTGAAGATCCGTGGGCGGTTCGCTCAGCCCCATGGATTCGGAGCCGAGGACGACGAAAGATGGCGCGCCGGTTTCGACCACGCCCGCGGGGGCCGCGGGCATGGCGTTGAGATTGAGCGTGAAGCAGGCGACTGCAGCGGCGGCGAAGGCGACGAGGCTGCGAATGCAACCGAGGCGAGGGCGACGGAAGTCGGACGACGGTTGGGCCACGGTAAGGGAAGAGGAAGAAGAGCTCACCTGATGATCGACGAAAGGCATGAATTCTTGAATGGAGAGTGGCGGCTCGGCTGCGGCGGTGAGTGCACTGGACGCTTGCGGTGTCGGAGGTGTCGGGCGAGCGTCGCGGCCATCGATGTTTCGAACGTGAAAGTGTCAGACCCGCAAAAAGTTTACTCGCATGAGCCCATTTGGGATTCCGCCCGATGGCTGCCGACCACGCGCGACGAGATCGAGGCGCGCGGGTGGGATTACGTGGATGTGATCCTGGTGAGTGGAGATGCGTATGTGGATCATCCTTCGTTTGGGACAGCGGTGGTGGGTCGTATCATGGAGCACGCGGGTTTTCGCGTCGCGATTTTGCCCCAGCCGAACTGGCGGGATGATTTACGCGATTTTAAGAAGCTGGGCGTGCCGCGGATGTTTTTCGGCGTTACGGCGGGGTGCATGGACTCGATGGTGAACCGCTACACGGCGGCGAAAAAGCTGCGTAGTGAAGATGCTTATACGCCGGGCGGAGAGCATGGGTTTCGGCCGGATTACGCGAGCGCGGTTTACGCGAAAATCCTGAAACAGCTCTATCCGGAGGTGCCGGTGTTGTTGGGCGGGATCGAGGCGAGTTTGCGGCGGGTGACGCATTATGATTATTGGTCGGACCAGTTGATGCCGGGGATTTTGGAAAGCAGCGGCGCCGACCTGCTGGTGTATGGAATGGGCGAGCTGCCGTTGCGGGAGATCCTGCGGCTGTTGAAGGCGGGCGTGCCGTTTTCGTCGCTGAAGACGATTCCGCAGACGGCGGTGATGATCGAAGCCGGAGAAGCGCTGCCGAAGAACCGGCATTGGGATGATTTCACGCTGCACGCGCACGAGGAGTGTCTGGCGGACCGCGGGCGTTATTCGGAGAATTTCAAGAACATCGAAACGGAGTCGAATCGCGTGAAAGCGCGGCGGTTGCTGCAGCCGGTGGGCGAGCGAACGCTGGTGGTGAATCCGCCGTATCCGACGATGAGCGAGGAGCAGATCGATAAGAGCTTCGATCTGCCCTACACGCGGCTGCCGCATCCGAAGTATCGGAAGCGCGGGCCGATTCCGGCGTATGAGATGATCAAGCACTCGATCAACATGCACCGCGGGTGTTTTGGCGGGTGCAGCTTCTGCACGATCTCGGCGCATCAAGGGAAGTTTGTCGCGAGCCGGAGCAAGGCGTCGATCTTGCGGGAGGTGGAGCAGGTGAAGCAGATGCCGGATTTTCGCGGGACGATCACGGATCTCGGCGGGCCGTCGGCGAACATGTATAAGATGAAGGGCAAGCAGCAGTGGATCTGCGACGAGTGCGTGCGCCCGAGCTGCATCTGGCCGGATGTATGTCGAAATCTGGATACGGACCACACGGCGCTGTTGGATATTTATCAATCGGTGCGCGAGACGCCGGGGGTGAAGCACGCGTTCGTGACGAGCGGGATCCGTTACGATCTATTCCTGCACGACAAGGGGGCGACACCGGAGGTGAAGGCGAGTCACGAGAAGTATATCGAGGAACTCGCGGCGCATCATGTGTCGGGGCGGTTGAAAGTGGCGCCGGAGCATACGAGCGATCACGTGCTGAAGGTGATGCGGAAGCCGACGTTCAACTTGTTCTACAAGTTCAAGGAGAAGTTCGATCGCGCGGCGAAGAAGGCGGGGAAGGAGAAGACGCAGATCATCCCGTATTTCATTTCCTCGCATCCGGGCTCGCGGCCGGAGGACATGGCGGAATTGGCGCTCAAGACGAAGGATCTGGGCTTCCGGCTGGAGCAGGTGCAGGATTTCACGCCGACGCCGATGACGGTGGCGACGGAGATTTATGCGACGGGCGTGCACCCGTATGATCAGAAGCCGGTGAGCGTGGCGCGGACGCCGGAGGAGAAGCAGGAGCAGCGGAGTTTCTTCTTTTGGTATCGGCCGGAGATGAAGGCTGTATTGAGAAAGTCGATGCAGCGGCTCGGGCTCGGAGAAATCGCGGCGCGGTTGTTGGATGAGAAAAAGAAGACGGTGGATGTGACACCGCCGCCGCATATCGCGCCGTGCGGGATGAAGATGTCGGACGTGGCCGCGCAGTCGGGCGCGAGATTGGAAGCGGCGCGGCGCGGCGCGAAGAAGCCGATGAAGGCAGACGTGGAAGGGTTGTTGAAAGAGGCCGGCGTGCGCGTGAAGGAGTGAGTAAAGCGACGCCGGTTGCGGCTACCTTCGGTGGGCTTGAGCTTCGAACTTCTCGATTTGCACGCGGGAACATTCGGGGCAGATGCCGTGGGAGGTCTCGGTGTTGAATTTGGCGCCGAAGTATTGCTCGGTCGTCAGCCATTGGCCGTTGTGATCGACTTTGCGGCACCAGCTGCAGATGCGGAGGAAATCTTCGAGATAATACAGACGGTCGAACAAACGGCGGGTGGTGAAATGGACGAAGAGCCAAATCGAGAGCACCACGGTGGTGCGCGCCAAGACCCGGCTCCAGGTGAAGCCAGGAGAGGCGTCGTAAAGAAGGTGAGCCAAGTCGAGAAACTCGGTGAGCCAGCCGAGGGCGATCAGGATGGAAAAGCCGATGTTTTGCTGGAGCAGGACGGAACGGGTGCGGGTGGAGCGGGACACGTGAAGGCGGAGTTGGAGGAGGCGGGAGCGGGGAGGGAGGAATCGCCTGCAAGCAGGCTCCTACAATGCTGAACTACCAGCCAAAACTACGTTTGATGCGGAGGGGTTCGTAGAGGTCGGTGGGAAGTTCGAGGATGAAGCGGCTCGGCGTCAGGAGCATGCCGCCGGGGCCGGCGCGTGTCGCAACTTTTGGATACGTGAGGTAGAGCTCGTTCTTGGCGCGGGTGACGGCGACGTAGAAGAGGCGGCGCTCTTCCTCGACGTCGCCGCTCTCGATGCTGCGGCGGCCGGGGAATTGGCCGTCGGCGAGTCCGATGAGGAAGACGACGTCGTATTCGAGGCCCTTGGACTGGTGGACGGTGGTGAGCTTGATCGCTTCCGTATCCGCTTCGACATGACGGTCGCTCGTCTCGCTGTTGAGAAGGACGATTTGCGCGAGGAAGTCCTGGGTTTCCTCGAAGCGCTGGGCGAAGCCGACGAGGGCTTTGAGCTCGTCGAGGCGGTCGAGGTAATCGGCGAAGGCGCCTTTCAGGTAATCGCCATACCAGCCGTCGATCGCGGTTTGGACGGCGTCGGGCGGGCGGGCGGTTTGCATTGTCTCGGCGACTTGCGAGAGCGAGGCGGTGAAGTTGACCCAGTCGTCGCGGGCGTCCTTCGGGACCTTGCTGCGGACGTCATCGGTGTTGAGAACGTCGAGGAAGTTTTTTTGCATGAGCCGCGCGTGATCGAGGGCGGCGTCGTAGATTTTGATCGCGCCTTTTTCGCCGATCTTCGGGAGAAGGATGGCGATGCGCTGCCAGGCTTGCTGGTCGGAGGGGTTATAGACGAAGCGGAGGAGGGCGACGAGGTCGCGGATGTGCTGGCGCTCGAAGAATTTTACGCCGCTGGTGATGTGATACGGCAGGCCGGCGCGGGAGAGGGCGAGCTGCACTTCGAGCGCGAGGAAGTGCGATCGATAGAGGATGGCGATGTCGTTGAGCGAGACGCCGTCGTCTTCAACGAGGGAGCGGATGCGTTTGAGGATGAAGTCGGCCTGCTCGCGGTCGTCCATGGTTTGGACGACGTAAGGTTTTTGGGAGTGGCCGCGGGCGGCGCGGAGTTCCTTGTCGAAGTGGCGGCCCTTGGGCTGGGCGAGGAGGACGCCGTTGGCGAGGTTGAGGATTTCGGGCGTCGAGCGGTAGTTGGTTTCGATGCGATGGATGACGGTGCCCGGGTGGCGGTCGGGGAACGTCATGATGTTTTCGAAATTCGCGCCGCGCCAGGAGTAGATGCATTGGGCGTCGTCGCCGACGGCCATCACGCAATGGTGGGCGGCGAGCTGGTCGACGATCTGGGACTGGAGTGTATTCGTATCCTGATACTCGTCGACGAGGATGTGGCGGAAGCGGTGCGCGAAATATTGGGCGACCTCGGGGGCCTCGTTGAGGAGGCGGAGCCAGGACTCGAGGAGGTCGTCGTAATCGAGGACGTTTTGCTCGCGCTTCTTCGCGGCGTAGGCGGCGGCGAAGGCGGGGAAGCGGTGAGCGATCTCGGAGTATTGCGGGAAGTTCTTCTGGACGGTGTCGGCGATGGAAAGCTGGGTGTTGCGCGCGAGGGAGAGGACGTCGAAGAGCGGGCCGGGGCGGGGATTGGTTTTGTCCTTGAAGAAGAGTTTATCGAGGTCGTTGACGGTTTGCTTGAGGAGGGTTTCGGACTCGTCGGCGTCGAGGATGGTGAAGTTGCGTGGGATGTTGATGGCTTCGCCGTAGATGCGGAGCGCGCGGTGGCCGAGGGAGTGGAACGTGCCGCCCCAGAAACGCTGGGGTTCGATGCCGGTGAGATCCTGGACGCGATGGAGCATTTCCTTCGCGGCCTTGTTGGTGAACGTGAGGAGGAGGATTTCGCCGGGTTTAACGCCTTGCGAGAGGAGATAGGCGACGCGGTAGGTGAGGGTGCGGGTTTTACCGGAGCCGGCGCCGGCGAGCACGAGGAGCGGGCCCGGCGGTGCGGTGACGGCGGCGAATTGCTCGTCGTTGAGCGAGGCGCGGAAATCGATCGGCGGGATCTGTTCGGGCGGGCGTTGGTCCAGGGAAAATTCCATCAAAGGCGGAGATGGCCGCAAATGTGGGCGGGAGGGGCAAAGGAAAAAGGCGGGGGGGCGGGCGATCGGACGTATTGGAACCGCGAAGGACTCGAAGGGACGCGAAGCGGCGGCTCGGCGGGGACGCCTCGCCCTAGCCGAAACGCTTACGCGTTTCGCTACGGAGAGATTCGCGAGGGACGAAACGCTTACGCGTTCCGCTACGAGGGAGTGCGCCGGAGACGAAACGCTTACGCGTTTCACTACGAGGAAACGTGGTGCGCGTGTCCAACGCGGCTCGCCGGGGACGGCTCGCCCTACCCGAAACGCTTGCGCGTTTCGCGGGGGGGGGGGGGGGCCCCCCCCCCAAAA
>JAEWBF010000003.1 GCA_023391285.1 Verrucomicrobiota bacterium
GGCGTCCCGACGGTATTGCTCCGTAAACTTGCGACGGCGCATTGCGCCGTCTGAACTCGATTGGGTCATTGGTAGGCTCTCTTTCTTGAGCCCAACTCGTGTCCGTCAAACCGGGGCAACCTCAGTATATACTTTCTTCGCCCTTCCTGTGCCACTCGTAGCTGCTTTCCTTGTCGTTCAACATCGCTGCCTCAAAGCCGTCTGGATTTTCAGGCGTCCGCTCGAAATGCTGTTCAAAGGCTTTTTCGATGCGGTCGGAAAGTTGAGAAATCGACCAGCACTTTCCCTGCTGTTCGCAATAGTGGCACCTCCGCGCGGTTCCGGAACGCTTAATATCACGACGCAAGAACTTCTCTCCGATACAGGCACTGCACACGAGTCTGATTGCGATATCCGATTCAGTTTCTTCCGGGCTGGAGGGCATAGCAACCGCTCCTAGCGAAGCAGATGTGGGATTCGCAACGTTTTCCGTTAGGCCCACGATCTTGGGTGGGCTTGTGCCTTGCTCTCGTCGACCAAAGCCAAGGCTGTTCTTTCGCGGAATGGCCAAGAGCCTCGGGGTGGTGCCTTTCGGTGATGCCTAAATGACAGCCGCAAACTTGTCGCTGGCGACACCAGCGTAAACCTGTTCCGTCACGCGCACAGAAGAATGGCCGAGCCACTTACTGGCTGTGTGGATATCGTGCTGTTCGGTGACCGTGGATGCGAATACCTTCCGCAACCAATGGATAGGGCGCTTGTCTTTGATTCCCTTCAATTGGAGCCAGCGAACAAGGCGGCGCGCGGACCGCTCAGCGCGGCGCAACGGACGGCCATGTTTCGATATGCGCGGCGGGGTGATGTCTTGTATGATATAGTTGGAAGGTATCCCACGATGGGACTCGAAGAAGCGGAGCAAGGTCGGAGAAACCGGAACTTCCCGCGACTCGCCGTTCTTCGTTCTGTGGTCTGAGGTGCTTTCGATTGAAATCCACCGCTCGCGAACATCCGCCCACTTAAGGTGAGTCGCCTCGCCGACACGCGCTCCTGCGCCGAGACACGCCTTGAATAGCAACAATTCGTTGCGGTCGAGTTCACGCTCGGCATCGGCGTTTAACGCGATGACTTGAGCCACGGGTGGAGCGATGAACTGCTTCGGCTTCGGGGTCCGAGGCACATTTCCGGCGAAGGGATTCGCGAGTTCCTTCCCGACCTTCGTCGCCCACGCGAGAAATCGCTTGTTGAAAAGGGCCGCAGCCTGCCGCACCAAGGATACGAAGTTTGATTCAGTAATCCCGAGGCGCCGAGCAGTTAGGGTGGACGCCTCTCGAGCCAGCTCTCCGAGATTCGTCACGTTCAAGAGCTTGGTGATCTCAAGAAGGCAAACTTCGTATTTGTGGGCAGAGCTCCACGAAGGCTTCTTGCCCTCCCCAGGTGTGGCGTGCCATCGCCAGTAAAGCTCAATGGCTTCGTTCACCTCGCGCACGCTGCCGCCGGAGAACCCTTTCTCCACCTGAGCGAGAAAGATGCGGGCACCTTGGATGCGGGCTGCATCCAAGTCGGTCTCGTAGGTGGAGAGATTGAACTGCCGGCCGTTGATCCGGAAGAACACGTTCCAGACGGAGCCGCGTTTGATGAAGTTCATTTTGAAGTTCGGGTTCTTGGCCTTCACCGGCACCAATAACAACACCGAGGGAGTTTGCTGAGGGCTGCCCCAAGCTGCCGTAAACTGGTGCTAGCAGGTGCTAGCAAAACGCCGAAATTTTGGGCTCTCTAAGAGGTGAGCTACGAGGAGAACTTTCACCCAGGAAAACTGTTAATCACTTGGTCGCTGGTTCGATCCCAGCCCGGGCAGCCATTGAGCCGCTCCAACAGGAGCAGGCTTTCCCGCAGCAGAACCCTCGGGAAAACGACTTTTGCGAGACTCACCAACTCATCCAGCATTTTGCGAAACTGCTGAACGGCACCGGATTTTGATGTTTCGGGTGCGCCCTGAGGTGCGCTGCTGACCCACGGAAGCTTCGCAATTTCGTCATGCATCCCGACCGCGGGCACATCGGTATAAACGTTGGCCGTCAGCGCCGGGTCTGAATGCCCAAGCACCTCTTGCGCTACCCGCTGCGAGATACCGGCGGTGACGCCCCACGTCTGCCAAGTCTTGCGGAACGAGTGAAAATGAACCACCCGCCCCATCGAATCGCGCCGCTCGATTCCTGCGCGTTTCAGATCTGCCAGCAACGCGTCGTAGCTAGGGAAGTCCGGAAACAACAAATCCGACAGCGCAGCGTTGCCCGGCACAAATCGGCGCAGCTCGCCGCGTTGAGGCTTTTCCGGCTGCCACTGGGGCGCGTCGTAGACGAACCGCACGGACGGAAATCGGTCGCGGATCAGCGTCTCCACCCCGCGATCGAAATTCCCCGGCCACAGGAGCAATCGCGTGGTCGGAAGATGACGCTCCAGCACCCGCAGAATACCCGGCGTATGCGCGATGTCGCCGATGTTGACGGTCTGCCAACCGCAGCGCACGAGGGCAACGGATGGAATGCCGGTTAAAGTTTTCTGGTTCATAAAAAAGAGGGATGGATGAAGTGGTGATCCAGCGTTCGAGAAAGACGCTCGACGCTCATGGGACTTTCGCGGCAGGCGTCTGCGGTGAGGGTTGAGCGTTTGCCGTCGCCCACTCCGCCTGAGCGGCGGCGAGTTCACGCAGGGTTTGCGTCTCGAGCATGAGATCGAGGCGGCGGGAGGTCGTTGTTTCCTGCGCATCGGGTCCGACCCAGCCGGCCACCAGCAGCGCGTCGTCCACGCGACTCGTTTCCCGCGCCGTGGCGTTGAAGCGACGCAGATCGGCCATGATCGCGGCGGAGAAAACACTCTCGATCGCAGTCGTGAAGTCCTCGACCGAGCCGCCGCGACTCACCAGGCGATGAAGCAGCGAACGATACACGCGCTCCGCTTCAGACCCTTCCGGAGTGAGGCCGGGATGAAACCCCAGCGGAAATCCGTGCAGGCGGGGCGCAAATCCGGCGATCGATTCCGGCGGCGCCACCCCCAGGATGGAGGAGAGCCGGTTCGACTCCTGCATCACGCGTCGCGAAACCGGCTGGCTCGTGAGGTAACGAAGAAAATCCACCGCGACCTCGGGATGGCGCGAACTCCGCGCCACGCCGACTGCGTTGCCGGGCGTTTCCGAGAGATCCGAAATCGGACCCAACGTAAAAGAGCCTCGCACGCCGTCATCGGTGGTCGGCAAAGGAACCGGCAGGATCGCCATGGGAAACGGGACTCCCGCGAGGATCGTATCCGCGTCCCAACTACCCGTCGGCAGGAACAGCGCGCGGCCTTGCGCGAATTGAAACAGGCTGTCGTCCCGCTGCAGCTGCAGAAATCCGGTCGTCGTATAGCTCGCGATCTCCCGCATCATCGTGAGCCCCGACGCGACGGCCGGGTCGCGCCAGCTCCAGCTCCCACGCAGGTAAGCCAGGTAGGCCGTCATGTAGACCTCCGGCACGATCGGCACGAACGTGCGATGCACGTTGACCGCGGGCTCGTTCATCAATCGCTGCGTCTGGCTCCCGAACAACCGATTCAGGTAGTGGTGCGTGTGATTAACGGAGCCGGCGAAGGGTAAAATGGTCCGGCCCGTTCGTGCGGAGTAGGCCTCGATCTCGTGGCACAAAGCGATCAGCTCCGCGTAGTTCTCCGGCACCTTCGTCGAGCCCGTGATCTCGCGCAGCAGGCTGGCATTCGCGAACAGCCGCACGGTCTGGATCGTGAACGGGATGCCATAGACTTGTTGCAGGTTGACCCGATAGGCGCGACCGCTGCGCAGGTCATTGATGAACGTCTCTCGCCAGCGATGTCCTTCCAGCTCCGTGCCGACGTTGTAGGGATTGGCTTGCTCGACCCACTCGTCGAGCGGGAGAAAATACCGCGCGAGAAATTCGTCCGGCTGCCCGCGGTCCATGTCCGCGAGGTCGGGAGCATTCCCGCCCACCATCTGCGTCCGCAGCCACGCGGACCACATCCGAATCGGAACCGGCATCTGCACGACACGCACGCCAGGATTGAGCTTCTCGTATTCGCTGATCGCCTCGTCGTAAGCGCGGATGATGCCCGGATGTATCGTGACATGCGCGAAACGAATGACCACCGGTTCCGTTCCTGTCGTCGGCGCCCCGTCGCCCGCTCGTGGCCGCACCAGTATCCAAATGACGGATGCAGCGAAGCTCGCCACCACGAGAAGCAGACCAATCCGATTGCGCAAACTGCTCATGGGCGAGCCTCCTCGGGAAGCGCGAGGAGCCGCTCGCGGATCAGGTCCACGCGAGGATCACGCGGGAAGGTTGCGACGAACTCGCTCCATGCCTGACGCGAGACCGCGGGCTGGTCGAGTTCACGCGCGACTTCACCGATCTGCACCAGCACGTCGGCACGCACGGTCGCTGCCGCGATTCCCGCCGCCATCGCACTCTGGAGATGATCGAGCGCACGACTGCGATTCCCGCCAAAAAAGAGGTGGCTCCGGCCCAGCACCAAATGAAAGTCGCGCCGTGCGCCCGCGTCGGTGAGTTGCGGCCCCAACGCCTCCAGATCCGCCAGCGTGCGCAGCGGGTCGGCGCCCAGTTTGTAAAGTCGCAGCGTCGCCAGTCGCGCCGCCGCCATCTGCGCAAACGGATGATGCGGGTGCGAAGCCAACAAGGCCGCATACCGATCCGCCGCCCGTGCGGGGTCCGGCGTGAAAGCGTGCACCTCGGCGATGCGAGCCAAGAGGTAATTCGCGGTCACGACCACGTCAGCGCTCGCCGACGCGTCTTTTGCGAGCGCGCTGAGTTCCTGTTCCGCACGCGCGATTCGGTCCGCCGTTCTCGGCTGCAGGTTCAACCACGCAACCGCCAGGCCCAAACGATGGGTCGGTTCATCCGCGCTTTCCTCGAACGAACGTGCGGCTTCGGTGAAACGCCATTCCCGCAAATCCTGCCACGCAGAATTTCCCTTCGGTTCCGCGTTCAGTCGCGTCATTGCGCTCGTCGCCAGTCCCAACGCACACACCACCCCGCGCCCGACGCGAGAACATGCCAACCGGCGGGCCGGCATGCGCCTCACAGCAGTAGCGGACGGACAGGAGTTCAAGGCAGCTGGGGTTAGACCGGTTTCGCGGCGTCTTCGAAGCGGAGCTTCGGGGTGAGAAGGAAGGCATGCAGAAGAGTGACGTGCGAGTCCTTCCGCTGAGCGGATGTTATCTGGCGCCGCAAAATGCGAGCATGGGGTAGGTGCGACTGCACCGTCTTGGCACCGGTCATCCGCGCGACACGAAATCAACTCGCGGAAGCGCGCAAAACCACCGGCGATCTTATTGATGACTTCCGTTGAGCTGAGCGCTCCCCGCGGCAAAGATCCCTTCGTGGTCAACCCAACCACTCTCGACGAGGAGATGCTGGGCCCGCGTCGGGACGCCCTTCTCGTTGCGGTGAATCATGCCCACAATCTGATCAACGCACGCCGCTCCCACACGCCGGCGATCCAGCAGCACGCCCGGCATTCCATCGGGCGCTGCCGGGTTCGTGACGTTGAGCTGCACGAAACGAAGCTTCCGCGCATACGCCGGTCCGCGGTCCTGTGCCCAACGCCGCGCCGCGTCCAAAATCACGTTCAAACCCAGGATAACTTGGGGACGGTGGCGGGCGTGCCACTTCGCAAAGGCTTTCTCGTCCCAGCCACGCATCAGCAAAGGCTCGATATCGGCCGCATCTGGGTTCAGCCGCTGCTCCATCAAATACGCCGACAACCACAGGTGATCGGACTTTCGATCGGTATTCTCGTCGAGCACGAGTCCAACGCGTTGATAACCCGCGGCACGGCACCGCCGCACGGCATCGATCATTCCGTGATAGAAATCCGGATACACGCGATGAACGTGCGGCTCCTGCATGGAATAGCCGTAGGCCACGACCGAGAAACGATCCCATTCCACATCCAAGGTGATGCTATGAACGGTGAGAGGAGCGAGCAGCAGCCCGTGGATGTAGCGGGTCGACGTGATCTGGTTGAAGCGCTGACGCGTCAGTCGCGGGTCACCCAGCCAGAAATGCTCCAGGCCGTAACCGAGTTCCTCGGCGCGCTCCCGCGCTCCCTCGAAGAGATCGGAATAGGTCTTGATCGCACCGCGGCCGCCGTGCTGCGGCGCATCCGCCGTGATGTAGCCCAGCACCGCTTGCCGCGCCCGTCCGCGACGATTTCGCCACGCGACGAAGGCGGACACGAAAGGGTTGGAACGATACCCCATCTCCCGCGCTGTCTCCTGAATCCTCAACCGCGTGGCTTCGGGGATGCGCGGATGGTCGCGCAACGCCAGCGAAACGGTGGTCTGGTGGACGCCCGCTTTTTTCGCAACATCGCTCATCGTCACCCGGCGCGGCATGCGGAATCGCTAGGCGAACCGAATTCGACCGCAAGCGCGCAGTGCGCTCTCGCCGCATCGGCCACGCATCGCCGCTCGTTCAAACAGACGCATCCGCCGTCCGCGCGCGTTGTCGCCAGTGCTGCGGACTCAGTTTGGAAATGCGTTTGAACTGACGCGAAAAATAAAAGGCGTCCTCGTAGCCCAGAGCGTCCGCGATTTCAGCGACGTTGAGTCTGCTCGTTTGCAGAAGCATCTGCGCGCGCTCGATTTTCCGCGCCACGAGATAATCGCGCGGACTGCACCCCACCCTTTCCACAAACATTCGGCGCAGGTGGGCCGGCGAAGCGTTCATGAACGCCACCATCTGTTCCACGCGGCCAAATCGCTGCGGCTCGGCGTCGATCGCCTCGAGCAACGCCTCCAGTCGCGGCGCCTTCGGGCGCTGCCGCTGATGGTGCAGCCGCCAGAGCTGAGCCAGCACGAGGAAGACCATCGCCTGCACTTCGCGCGCGGCGAGCGGATCAGTCCACCGCGCCCGCGCTGCGATTTCACGCAGCCGAAGATCCAGGTCCGCGTCGCGTGGAACATCAATGCCGAGGAAGGCACGACGGGCCAGGGGCCGACCTTTGGTGAAAACAAAATGCGCGGCAAAGTTCACCATCGTGCCTTCGCCGATTTGCCGCGCTTTCAGCCGGCTTCTTGGCGCAAACAGGAACGCCCGGCCAGGAGCGATTTGGTAAGATGCTCCGTCGATCTCCAAACTGCCTTCGCCGGCGAGTCCGATCCAGAGATTGTAGTAATCGCCGATCTCCGCCTCCCAGTGCCAGGGATTTAGATTCGTCCACACGGTGGGGCGATGAACCAGTCGGATTTCAGGTAGGTTGAGCACTTCGTTCGCCATGAGCGCTACGTCCATGCGAAATACTTCCGCCGTCCATTCTCCGAGTCACCCCAATTTGCTACTTTCGTGGCGCAATCATGGACTCCTCGAAACTCAAGATCGGCATCGTCGGCATGGGCAACATGGGCTCGGATCACGCCCGGCGCATCCTCGCCGGTGAAGTCCCGGGCATGGAATTCGCAGGGGTCTGCGACGCAGACGAGTCCCGGCTTGCCAGCTGGAAGACTCGCGGCGTAGCGACTCACACTTCCTACACGTCGCTGCTCTCCAGCGGCATTCAGGCGGTCCTGATCGCCACGCCTCATTTCAGCCATGTGTCCTTCGGCGTGAGCGCCCTGGAGGCCGGCTTGCATGTGTTGGTCGAAAAACCGATTGCGGTGCAGAAAGCCGACGCGGAGCAACTCATCGCTGCCCACGTTCAGCCCGGCCAGGTCTTCGCCGCGATGTTCAACCAGCGAACCGACCCTCTTTATATCAAGATCAAGCGGATGCTGGACGCCGGCGAGTTGGGAAAAATCCAGCGTATCACGTGGACCATTACGGACTGGTATCGCACCCAGGCGTATTACAACTCCGGCGGCTGGCGCGCTTCTTGGGCGGGCGAAGGCGGTGGTGTTTTGATCAACCAGTGTCCGCATCAACTCGATCTCTACCAATGGCTCTTCGGACTGCCCGCGCGTGTCCGCGCGTTCTGCCACTACGGCCGCTTCCACGACATCGAGGTCGAGGATTCCGTCACTGCCTACTTCGAACATGCCAACGGCGCCAGCGCCGTGTTCATCACCACGACGGGTGAAGCCCCCGGCACCAACCGGCTCGAGATCGCCGGCGAGCGCGGGAAACTGGTCGCCGAAGGCGGGAAGCTGCATTTCTCGCGCAATGAGATCTCCACCGCCGAACATCTTCGAATCTCCAAAGAGAGCTTCTCCCGGCCCGAAGTGTGGGAGATCGACATCCCCGTTTCCGGTCGCGGCGAACAGCACGTTGGGATTCTGAAGAATTTCGTCGGCGCTTGTCTGCGCGGCGAGCCGCTCATCGCTCCGGCGGCCGAGGGACTTCGCTCCGTGGAACTCGCCAACGCCATGCTGTTGTCTTCGGCGCAGGAAAAGACCCTCACGCTGCCGCTGCAAAGCGACGACTACGCCCGCTGGCTCGCCGAAAAAATCGCGGGTTCACGCTTCAAACCCACACCGCCGAAGCCGTAACGCTCATACTTTCCAACGATCCGTTTCCATTCCCTACCCATGCAACTCGAGCAAATTTCGGTGAACCTCTACAGCCTTCGCGATTTACTAAAAACGCGCGAAGACTTCATCGCCTCCGTCAATCGTCTGTCCGCGATCGGATTCCGATCCGTGCAACTCAGCGGCGTCGCACCCGGGCTCATGCCCGAATCCGATTTCGTCAGCATTTGCGCAGACGCAGGTATCAAGATTACTGCGACGCATGAGCCTTCGGTGCAATTGCTCGCGGAGCCACAGATCTCGGTCGAGCGGCTTGGTCGGCTGGGCGTGTTCTTCACGGCCTACCCGTTTCCCGCGGGTATCGATTTCGGTGACGAGGCGGTCGTTTCACGCTGGTTGCGCGACTTGGATCGCGCGGCCACGGCGCTTCGCGCGGCTGGGATCACGTTGTGTTACCACAACCACCATCAGGAGTTCACCAAAGTAGGAGGACGATTGCTGTTGGAGCGCATCTACGCCGAGACGTCGCTCGCCGGGGAGCCCGACACCTATTGGATCCAGGCCGGCGGCGGAAGCCCGCTGCAATGGACTCAGAAGCTCGCTGCGCAAAACCGCCTCCCCCTGATCCATCTCAAAGACTACCGCGTCACGGCGAAAGGCGAGGTGCAGTTCGCCGAGTTAGGCGCAGGCAACCTCGATTTCGATCCCATCCTCGAGGCTGCGACCGCGGGAGGCTGCCAATCCTTCATCATCGAGCAGGACACGACTTACGGGCGGGATCCCTTCGAGAGTGTCGCCGAAAGTTTCAGATTCCTGCAGTCGCGTCTCGATCGCCGCTGAGCCTGTTCACATGAACGAGCTCCTCGCTTCCCTCACCCACGCCAGCGCACGGGAGTTTCCGAAAAACTTCGTCTGGGGCGTCGCCACCGCCGCGGCTCAGATCGAGGGCGGCGCATGGGAGGACGGCAAGGGAGCTTCTGTCTGGGACACGTTTTGTCGCCTCCCGGGACGAGTTCACAACGGCGACAACCTCGACGTGGCGTGCGATCACTATTATCGCTATGAGGAAGACTTCGCGTTGATGGCAGACCTCGGCGTGAAGAACTATCGGATGTCGATCGCCTGGCTACGACCGGCGTTTTGGTCTCGTCCGCGTGAACTTCGCGACCCAGCAGCGCACACCAAAGCTGAGCGCTCGCTGGTTCAGCAAAGTATTAAACAAAAACCGCCTGGTCTAGTCTTTGCGCGGCAATCGATGTCGACGCTAAGCGCGCAGCGGCGCGGCCGTCAGCGATCGCTCGGCGTGAGCAGCCAGCGCGCTTGAACCGGAGTCGGTTGAGTCCCGAACACTCGCGCGGACGCTCTTTCCCATTCAGCGGCCCGATCGGGCCAGACACGGCTCGCAGATTGCAGGATCGTCAGCGCGTGGACGTAGATCGACTTACTCAAGTCGCGATCGATGTCCTCGAAGGGCCAGGGCTTTTCGCGGGCGAGATACGGTGCGATCCAAACAAGTCCCTGCTTAAGGCTCCGACCTTGCGGAGAAACATAATGCCACAGGTCGTTCTCGGGATCGCCGCTCTGTTCACCGCAGCGCGCCAACGATACGAAAGCGGACAACATGTAGATCGAGTAATGCATCGACTGGCGACGGCTCAGTTCCTTCGGAAAGCCGCCTTCGTCGTTCTGCATGGCGTCGAGGATCTGGCGGCCGAGATCGATCATCGGTGCGACGTGACGATGATCCCGCGTGAAAAGAGCATACGTGGCCACCTGCGCGGCATACCACACGCCATGATTGGACGTGGCGCGGCCTTCTTCCTGGCCGGCTTCGCTCTCGAGCAACCACGCGGTGTAGTCGGCAAACCAGCGTTTGAGTGCGGCCACATCGGCGGAGGTCGGGCTGGCGGAACCCGCGAGTAGTTTCACGTCGTCGATGAATTTAATGAGCACGACGCCCTCGATGATCCCGATCGGCATCCCATCGTGCACTCCCGGCAAAGCCGACGCGTATTTAAAGTTCGGATTCATGCGCGTGGCCGGATCGATGAACCACGCGCGGATGAGCGAAACTGCCTTGGCCGCGTGCCGTTCGTCCCGGGTGTGATGCCACGCCAAAGCGAGCACATGGATGCGCTGGAGCGTGGTATCGTAATGCGCCTTGTCGTAGTCGGAACCGAAAGCGGCCGGGTTGTGCGCTCCATCGCGCCGAATCCAGGGCATGCCGTTCGCGGTATCGGGATTGGCCCAAGCCAGTTTGCCGATGGCAAAGAAGTCGTGTTTGTCGCCGGACGCCGCGGTGAGCTTTTTGTCCATGACGCTCAATGGAGGCAGTGCGTGCAACGCCTCGGCTTCTCTCACGAGCGACGCCAGCGCCTCAGCCTCCGACGGTGCTCCAACATCGGGCACGGCGGAAACACCTGTGGCTGCGGCGAAGCAGAGAAAGGACGTGAGCCGTGCAACCGAACGAAAACCAAAGGAAACAACCAAGCGGGCGAACGGGAGATCGGTCATGGGAAAGATGAATCGAGCGCAACAAGCCAAGGCAGAGCGGAAGCATCACCGCACAGCAGATGCATTCACTGTCCAAGTGAATTGAGCCGTCTGCAATGGAGCCTCCGCGCTTACGCAAGACTTGGTTGCACAGGCTCAGATCATGCGCCATTCGCGCCGCCCATTCCGCCTAGTATTGAATAAGAGCCCCAGTCCCGTTGCCCCGGACTCCTCATCTGGACTGAGTGTTTCCTAGCCTGACTGCGGGGCATGTGACGATCCCGGCTCCGCGAAACATTTCCATGCCGTTCTCCTCCTTCCCGCGTGTCACCGACTTTGAAGCGACAGTTCCGATAGTCCGCCTTGCTTCCGGTCGGATCATCCATCGATTTTTCGACACAAGCCCGATCAGCCCGTCCGGCCGATACGTGGCGCTTTTCCGTCTGCCAAACGAAACGCTTCCGCCGCGTCCGGGCGAAGCAGGAGAGGTCGTCGTCGTCGATTTGATTTCAGGACAGGAACGCGTGGTGGCTACCTCTCGAGGCTGGGAGACCCAGGTGGGGGCTAACGTGCAATGGGGAATTGCAGACACGAATCTCTTTTTCAACGACGTGGACGTCTCCACTTGGACACCCCACGCGGTTCAACTCGATATCTTCTCGGGAGCAACGCGCCGGCTGGACGGAACCGTATTCACGGTCTCACCGGACGGTCACCAACTTGCGTCCTACAATCTCGCCGCCTCGCGGCGCATCCAGGTCGGCTACGGCGTCGTTTTGCCGGAGGCACACACGCCTCGCAATCGAGGCGTCGTGGACACCGACGGCCTGTTTGTGACCGATCTCACAACGGGCAAGGTGAGGATGATCGCATCGATCCGCGACATCGTCGCCCGCGCAGCGCCGTCGCTCTCAATCGATCGTCCGGATCAGCTGGAATTCTACTGTTTTCAGATCCGCTGGAATCCTCAAGGCACACGCCTGATGTCGTTCCTGCGATGGTTCGACCCAACCGATCCTTCGCCGAAAGCCAAACGACTCGCTTTGATTTCCCTGAAGCCAGATGGTTCTGACATTCGCGTCGCTGTATCCGCCACGCAGTATGCTCGCGGCGGCCACCACCCGATGTGGTGTCCGGACGGCGAGCATCTCACGCTGAATCTCAATATCCGCGACGAAACCTCCGAGTTGGATCTCGTGCAGGTGCGCTTTGACGGCACGGACCTGCACTCGATTCATCCGCGCGGGTCGGGCCATCCCTCGATGCATCCGACACGGCCTTTCATCCTAACGGACGCCTACCCGCGGGAACCCGTGACTCGCCAAGACGGCACGGCTCCTCTGCGCCTCATCGATTTGCGATCGGACACCGAAACCGTTCTCGCTCACGTGCCACTCACGCGCAGCAATGCCGCCCTGCTAACGTCGGAGCATCGAGTGGACGCACATCCAACCTGGGACCGCACCGGCCGCTACATCGTGTTCAACGGAGTCCACGAAGATACTCGCGCGGTGTTCGCTGCGGACCTGACCGCGTGGTTGTCGACCGCGCTCTAGCGCACCGCTCAACGCAACCATTTCCATCCGCGTAAGCGCAACAAAGCCCGGGCGACGCGCGAGACGTCGTCCGGGCTTCGGAAAAAAACGGACTTAGAACGCGAATTTCGTCGAGACCGTCACGGTGCGCGGCTGCGCAATGCGAACGGCGGCGACCATCCCATTCGGGTGCACGAGGGCCGGGATCGCATCGTCGTCACCGAACAGATTCCGGACATTGAGCTGAAGCGTCCAGTGGATGCGCCCCTTGAAAATCGGCCGCTCGTAGGAAACCCAGACGTCATAGAACCACTCGTCGGGACCGTAAATCGGACGGCTGCTATCATAGGTGCGGATGTCGGTTGCTTCCGGAATGCCGTCGCTGGGAGAACCATCGATCTCGATCGTGGTGAGCGGGAAGCCGATGGAGGCTTGGTCCTCCCAACGAACCGCACCACCCAATCCGAAGCCTCTGAGTTTTCCTTCCTGGAAACGGTAGTTCACGACAGAGCTAACGCGCCATTTGCGCAGCTCCGAGGCCGGACCGCCATCCGCGGCGGCCTGCGACGTGAATTGCGAAAGCACCTGCTGCTCGAACGCCTGGCGCACGTTGTTTTCGCCCTGCGAGAACGTCCACACCGTCTGCGACGGAACGCTGCGCCATTCCTCGATCAGCGGACGACCGGTCGCGGTGGGCGTATCGTAGATGAACTCGCGCAGGCGCGCTCCGCTGTTCGAGCGCACCGACTCCTGCCGCGCAACGTTGAGCGCCCAAACGAAGCCGGCCGTCGGGCGAAGGCTGAGTTCGATTTCATCACCGCGCGCGACGTAGTCGGAGGTTTCGCGGACTCCGGGGTTCGTGCTGCTGATCGTGCCGTTGTTGATTTGAACCTTGTAGAGATCGAGCATGGCTTGCGGCGGCGGCACGTAATTGTCCGGCCAGCCATCCCCGTTTGCGTCGACGTAGTCGCTGCGCGTCTTGGCAATGTTGTAGACCGTCAGGTGCGTGTTGACGATCGCGCCGATCGCGTTGGTCAGCGTCGTGTTCAACACCGAAGACTGCGTCGTCTTGTAGCGATTCCAGCGAAGCGAGACCCGGTTTTCGAACAGATCGACGCCAACGCCGTAATCCGTGGTTTTGCCCATCGGCGGAGGAACCGCTCGGCCAAACACATCGACGCTGACGGAGTCCGGCGGATCGAAATTATCCGATTGGCCGTAGCTGAAACGAAGACCGGAGATAACGGGCGTGTGGCGCAGCCAGGATTGCGGGACTTTGGCCACCGCGCTCCACGACTTCAGCGTGTGCTCATAGAGCTGATGCGGATTGCCCGGAGCATCGAGGTTGAAGCTCGGATCGTTGACGAGGCGATAGGCTTCGCCCGTGGTCGCAACCGGAGCCGACACCCGCGTCGTATCCGACTTTTCCTTACGCCAGCCAATCATGCCGACCAGGTGTCCATCGAGAAAACGGCTTTGAACGGCGAAGGCTTGGGAATCGAGTTCGCGCCGGCTTTTGTCAGCGGTAAAGGCCGCGCCGGACAAGCCCTCTCCTGCCCGGACAATGTCCGCCGGGACGTATTGAATTCCGTATTGCGGGAGCGCCGGCGACGCCGTCGTCGGAGCCTGCACGCGCGTCAAAAACACACCGGTGCGTGCGATGTTGGGCACCTGGCTCATGATATCCGTTTGAATGCCACGGATGCCTGCGCCGCGGGGATCCGTAACCGTATAGAGATTGGGCCCGAGATAGACCAGCGATGTGGGGTTCTTTCCGGCATCGCCGAAGCGGCTTGGCTGTTGCCGCCGATCCAGTTTCCTTCCACGAAGAGAGGCACGCCGACCCGATTGTCGTCGGCAAACGTCTCGCTCTGCCAGAGGGCCGAGAACACGTGGCTGCCAAGGAAGCGGCCCCAGCCTTTCTGAAAGCGGTCGGCGAGATCGAGCTCGTAGAAAACTTTCGCCCGCGTCGTTTCCACGTCCTCGGTGCGATCGGTGGCGCTGCCTTGACCGCCGCTCATCGGCCGACCGAAGTTCGGATTCACTTCACCGCTCCACATGTGCGTGTTGACGTCGATCGCGATCCACGGCGCCTGCGTCAGCAAGATGCGCTGTTTTTCATAGGCGTGCTGGCGATCGTAGGCGAGTTCCACACCGAGCTTCCGGTTGAAGAACAACTGTTCGAGGGCGATATTGATGCCGCGGAAGCGCATTTTTTCGCTCTTGTTCGGGCCGTCGATCAGGTGGTTGTTGAAGTCGAACAACGCCGGATCGGTGATCTGTTGCGCGTAGTAGAGATTCATGTCGGGGACTCCCGCGCGGTTCAGGATGTCGCGGTAGTAACCCGTCGCGACTTGTCCCGCCGTGCCGATGGAGCCGTTGGGGAAAAGGTAGCGGTTGGAAACAAACGAGCGGCCGATCACCATCTTTCCATTCACCGTGCCGGCCGCATCGAGCGCCGTCGCGGACGACGAGTCGGGAAACACGAGGACCGGAGCGCGATTGATGTTCTGCGCGGCGACCAAGCCGTTGCCCTGCACGAAACCGCCCGCATTCGCATTGGCGGTCGCCTTGGGCGTGATACCGGCGGCGACATACTCGGGGAAGATGGTGTCTTCGAACCACCCCGAGAAGCGATCCTGCGGTGTGAGATTGCGCGGGTTGTTCGCATCTATCCAACCCCACTCCCCATTCGCGCGGATCGTCGTGCCGCTGAGGATACCGCGCTCCAGCGATTTGATCCGCCACGTCAGCGCGCCATAGATGCGCTGGTCGTGGTTGAACGCCGGATCCTGCTTGTATTGCTTGTCGTCATTCAGCGTCGCTACTCGGACCGCCAACTGTTCCGGCACGATCACTTGATTCGCTTCAAACGTCTCGCGATGTGAGCCGAAGCTGCCGACCGACAGCTGCGCTTCCGCGGTCGTCTTGCGGAGCGTCGCTTCCTCCGTCGACGTGTTGATGATGCCCGCGGGGCTGCCGACGCCGAAGAGCAGCGCGTTGGCGCCGCGGTTGATGTCGATGCAGTCGACGTTGTAGGAATCCGTCGGGAAGACAGAGCGGAAGAAATTCCTTGCCAAGGTAGCCGCCGCGAGACCGCGCACGCGCGTGACCGTGTTGTTGCCCTGCGGCGCTTCGGCGAACCATCCAAAACCGAGCGCCGTGCTGCCGTTCGAGAAATTGCCGCCCGGACCGGTCACTTCCATGCCGACTTGATAAACCAGCGCGTCGCGCAGATCCGTCGAACCGGTGTCCTCGAGAAATCGCGGCGTGATGACTGAGACCGCCGACGCCACGTCCGTCAGCGGCACGCGCAAGCCCGCGCCGGACAGCACGCTGGATGCATCGTAGCCGACATCACTCTCTCCAGTGACAGTGAAGGGCGACAGGATCACTGTATCGTCATCGTCGATACCCATCGACCGATCCCCACTCAACTGTCTGGCATCCGCGGCGTGCACGGCAGAGGCGGCAGAAAAGAAACCAATGCCCACGAGCCACAGAGGGCGCCGAAATAGAGCGCGGAGCCGACCGGGCACGCGCCCGGCAGCAGGATTTAGAGCAACGTTCATAAATCAGGGGATTACGGGTTGGGGTTAGCGGTGGCGCTGTCTTTCACGCCTCGGGTCGCGACCAACACGACCGCACTCATCACGCCGCGCAACGCGTCCGCTAGTCTTATCCATGACTATCCTCCGAACTCACAGCTTCATCATCGCTCGCGAATCGTTTGCTTCAGCTCAACCGCCCTCATCATGAATAAGAGCAGCACGCCGTGTTGCCCGCATGCGATCTTCACCCGAATCGTAATTGCGCGACAGGACACATCACCCATCGCGTCGCATTTTTCTCAGCATGCGCTATCGCCTTCTCGACCTAACCGTAGCGCGATCGTTGTTCGCGTTCTTCGTTGCAGCTGCATCCATGAAGTCGGCCGACAATTTCGACGAAGCCAAAGTGCCACCTTACACGGTGCCTGATCCGCTGGTCTGCTCGGATGGCTCCCGCGTCGAGACCGTCGCCGACTGGCGTGAACACCGGCGACCCGAACTCCTCAATCTCTTCGCCGAACTCGTCTACGGTCGCACGCCCGCGGACGCTCCGGCCGACGTGCATTGGGCGGTCACATCGATCGACCGCGAGGCCTTGGGCGGAACGGCGGTCCGGAAGGAAGTGACGATTTGGTTCACCGCCGGCCACAACGGCCCCGCGTTGCACCTGCTCGTTTATCAGCCCGCGCAACCTCCGCCACCCGGCGGCTGGCCGGTGTTTCTCGGACTGAATTTTTTCGGCAATCATTCCGTGCATTCCGATCCGGGCATCACGCTTTCCCGCGCCTGGATGGCGGCGAGCGAAGCGCATCGCATCGTC
This sequence comes from Verrucomicrobiota bacterium, assembly GCA_023391285.1. Taxonomy (GTDB): domain Bacteria; phylum Verrucomicrobiota; class Verrucomicrobiia; order Opitutales; family Opitutaceae; genus Opitutus. Next base: position 16,867 of record JAEWBF010000003.1, read on the forward strand.
AATCATCGCGCGACCGAAGCGTCACGCGGCACCCACGCCGCTCGCTGGCAGATCGAAACCGTCCTCGCGCGCGGCTTCGCCACCGTCACCGCTTACTACGGCGATCTCTGCCGGGATCGCCCAGACGGCCTTACGGAAGCGGTGGGCGCGCTTTTCGAGACGCAACCGGCCGAGCAGCGCCGCGCCAATGAATGGGGTGCGATCGGGATTTGGGCATGGGGACTGAGTCGCGCGATGGACTATTTGGTCAGCGACACCGAACTCGACCCCCGACGCGTGGCGCTGCACGGCCACTCGCGGCTCGGCAAAACCGCGTTGTGGGCCGGCGCCCAGGATGAGCGTTTCGCTCTCGTGATTTCCAACAACTCCGGCAGCGCCGGCGCAAAACTCATGCGCCGCCGCTACGGATCTTCCATCGGCCATGCAACGTCGGCCTTCCCTTTCTGGTGGTGCCGCAACTACGCCACGTTCTCCGAGCGCGAAAACGAACTGCCGATCGATCAGCACGAACTCATCGCGCTGATCGCACCGCGCGCCGTCCACGTCGGCAGCGCGAACGAAGATCTGCGCGCGGACCCACGCGGTGAGTTCTTGAGCGTGCTGCACGCCGATTCCGTTTACCGGCTGCACGGCCGCGCGGGGCTCGGGGTCGAATCGATGCCCGAAACCGGCGACGCCGTTTTCGGCGATGGCCTCGCCTATCACGTGCGAAACGGCGCGCACAATATCACGGCCGAGGATTGGCAGCACTATCTCGCGTTTGCCGAAAGAGAGCTAAGTCGCCGCCATCGTCAGTAGCTGCGCTGACTTCTGCTTGGGTTTAGCAGTAAGCGTCAGCCTGGAATAGCTGAGAATCGGTTGAAACGCCGCCCATGCCATCTGCCAGGGAATGTTTGCGTCATTCGCACACGATTACGACCGTCGTCGTGATGTCCGTTAATCGCGAGCATACCGCGTCGTTCCGCGAGATTGGTTGGGCGTTTCTCAAACTCGGGTGTATTTCGTTCGGCGGTCCCGTTGCTCACTTGGGCTATCTGCACGACGAGTTCGTTAAGAAGCGGCGTTGGATCGATGATGCAGCCTACGCGGATCTCGTCGCGCTCTGCCAATTTCTACCCGGACCGGCGAGCAGCCAACTCGTGTTTGCACTCGGGCTGCGCCGCCGCGGTATCGCGGGCGCATTCTTAGCATCGCTGTGTTTCACGATCCCTTCCGCGGTCCTCATGATCGGGTTCGCCTATGGCGTGGCATCCATCGGTGATCTGCAGCACGCGGGCTGGCTTCACGGGCTGAAACTCGCCGCGGTGGCCGTAGTCGCCCAAGCGGTGTGGAGCATGGGAAAGAAACTTTGCCCGGATCGCCCGCGGGTGACACTCGCGGTTCTCGCCGCTTCCTGTGTGCTCCTGTCGCCGAACGCGCTCGCTCAGGTCGGCGTCATTCTCGGTGGGGCGATAGCCGGTTGGTGGATTTATCGCGGGAAGGTGAAGGGCGCTGCATCGATGCCGAACGGAAATGCGCGGAATCACGTTTGGGCCGCCGCCACACTCATCGCTTGGGGCGGTCTCCTTGTCGCACTGCCCGCAATGGTGAGTTCCACCGGAGCGCACAGCCTCGCTTTGTTCGATGGCTTCTATCGCTCAGGCTCCCTCGTGTTTGGCGGCGGCCATGTTGTCCTGCCCTTGTTGCGCGCCGAGCTCGTGCCACCGGGTTGGATCAGCGATGACGCCTTTCTTGCTGGCTACGGCGCGGCCCAAGCGCTTCCCGGCCCTCTCTTCACCTTCGCCGCGTATCTCGGCGTGGCGATTCAAGGCGATTGGCTCGGAGGCCTCTGGTGCCTTCTCGCGATTTTCCTACCGGCTTGGATGCTGATCGGCGGAGCTCTTCCTTTTTGGGATCAGCTTCGCAGCCGAGACTGGGCGCAAGCGGGCTTGCGCGGAGCGAATGCCGCTGTTGTCGGGGTGCTGCTCGCCGCGCTCTACCAACCGGTATGGCTGCAAGGCGTTCATGCTCCGCGCGACGTTGCGGCTGCTTTCATTGCCTTCGCCTTGATGGAATTTTGGCGTGCGCCGCCCTGGTTGGTCGTCGGCCTCGCGGCAGCAGCCGGTCAATGGCTCCTCTGACACGCGGTGGCTCTACGCTTTCGCAGCATTCCATGATTCTTCATCGCGGCCTCCTCGCCTTGATCCTCTCCTTTCTCGCGTCGTCCGCGCACGCGGCAGACCTCAATGTGTTCGCTGCCGCCAGTCTCTCGGACGCGCTGGAAGAAATCGCTCCTTCCTACGAAGCCTCCAGCGGCGACAAGCTTCGCTTCAATCTCGCGGGCTCCCACGCGCTGGCATTGCAGATCAAGCAGGGTGCGCCGGCCGACGTATTTTTCTCCGCCGACGAAGCCAAAATGGACGAACTCGCGAAAGCGGGCCTGATCGAGCCCGACTCTCGCCGCAGCCTGTTGTCGAACACACTCGTGATCGTGGTGAACGCCGACCGCGGCGCAGCCGTCAATTCCCCGGCCGATCTCGCCACGCCCGCCGTGCGGCGTTTGGCGCTGGCCGAAACGAAAATAGTGCCAGCCGGAATCTACGCGAAAGAATACCTCGAAGCGAAAGGGTTCTGGGCAGGCGTCGCCCCCAAGGTGGTGCCGACCGAAAACGTCCGTGCCTGTCTCGCCGCGGTCGAGTCGGGCAACGTGGATGCGGGCATTGTCTACAAGACCGACGCGTTGATCTCGAGGAACGTGAAGGTCGTGCATGAAGTCGCCTGGGCAGACGGCCCAAGAATCTCGTATCCGCTCGCCGTCGTGAAGGAATCGAAGAACCCCGACGCCGCGCGCAGGTTCGCGCGTTATCTCGCGACGCCGGAGGCTCAGGCAGTGTTCGCTCGCTATGGTTTTCTCGCTGCTCCTTGATCCGCGCCCGGCATGTCCTCCGAAGCATGGCAGATCACTTGGTTTACCGCGGGTGTCGCGGCGCTGAGCACGTGCCTGATCCTGCCTTTCGGAGTCGCCTTGGGCTGGCTGCTCGCCCGCCGCGAATGGTGGGGAAAGTCGATCGTCGAAACGCTCGTGGCTTTGCCGTTGGTGATTCCTCCGGTGGCGACAGGATTGATCCTGCTGAAACTCCTGGGGCGGCGCGGTCCGATCGGCGGCTGGCTCGAGAGCACCTTCGGCTGGGAAATCGTTTTCACGTGGCGCGGCGTCGTCGTAGCCACCGCAGTCATGTCGTTTCCGCTGCTGGTGCGAACCGCGCGAGTGGCGTTCGAAGGCGTCAGCCCGCGCTTGGAGCAGGTCGCGCGGACCTTGGGCGCGGGGCCGTGGCGCGTGTTCGCTCGTATCACGCTGCCGCTGGCGGCGCGGGGCCTGATCGCGGGCGTGCTGCTTTCTTTCGCACGCGCGTTGGGCGAGTTTGGCGCGACCATCATGGTGGCTGGCTTCATTCCTGGTCAGACGGCGACGCTGGCGCTGTCCATCTATCATTCGGTTCAACTCGGACGTGATCACGAGGCGCTCGCCTTGCTGGCCGTGTCGGTGACGATCGCCTTCGCGGCCGTTTGGGCCAGCGAGTGGTTTCTGCGGAGAAAATCGCCGTGAAGATTCAACTCTCCAACCTTCGGCTGCCGCTCGGGCATTTCACCTTGGAGGTGGATACAACGTTGACCGGCCGCGTCACCGCGATCTTCGGCGCATCCGGTTCGGGCAAGACCTCCCTTCTCGAAGTCATCGCGGGCTTGCGCCATCCGGAGGCAGGCCGCGTGGCCTTGGATGACGTCGTTCTGACCGACGTGCCGCAACGAACGTTCGTCCGTCCCGAGCAGCGCGCCGTCGGATACGTGCCGCAGGAAGGCGCATTGTTTCCTCATCTGTCGGTGCACCAGAATCTCGTTTTCGGCCTGGCTCGCGACCATCCGAACCCCGCGGCGATGACGTTCGAGCACGTCACTGAAGTTCTAGAAATCAATCGGCTCACAGATCGAAGAGTTGCGATGCTCTCCGGCGGCGAGAAGCAACGCGTGGCGCTCGGTCGCGCGCTGCTCGCGGCGCCACGCCTGCTGTTGCTCGACGAGCCATTGGCCGGGCTCGACGCGCCGCTGCGCGAGCGACTGATGCCTTACCTTGCGCGGGTGCGGGACGAGTTCGGTGTGCCGATGCTTTATGTCACCCATGCCGTCGAAGAGGTCATGACGCTCTGCGACGATGTCGTCGTCCTTGCCGGCGGACGCATCGAAGAACGTGGCGTTCCGACGCGTGTGTTCGTGCCGAGCGAGGAACGTCGATATGTCCGGCGTTCTCGCGACTGATGGCCACTTCAGTTCGGACCGACTCGAAGGGGCAACGCCCGATCCAACCGCGGAGCGATTTTGTTGCTGATTTCAGTCCACAAAGTGGGGACGACGCCTTCTGATGGCTGACGAAGGATCATGAACGATTCCCAACTTAGAGGTCGAAACTTCCGCCATGCGTTCGTGCTGCTGCTGGTGGCGGCGATCTCTCTTCTCGCCTTGGCGATCGCCTGGCCATTTCTGCGGCCGTTGCTTCTCGGCGCGATGCTCGCCGGGTTGTGCCACCCGCTCTACCGCTGGCTCACCCGTTGTTTTCGAGGACGCGCCTCGCTCGCTTCCTTCACTACCTTGCTGATCCTCGTCGTGCTTGCGGTCGGTCCGCTCGGGGCGTTTGCCGGGGTCGTTATCAGCCAGGCCGTCGAAGTGAGCGAAAAAGCGATTCCGTGGGTGCGACAACAATTCGGGCCGTCGAGCCGGTTTGATGTGCACGATTGGTTGGTCTCACGTTTTCCGGTGCTCGCGCCCTACGTGCCGAGCCAGGAAGCCATCGTCGAAAATGTCGGGGCGGCCGCGAAGTCGGCGGGGGGCTACCTGGTCACCGCTGCGTCCCGCATCACCGCCGGCACGGCGACCTTTTTGCTGAACGCCTTCGTGATGCTTTACGCGATGTTCTTCTTCCTTCGGGATGGCAGGGCGATCCTCGAGAAAGTGATCTACTACATTCCGCTGCGTCACGAGGACGAGGTGCAGATGATCGAGCGCTTCAGCTCCGTCACCCGCGCCACCATCAAAGGCACGGTGATCATCGGCATCGTCCAAGGATCGCTCGCCGGCGTGGCCCTGTGGATGGCCGGCATCGAAGGCGCCGCTTTCTGGGGAACGATCATGGTGATCCTTTCGGTCATTCCCGGGGTGGGCTCCGCGCTGGTCTGGATCCCGGCGGTGATCTACCTCTTTGCAACGGACCGGGTCCTCGCGGCGATACTCGTCGCGGTATGGTGCGCGGCGGTTGTCGGCACGATCGACAACGTCCTGCGCCCGATGCTCGTCGGCAAAGACGCCAAGATGCCTGATCTGCTCATTCTGGTCGGCACACTGGGTGGCCTGTTTCTGTTTGGCCCGATTGGCTTCATCGCCGGTCCGCTGGTCTTCGGATTGTTCCTGACCGTCTGGGAAATCTACGGCGCAGCGTTTCGCGATATTCTCCCGCCGGTAAAGCCTTTGACCCGCGCATCCATCGCGAGGTCGGGAAAAACATCCGCGCCCGATCGCTGAGCCGATCGGAGGCGGTCGCGCCCATACTTCGATGGCCGCCTAATGGCCGGACGTCAGATCGTTTTCCGGAAAAGATCGAGTGGGATGTCGTAGCGGGGATCGGGACGCTTGAAGAGGTATTCTCCGTTGCGGATCGACGCGAGCACGTCGGCGCGCTGGCGCACGGCTTCGAACGGCGTCGTGGCGTCGAGCACCAGGAAGTTTGCCGGCTTGCCGGTCTCGATGCCGTAACGGTCCTCGACGTGCAGGGTTTTGGCGCCGTTGTAAGTGATCAGATCGAGACAACGATCGAGCTGATCGAACGACATCGTATGCGCCAGATGGATACCGTGATCGAGGATGTTCATCATGTTGCCATTGCCCACGGGATACCACGGGTCGTTGATCGAATCCTGGCCGAAGCAGACATTGATTCCGCTTTCCCACATCTCTTTCACCCGCGTGAGCCCGCGGCGTTTGGGATAGGTGTCCTGGCGGCCTTGCAGGTAGGCGTTCTCGGTGGGATTCGCGATGAAGTTCATCCCCGATTGCTTGAACAACCCCATCATGCGAAAGGCCCAGGCATCGTCCGCCGAGCCGAACGAACAGGTGTGGCTCGCGGTCGCGCGGAGGCCGATGTCTTCGGTCATCACCAGCGCGTTCAATAGCTCCACGTGGCGGCTCATCACGTCGTCGGTCTCGTCGCAGTGGACGTCGATCAGCCGGCCGTATTTTTCCGCCAGCTCGACGGTGCGGTGCACGGATTTTTCGCCGAATTCGCGCGCCCACTCGAAATGCGGAATTCCGCCGACGCAATCCGCCCCCATCTTGAGCGCCTCTTCGATCATCTCGTCGCCGCCTTTGTAGGCATACATGCCTTCCTGGGGGAAGGCGACGATCTGGATGGTCACGTTGTCCTTCAACTGTTCGCGAATCTCCAACATCGCCTTCAACCCCGTGAGCTTGGGGTCGTCGACGTCGATGTGGGTGCGGATAAATTGAACCCCGCGCGAGACCTCTTCCCGAATCCCCTGGAGTGCGCGTTCCCGCGCGTCTTCGAGCGTCTGCGTCTTCTTCACATCGTGCCAGCGGGCGATGCCCTCGAACAAGGTGCCGGTCGAATTCGTCGCGCCCTCGCTGCGCCCCGTATACACATAGTCCAAGTGGAGGTGCGGATCGACATACGGCGGCACCACGAGCCGGCCTTTCAGATCGATTTCCTCGTCGGCCTTCGGCAGGTTCTGACCGATTTGCTGGATGATACCTTTGTCGACCAGGATCTCTCCAGGCTTGTCGTGCTGGCGATAGATCGAGGCGTTGATGAACTTCTTCATGGTTTCTCCTTCAGGGTTCAGCGGTTCGCGGGAGCGATGACCGCAGGGTGCGTTTGGCCAGCAACGCGATGACGATGGCCACGGCAAAACAGACGAGTGACTGGTAAACGATGCGCTTCACGCCGCTGCGCGGGAAATCGCTCAACAGCATCCCGCCCACCCAGGTGGCGATCATGATCGAAAGATTGAATACGCTCGATTGCACCGAGGTGGCGACATCCTTGGCGCTTTCGACCTGCTTGCTGACGGCCGTCTGATACATCGTCACGAGCGGGCCGAAAGCGAGACCCCAAAGGAAGAACGCAGCGTGCGAGACGAAGATCGTTCCTTTGAACGCGAGGAACATCGCCATGGAAATTCCGCCGACGCCGAGCATGACCACGATCAACGGTCGCAGATGCGCATCGATGTATCTCGCGGATACAATCACCGAGATCACCGACCCGATGCCAAAAATCAACAGAGCCACACCGATGCCGCCGGCAAAACCGATCAGCTCCACCAGCAGAGTGATGTAGGTGTAGATGCCGTAGTGCGCTGCCACCGACAGGAAGGTCAGCAGCAGCACGATCAAGATCGACGGCATCTTCAGCACCGCGAGGGGCGAGTTGCTCTTGCTGAGCTTCTCCCCTTCCACCGCCGGCAGGAAGAAATAGCACAACACGGCAATCGCGACCACCGCCACGCCCATGACCATGAAAGCCGTTCGCCAGCCAAAGGTGATTCCGATCGTCGTCATCACCGGAAGACCGATGCTGATGCCAAGGGTGTTGCCCGACATGATGACGGTGATCGCCTTACCATGCATGGTTTCCGGCACCAGGCGCGTTCCGTAAGCGGCGATCATCGGCCACATCACCCCCGCGCAAATTCCGCCGATGATGCGGCACGCAACAATCACGACATACGACGACGAGAGCGCGACGACGATGTTCGAAGCCGCAAAGCCCGCGAGCAAGGCCATGAGCAGAGTCTTGCGATTCAGCGCGAGCGTGGCGCTAACAAGCGGGATGGCAGCGACCGCCGAGGCCAACGCGTAGACGCCGACCAAAAAGCCCACGGCACTCTCGTCCACGTCCAAACCTTCGGTCATCTGGGGCAAAATTCCGGAGGGCACCAACTCCGACAAGATGCCAACAAACGTGACGCTGGCCATCAGGCCGAAGACGAACCACGAAAATCCCCGCTCTTCACGGACCGGTGCAATGATGGACATGGCGTTTCCATCTGACGGTGAGACGCCTTCATGAGCGTATCACGCGACCATCGGGAACGTTGCACTGTAATCCCCCGGCCGATCCCCTGCCATCGGGCGCCACACGCTGGTTCCAGTCAGGGAGTTACCCCGCTACGGGCCGCATTGCCCCAGCAACGCACCGTTGCGCCCGATCAGGCGCAACTTGCACGCCAACTCCGTCGGCCGGGCGCAGTTACGCTGCGCCGCGGCTTTCCAGCCGAGCTGTTCCGTCCGACCTAGGGACTAATACCTGCGACGAGCCGTGAAACGGCCGGCCGCATTCGGATCCCGCACGCGGTAAGTGATGCGCGCCTTCTCCAAATCGTAAGGGCTCATCTCCATCTTCACCGTATCGCCCGCGGCGATCTTGATGAAGTGCTTGCGTAATTTGCCGGAGATGTGGCCGAGCACCACGTGGCCATTGGCCAGTTGCACTCTGAACATAGTTCCCGGCAGCACAGCGACAATTTTGCCTTCAACTTCAACGACACTGGCGGTCGTGCTCGCAGCTCCGGGTTTAGTAGATGAATTTGCGGTCAAGGCATCACCCATAGCGCTGAATCCGTCGGGTGCAAAAGATTTCCTGGAATCGCTTCGTTAATCTCGGTGATCGATTGCTATCCCGCCACTCCGCCGCTAACCAGCAAGCTGCCGATGGCTCACTCCTCTGATTCCTCCCACGCCGGGCACGAAGAGTTCTCATTGCCGCTGTTCGCCGCCACTGTGCTCGTCACGCTCGCCGGATTGCTGGCCATCCTGAAATGGACCGCGCCCGATGTATGGGACGCTCAGTTCCTCGCGCCGCTGTGGAAGGCGGCCGTCGCCTTCGCGGCGATCAGCTTGGTGAACTGCTTCATGGAATACTTTTTCCATCGCTACGTGCTGCATACGCCAGCGGTTCCGTTTCTGCGCCGGCTCTACAAGCAGCACACGCTGCATCACGCGCTTACGCGTATTGCCCGCCGGCCCGGTCGCGACGGCCGCGGGTTTCTGTTCATCGAAAACAAATTCCCCGATCGTGGAGCCCGAGCAGGGCGAGGCCTCTTTCTTCCCGTGGTATTCCCTCGCGGTCTTCGCCGCCGTGCTCACGCCCCTGCTCGCATTGCTCCACTGGCTGTTTCCCTCGTTTCCCTGGTTCTTCGGCGGCTTCGCCGCGCTCGCCGTTTCGCTGACGCTTTACGAGGTGCTTCACGCCATCAATCACTGGCCCTTCGAAAAATGGGAGCCGTTGATCACGCACCGGGTATGGGGACGTTTCTGGCAGCCGGTGTATGCCTTCCACCTCCGGCATCACGCCGTCACCGATTGCAACGAATCCATTTCGGGCTTCTTCGGACTCCCCATCGCCGATTGGGTTTTTCGCACCTGCATCATCCCTCGAACGATCTACGCCGACGGCGAAGAATGGAGCGCCGATAAATTTCGCCCACCCCATCCGCGCTGGATGATTCGGAAACTGGACGTCATCGCCGATCGGACCGTGGCGCGGCGCCGAAAGCAGGAAGCGGCTTCGTCGACGCCCGCAAACAACCTCACTGCAGCCGGCAGTGAACCCGCGCAACGCCGTCCCTTCACCCCGGGCGAGGAGATCGCCAACTGGATCACGCACGGCGTCGGGCTCCTGACGAGCATCGTGGGACTCACGCTGCTCATCGTTATTTCGAGCCTGCGTGGCAACGCCTGGCACGTCGTGAGTTTCACTGTATTCGGACTTACCCTACTGCTCCTTTACACCGCTTCGACGCTCTACCACGCGCAACGGCGCGGGCGCGCGAAAATGATTTTTCGCCGCTTCGATCATGCCGCGGTTTTCCTCCTCATCGCCGGCACCTATACGCCGTTTCTGCTGACGCATTTGCGCGGCCCGTGGGGCTGGTCGCTCTTCGGCGTGGTGTGGGGGCTGTCGGGCGCAGGAGCCGTCTTTCAACTTTTCTTCGGCGAGCGTTACCGGCTCACGTCGACGATCGCCTGCATTTTTCTCGCTGGCTCATCGTCGTCGCGCTGCAACCGATGCTGGCGAGCGTCCCGCACGGCAGCTTGTGGCTGCTGCTCGCCGGCGGATTGTGCTACACCATCGGCGTCGTGTTTTACCGGTGGCATCGACTCCGGTATCACCACGCCGTCTGGCACACATTCGTCCTCGGTGGAAGCACCTGCCACTACCTCGCGGTGATGCTCTTGCTTCTGCCGCACGCAAGCCCGGCGTCGTAACGCGGGAGAACTTCGCAGAGGCAGCTACAAAACTGTAAAAGGGCCTGCCCCGGCAATTCTCCCGCGGAGTCCACCGCCCTTCCTCGCTCGTTCGCCCGGGACTGCGCCCCGGATTTTTGCCCGATGGCACACCGCTTCGTTCGGGCTATTTTGGGCGATGGGATCGACGAAGGTTCTTATTGCTGACGATCACGAGGTGATCCGAACAGGAGTGCGTTTGCTACTCGGCACCGAACTCTTCGAAGTCGTGGCGGAAGCTCCCAACGGTCAGGTGGCCATCGATCTCACCGCCGCGCATTCCCCGGACATCGTGATCATGGACGTCGACATGCCCCACCTCGACGGGATCGAAGCCACGCGACGGCTCAAAGAAGCCAACCCCGATGCGCGCGTGTTGATTCTTTCAGCGGAGTCGCGCGCCACCTTGACCGAGGAAGTCCAAGCCGCCGGCGCCGTGGGCCTGGTCGACAAATATTCCTGCGTGGAAGAACTGCCGCGCGCCTTGGGCGCCCTGCTGAATGGGCAGTGCTGGTTTCCGCTTCGAGCCTAGTCCCGATTCCTCGCGCGATCCGCTAAGTTTCGGGCGAAAGCCGCCGTATCCTCGATTCCCCTACCCGCCGGCCGAGGCGCGCTGGATGCCGAATTCGCGAACCCGCTTACCCGTGAGCGCGAAAATCGCGTTGGCCACCGCCGGGGCCACGGGCGGCACGCCCGGTTCACCGACACCGCCGGGCGGGTGACGAGTGCGCATGAGCTCCACGTGAATTTTGCGCGGCGCCGCACCAATGCGCAGGATCGGCATGCCATTGAAATTATTTTCCTGCACCGCCCCGCTCCGATGCGTGACGCCACCGTAGAGAATGTGATTCAGACCGTTCAACACGGAGCCTTCCATCTGCGCGCGCACGCGGTCCGGGTTGATCAACAAACCCGCGTCGATCGCGATCCACACCTCCTCGACGCGAGCGTCTGCCGGGCTCGAGCCGCTCACCGCGGCCACCACCGCGGTGTAGGAGCTGAAACTCCGATGCGCCGCCAGGCCGAAGCCGCGTTTACGATCGCGGCCGCGATCGCTCCACCCGGCGAGTTCGGTGACGCGTTCGATCACTCCGCGCAAGCGTCCCGCATCGACGGGATGCTGCTCGAGCGGCCGACCGTAGTTCTCCAGCGATTTGATCCCGAGGTCGTCCAGCGACAGGATCCGCGGCGGCCCGTAGATCTCGAGCATCGCATCGCGCGGATCCTGTCCTTTCGCATGCGCGATTTCGTCGATGAAGCAATTCACCGCAAACCCGTGGAAGATGTTGTAAACCGAGCGCAGCCAACCCACCCGCACGTGCGGTTCGGCTTCGCACGCCTCCGCGCGGACATTCGGGACGTCGAGTGCCACGTCGAGCACGCCTTGCTGCAGATCGCCAAGCCCGGCGCGTTTCAACGACGCGTTAAACGTGGACCCGATCGGCGGAAACGCCGTGCGCTGCCGCCAGGCGATCAAACGCCCGCTCGCGTCGAGCCCCGCAGTCATGTGCTGGGCGTTCGCGGCATTGTAGTAGTCGTTGTGCAGATCGTCCGCGCGCGTCCACTGCACGCGCACCGGCGCTCCGATCTCGCGCGCCAGAAACGCCGCTTCCGAAACGAAGTCTGCTTTGGACTTCCGACCAAACCCGCCGCCGAGCAGCGTCACGTGCAGCGTTACGCGCTCCTCCGGAATTCCGAGGACACGCGCAACTTCCGTCCGCGCCGCCTGAGGATTCTGACTCGGGGCCCACACCTCGCACGTGCCACCGTTTTCCCGATCATAACGCGCGACGGCCACCGGTGGCTCCATCGCAAGATGCGGCAAGTGCGGCACGAAGTAGTCCGCTTCGACGATTTTCGCCGCTGAACGCAGCGCCGTCTCCACGTCGCCGACATTGCGCATCACCGCACCTGGCTCGCGCACCGATTGCAGCAGCGCCTCGCGATAACTCGACGATTCGAAACGCGCGTGCGGGCTGTCGCTCCACGTCGCCGCCAACGCGTCCCGGCCTTTGAACGCCGCCCAGGTGTTTTCGGCCACAACCGCCACGCCGCCCCACGGCTGAAACACATACGGTGCCTTCGGATCCGGCATGCGCACGACGTGCTTCACTCCGGGCACCGCGCGGGCGGCGGCTTCGTTGAATGATTGAATCGTGGCGCCGAGCACTGGCGGACGCGCGATCGCGGCGATCAACATATTCGGGAGCCGAATATCCGCGCCGAACTGCGCCGTTCCGGAAACGTAAGCCTGACCATCGATGAGCGGCAACGGTTGTCCGATCCGCCGCAATTCAGACTCCGGCCGCAGCTTCACCGTGCCGGGCTGCGGGATCGCCAGTTTGCCTGCTTCGATCGCCAATTCGCCGAAGGAGATTTTCTGACCCGACCCGCGATGAATGACTTCGTGGCTCTCGGCGACGAGCGACGAAACTTCCACGCCCATGCGCGCTGCCGCGGCTTGCAGCAGCATCATGCGAGCGGTCGCCGCTGCGCGGCGCATGTCCTCGTAGATGCCGCGAATGCTGTTCGACCCATCCGTATTCTGGTCGCCGTAAGCTTTGTCGCCGTCCGCCTGGACAATGCGCACTCGCGCCATGTCGGCTCCAAGCTCGTCGGCGAGCAGCACAGGCAGCGAGCTGCGGATCCCCTGCCCCATCTCCGAACGATGACATACGATCGTGGTGAGTCCGTCGGGAGCGATGTGGACAAAGACATTCGGATTAAGCCCGCTGGATTTGCTCTCCTCGACCGGCGAGCTCGTCTGCGGTTTCGGTCCCGTTTCGCCGGTCGGTTCCGACGTCGCAGGTTGCCCCGCCAATCGATAGAGCCCAAACCACAGCCCGCTCGCGGACAACCCGAGACCTTGCACGAATTGCCGCCGGCTGAGCGCGAAATCCGGTGTCATCGCGCACCTCCGCCGTTCGCGTCGCTGGCGGCGACTCGCTTGATCGCGTCACGAATCCGCAAGTAGGTGCCGCACCGGCAAAGGTTCCCCGCCATCGTCTCGTCGATCTGCTCTTCGCTGGGTTGCTCATTCGCACTCAGCAACGCGGCCGCTTGCATGATCTGTCCGGGCTGGCAGTAACCGCACTGCGGAACGCCGAGTTCGATCCACGTTTTCTGAAGCGGATGCGACGCATCGGTCGCGAGCCCCTCGATCGTCGTGATCGACTGCCCGGCGGCAGCTGACGCGGGAAACACGCACGATCGAATCGCGTTCCCGTTCAGATGAATTGTGCAAGCGCCACAGAGCGCCTGCCCGCAGCCAAACTTCGTGCCGGTCAGCCCGAGCAGATCCCGAATGACCCAAAGCATCGGCATGTCGGGCTCCACCTCCACGCTGCGCGCAACACCATTGATACGAAACTCGACCGTCATGGTTCTCCTTTTCGATTCCGCCGCGCGGGCGTCGAGCGGGGGCGAGATCAACATACGCTTCGATCGCACTCGGCGCCGTCAGGCTCTTTCCGAGACCGCGCTTGGGAGCTTCGCCGCTTCGCCGGATGAGAAGCGCACGTGCCGTTTTCAACACCGACAGAAAACCGCCGCGCCGTCCTTGTTGTTAGTTGTCTTCAACTGCGCAGCCGCCGTAATCGGCACCTCCTTCAGCTTCCCTCATGAGATTATCCGTCCTGCTTCTCACCTTCTCCGGATTCTTCAGCCTGTTCTGCGGAGCCCCCGCTTTCGGGGCGTCGGCGCCCTACTGGCAATGGCGCAATCCCACGCCTCAGGGCAACGACTACTATGATGTAACGTATGGAGGCGGCCGATTCGTTGCGGTCGGACCAGCGGGAACGATCACTACCTCGACCGACGGAATCACGTGGTCGCAGGCGAACTCGGGGGTGAACGGATACCTCTCTTCCGTCGCGTATGGCAACGGTCGCTACATCATTGTTGGTTTCGGCAACGCGTTGATTTCGGAAGACGGCGTTTCGTGGAACCGCACCTCGTTGCCTCGAGAAGGAAACGTCGGCGTGAGCGGCGTGACCTTCGCCGGAGATCGATTCTTCGGGATGAGCAACGTTAACTACACTCTGCGGCCTCCTCAGATGAATTATGTCGTGACGTCCACGGACGGGATCAACTGGACGAAGAGCGACACCGCTTCCGCAGCCAACGTAGGGCGCATCGCCTACGGCGGCGGAACCTACCTCGCCCAAGACATGACCAGCGGCGAGCTCAGCAGCTCAGACGGAATCACCTGGCCGATCTACGAGGCCAAGATGGTGCGATCGACCGACGGCGTTACGTGGACCCCGGGCGGTGGCACGGGTCTCGCCCGGGTCTCAGGACGTCCAATCTACGCAAACGGACGTTGGGTCGTCGGCGGAATACTTGCGACCCAAGGCAGTAACGGGAAACAACAATTCCAAAAAGCCGTCAGCACGTCGACCGATGGCGGTCTGACTTGGACCGTGGAATGGAGCGACTCACGGTTCACAACGCTCGAACATGTCGGAGCCTATAAAGGCAGAGTCTATCTCTTGGGGGATCCAAACGATCCACTGATCTCCACCGCCGACTTCGTTACGGCGCGCTCGGATCTGCCGCCGCAGATGCTCCAACTCAACGCCATGGCCGCATCTGCCGACCGCGTTGTTGCCGTTGGACGATATGGACAAATTCTCTCTTCCGGCGACGGCACGAACTGGACGTCGCATACTGGAAGCACCGTCAGCGGCAACCTGCGCGCCGCCGCCTTCGGTGACGGCCAGTGGATGGTCGCCGGCCAAAGCGGACTCGCGGCGTCTTCCGATGGAATCTCGTGGAGCATGCTCCCTTCGGGCGCGACGTTCGACACCGGTTCGCTCGCTTACGGCAATGGCCGGTTTGTCGCGAGCGACATGACCGGACGCATCGCCGTGTCCACGGACAAGGGCGCAACATGGTCGGATTCCGCCACGCGCTCCATCGTCATGCATTTCGCTTTCGCGAACGGCCGCTTCGTCGGTTCGACCGGTTTGATCAGTTCGACCGATGGACTCACCTGGACCGCGGAAATCCCCGCGCCGGGCGGAACAGGACGGTGGCTGGGAGTGTTCACCGTCGGCGACGTTTTCTACGCGGTAGGAACCACCGACCCCGATCAGACGAAGGACTACGTGATCGCCCGATCGACTGACGGACTTTCGTGGACCACCGTCGCGACCATGCCCGAGAGGGTGCTCTCCGTCGGCGGCAAAGAAGATCTCATCATTGCGTCCGGCGATTTGGGCGAAGTCTGGACCAGCACCGATGGTTTCACGTGGACGAAGGCGAACGGCCGCCCACTGCTCTCCTTCGGCCCCATCTCGTCGTCGCAATGGGTGGGCGACTCGTTCGTGGGCGCAACCTACCATGGTCAGATCGTGATGTCGCCGGACGGAGTGAACTGGGCGAAGGACGAGTTCGCGTCTTCGGGCATGATGTGGGGGTTGGCCGCAGGGAACGGTCAGGTGCTCGCAGTCGGCAACGGCGGCGTGATCTGGGAAGTCGGAGCGGCGCGATTCACCCAACAACCCGAAAGTCGCACCGTCGCCGTCGGCAGTCCTGTCACACTCAGTGTGGCCGCAACCGGCAAAGAGCCGCTCAGCTACCAATGGCAGAAAAACGGATCCCCCATCAGCGGAGCCACGAAGAAGAGCTATGCCATCATGTCGGCTTCAGCCGGTGACGCCGGCGACTACCGCGTCGTCGTATCGAACAGCCTCGGTTCCACCACGTCCAACCCGGCTTCCCTGGTAATCGGCCAGACCATCGCGCCACCTCACATTACCTCCCATCCCCAATCGAAAACGGTGAACACCGGCGATTCTGTCACGTTCAGCGTCGGCGCGGGAGGCGACGCGCCTCTAACCTTTCAGTGGTATCACAACAACGCTCTCGTCGCCGGCGCAACGGATTCGTCCTACACCATTCCGTTTGCGACCACCGCCGACAACGGCACCTACATGGTCAACGTCTGGAACGACGCCGGGATCGCAACCTCGCACAACGCGACGCTCTCCGTAAACGCCCCACCCGCGTCCCGGTTGGTGAGCATCGCCACGCGCGCTTACGCCACCACCGACAACGGCGTGACCATCGGCGGATTCGTGATCGACGGAAACAGCCCTAAACAGGTGTTGATGCGCGCGGTCGGTCCCAGCCTCTCCACGCAAGGCCTTCCCTCCACCGAGTTGCTCGCCGATCCGACGATCGAACTACACCACAAAGGCTCGATCCTCGCCACCAACGACAACTGGGGCGACAACACCAACGCCGCCGCCATCGCCGAAACCGGTCTGCGCATCGGCGCCACCCCACTGGATGCCAGCGACACCCAATCCGCCGCGATGCTCATGACGCTCGACCCCGGCGTTTACACCTTCATCGCCAAAGGCAAAAACAACTCTTCAGGCATCGTGCTGATCGAGGTTTACGATGCGGATATCGGCGGCTCTTCATTCGCTGGCATCGCTTCGCGCGCACTCAGCACGACCAACAACAACGTTGCCATCGGCGGATTTGTCGTCGCCGGCACCGCGCCCAAACAAGTGCTGATGCGGGCGGTGGGTTCTTCGCTCGCGACGCAAGGTCTGCCCCGATCGGAGTTGCTGCTGGACCCCACCATCGAACTCCACCGGGGTTCGACGATTCTCGCGACAAACGACAACTGGGGCGACAACGACAACGCCGCCGCCATCGTGACCGAAGGCGCGCGCATCGGTGCCACGCCGCTCGGGGCGAACGACACCAAGTCCGCCGTGTTGCTGATGACGCTGCAGCCGGGCGTTTACAGCTTCATCGTCAAGGGCGCCAACAACAGCGCGGGTCTCGTCCTCGTGGAAGTCTACGACGCCGACTAGCGGTCTCAGAGATGCTATAGCCGTCTCGATTTTGAAGATGGCCCACCATGGGTAGAGCGAACCAGCCTGCCCCGACCTGTCGGATTCCGGTGAGCCGCGAGTCGACGAGCCGACCGCTCCGCAGCGACGCACGCTCACGTCCCACCAGCCAAATGCAGGATCGTCGCTGCGACGCAGCGCCCGTGCCCGGCGCGCCGTCTGCTTCTGTCGGGTGGCACCCGCGCAGAGGGTTTTACCAGAAAAATTCCCGCGTCGACGCACTTGGCATATTCACGAATTCAGCCTTGTTAAGTGAATGAACCCCACCGCTTCGCGCGCCGCCACAGGAATCTCCGGACTCGACGAGATCCTCTGCGGCGGCCTCATCGTCAACCGCCTCTACCTGATCGAAGGCGAACCGGGAGCCGGAAAAACGACGCTCGCCCTTCAGTTCCTGCTGGAAGGGCGCAAAAACGGCGAGCGGGGGCTTTACCTCACGTTGTCGGAAACCCGGGAAGAGTTGATCGCGGGAGCCGAGTCCCACGGCTGGTCGTTGGACGGCATCGAAATCGTCGAACTCCTCGCAACCGACTTGGATCTGATCACCGACAACGACTTGACGATGTATAACCCGTCCGAAGTCGACCTTGGCGCGACCACCCGGGCGGTGCTCGAAGCCGTCCAGCGGACGAATCCCACTCGCGTGGTCTTCGACTCGCTCTCCGAGATGCGTCTGCTCGCCCAGAGTTCGTTGCGGTATCGCCGGCAAATTCTCGCGCTCAAACAGTTTTTCATCGGCCGCAATTGCACGGTCCTGCTTCTCGACGACGGCACGAGCGAAGGGCCGGACCTCCAACTTCAAAGTCTCGCGCACGGTGTCGTCGAACTCGTGCAACTCGCCCCCGACTTCGGGCCCGAGCGCCGTCGCCTGCGAGTCGTGAAGTTCCGCGGCAGTGCGTTTCGCGGCGGCTATCACGATTTCGTGCTCGCCCGCGGCGGCCTGACCGCTTTTCCGCGCCTGATCGCGGGCGCGCACCCCCGACCGGCTCCGTCCGGCCAGCTCGCAAGCGGCGTCGAACGGCTGGACGCTCTCCTCGGCGGCGGACCCGATCGCGGAACCAGCACGTTGTTCATGGGCCCAGCCGGCTCCGGCAAGTCGACGATCGCATTCATGTATGCCGCCGCCGCGGCGAAACGCGGCGAACATGCCGTCGTCTTCGCGTTCGACGAGAGCGGACGAACTTTGGTCAACCGGTGCAAGAACCTGGGCATTCAAATCGAGGAGGGACGCGGTCCCGGAAAGATCTGTATCCATCAAGTGGATCCATCTGAGCTGTCTCCCGGCGAGTTTGCCGACCGTGTGCGCGGAGCCGTGGAGCAGGATAACGCGAGCGTGATCGTGATCGACAGCCTCAACGGCTACCTGAACGCCATCGCGCAGGAACGTTTTCTCACCGCTCATCTCCACGAGCTGCTCGCCTACCTCGGGCATCAAGGCGTCTGCACGATCATGGTCGTCGCCCAACACGGCGTGCTCGGCCTGGACGTCGAAGCGCCGGTGGACACCAGCTATCTGGCCGACTCGGTGGTGTTGTTTCGTTTCTTTGAAACCGCTGGCACCGTCAGAAAAGCCCTGTCCGTCGTCAAAAAACGGAGCGGCCCGCACGAGGATACGATTCGCGAGTTGCGGATGCGTCCCGACGGGATCGCGCTCAGCGAACCGCTGCGCGGATTCCAAGGTGTGTTGACGGGCACGCCGGTGCCAGTCTCGGGATCGATGCCGGCATGAACTCCCGCGCGGCAGGAGAAAACGCGGACGAACCCGAGCGCAGGGTGCTGCTGTTCGTCGCGACCCGCCGCGACGCCGAGGTGAGCACGCGGCTGCTCTCGCGCGCAGGACTGGGCTGCATGACTTGTGAATCGATCGAGTGCCTGATTGCGGAAATTCGACGGGGAGCGGCAGCGGTCTTGGCCACCGATCGAATCCTCGAAAGCGGCCGCGCGGAGCAACTGGTCCCCGTGCTGGACGAGCAGGAAGAATGGTCCGATCTGCCGTTGGTGCTCCTCATGCGCGGCGGCGAACAGTCGAGGCACGCCTCCGGGGTGCTTCAAAAGCTGACCAACGTCACTCTCCTGGATCGGCCGGCCGGAATGCTTTCCGTTCTCAGCGCGGTGCAAGCGGCCGTTCGCGGCCGGCTTCGCCAATACGAGACGCGCGCTCACATCCAGGCCATTCGCGCCGCCGAAGCGAAAGCGCGGGAGGCGGAAGCGCGGGCTCGCCACGCGGATCGCGCGAAAGACGAATTTCTCGCTCTGCTCTCACACGAGCTGCGCACGCCGCTGACACCCGTCTTGTTACTGGCGACCGAAGCGTCCGCCGACGAAAGTTTATCGGAGGACACACGCGCGGATTTTCAGGTGATCGCGAAGAACATCGCGCTCGAGGCGCGCCTGATCGATGACCTGTTGGACCTGACCCGGATCTCTCGCGGTAAACTCAGCCTCACTCGCGAACGGCAGGATGTTGTCACCGTGTTGCGCGATACGATCGCCACCGTCCGTCATGAATTCGCCGCCAAACATCTGACACTCGAAACCAGCCTCCAGGCGGAAACCGCCCTCGTCGACTGCGATCCGACCCGGGTGCAGCAAGTCTTCTGGAACGTGCTGAAGAACGCCGCGAAGTTCACTCCGCCCGGTGGATCCGTGACGGTGCGGACACGCTTTTCGGACGAGCGCGAGCGCGTCATCGTGGAGATCGAGGACACCGGAATCGGCATGACGCCCGCGGAGCTGCAGCGGATCTTCGAAGCGTTTTCGCAGGGCGATCACGCCACCCACGCAGCGCACCGATTCGGGGGCCTCGGTCTCGGTCTGGCGATTTCCCGTTCGCTGGTGGAAATGCATTCAGGAACCATCCGCGCACACAGTGCCGGCCCCGGCCATGGCAGCACGTTCTCCGTCGAGCTGCCGCTGGTCGCGCCCGATTCATCGACATCCCCTCGCGACAGAAGCGGCCAGCGCCACGGAGACCCCGACCGTGCTGCCGCGCACGGATTTTGATTCGATGATTACGAATATCGGTCTGCTCGACGATTTGGACCGCCTGCTGAGTCGTTCACCAAAGTTTCTACCGCAGCTCACTTTCCTTCGCCGCAGACTGCGGCTCGCAGGCTCGGCCCGTGGCCGGCTTTGCCGGTCCCTCGCGCGCGTCCCATCGCCGCCGCAACTCTGGTGCTTACCACTTGTCAGCTAAAAAGATTCGTAAACGCTTCGGCGTGCGCACCAGCCCGACGGAACCTGGCCCTGGGCAGGCGTGACGCATCAGACATTGTGCGTTGTATGGCCCTCCTCCCGATGAACCTCGATATTGCTGCTCGCGCTTGGCTGCGCGTCATCTTCGTCCTTCCCCTCCTCGCGTCCGCGCCGGCGTTCGCCGCCGACGACGTCGAGCCGATCGTGTCCACCACGCCCATGGTCTTCGAAGCCGAAGACGGCGGCGTGCACGGCGAACTCGTCGTCGCATCGGAGATTCTCACGCCCGACGCGCGCAACGAACTCGTCTACACGATCACGGGCGAACCCATGTTTGGCCGCGTCGGTTTGGCCGGGGGCGACGACGCCGATTTCTTTCGCAACAAGACATCACGGCTAGGTTATTTCGCGTATCGGCCGAACGACGACTACAGCGGCGAAGATTCCTTCAGCTACACGGTGCGCAACGAAACCTCCGGTCTGGTTTTCCAGAACACGGTCGTGATCTCCGTCAAACCCCCTCCGCCCCTCATGCTCGACAAGCTCGAGGTCGATGCCACGCGCGTGCGCACAATGGACGTCCGCGACGTGTCGCTCACGACGCGTCCCAACATTCCCGTTTCGCAAAAACTCCCGAGTCACGAAGACTTCATGGCACAATCGGACCGCCTCCTGATTTCCGATCCGAAGGTCGCCTTCCTGCTCGACGATCAAGCGAAGCCGCAAAACGGCAACGCGCGCCTGGATCGCACCACCGGCCAGCTCACCTATGCCCCGAATCCCGGTTTCATCGGCGAAGATCGCTTCTCCTATTACACGGTCGACGAAAACAACCCGCACCTCGGCGTGGAAAACACCGTCATCGTCCGGGTCGAGCCGATCCGTCAACTCAAGCACATCACCGCCGACCGCTCGCGCAGCCGCGAGGTCGACCTCGTATTCGTCATCAACAACTCGCCTTCGATGGCCGCGCACCAAAGTCGCATCGCGTCGAACCTGAGCCGGTTTCGCGAACTGTTTCACTCCCGCGATCTCGATTATCGCATCGGTGTGCTGACGACCGATTTCGTGAATGCCGACCCGCGTCGCCGCGGCGACAGCCAATACTTCAAGGAAGTCCGTTCGGTTGAGCTCGATAAAGCCGGCAACGTCGTTCTCGACCGCCGCGGTCGCCCGAAGCAGATCGAGAAGCGCGTCGCGAGCAATGGCGCGCTCGTGACGTTGCCCGTGATGTCGCAACCTTGGGTCACGCCGAAAACTCCCGACAGCATCTTCGCCGAGCTCGTGAAGGTCGGCACCAACGGCGATAGCAACCGCACCGCGTTCACCGCGGTCTACAACTTCGTCGCCGGCTACTACAACAAGCAACACACCTTCCTCCGCCCCGAGGCCACCACCATCGTCGTCTTCTTCATGGACGAGGAAGAAACCCGCATGGCCATGTGGGAGGAAAAAAGAGACGGCACGCGCGAAGCCCGCTGGATCGAGAACGGCACGCTGCCCGAGTTGCTCAAGCAGTTCAACGCGCGCAACCCGCAGCAGCGCCAGACGCTCGACGGCTACATCAACTATTGGGTGCTGCGGCCCTTCATCATCGCGAAAGGCAACAAGCGCGGAAAACTCGAGATGCACGCCGTGGTCTCGCCCGACAACATCTCGCATCGCCGCGCCGCGGAACTCACCGGCGGAACCGTGCTAAATATCGAAAGCGATTTCTCCGGCCCGCTCGCCGCCCTCGGGGATCGCATCGCGGAAACCGTCGCAGTCGCGCTCGACCCCGTCTCGGCCGGCGCGACCCTCTACAAAAAGAGCCTGCACGTGCTCGTCGACGGCGAGGAGGTTCCATCCGACCCGGACAACGGTTGGATCTACGATGAACGCTCCCACAGCATCCGTTTCCAAGGCGACGCGAAGAAGAAAGCCTTCACCGCCAAGATCGACGTCACTTACGAAGAGCACCGGTGATCCGCCGCGCGTCGCGCGCACCCGCAACCTATTTCCGCGGTCTCAACGCGGATGAAACTCCTGCCCGACACCTGGTCGCACCTGTTCGTGCTCGAAACGCCGCTGCTGGAACTCGTCGCGCGCGGCACCTTGCTCTACACCGGCATCCTCGTGCTCTTCCGCTTCATGCCGCGCCGCAGCGGCGGCGAGATGGCGCTGATGGATTTGATCTTCGCGCTGCTGATCGTGTCCGCCGTCTCGCATTCGCTCGGCGACTACACTTCCATCACCGACGGCTTGTTCCTGGTCGCGGTCACCATGACATGGAACTACGTGCTCAACGCCCTGAGCTTCAGAATTCCTCTGATCGAGAAGCTGCTATCTCCCTCCGCGTTGCCGGTCGTCAAAGATGGAAAGCTTCTCCTGCGCAACATGCGCCGGGAATTTCTCACCCGCGAGGAACTTCACACCTGCCTGCGCGAGCACGGCGTCGAAGACCTCGCTGACGTGAAGATCGCCCGCATCGAAGGCGACGGAAGCATCAGCGTCATCAAGCACAGCGATCGCCGCGGCTGACGCCCGCCATCGCCTCAGCTCGCAATCCCCGCGGAATGGAGGCGCGGTGCCCTCACCGCGCATGAACCCTCATTTCCGGCTCGCCGCCGTCACCAACGGCGTCAACCGCGCGAGCACCAGCGCACCGCTCAACGCGATCACGATGTCCCGCACCGCAATATCCAAAAACCGCCCCCAAACCAACAGCTGGGCCGCGATCGCGAGCAGCCACGCCATCACCACGAATCCGCCGAGGCGCGGCTTCACCAGCACGAGAACGCCCGCGACGATCTCGATCACACCCACGATCTGCATGAAGGTCGACGCGGACACCGGCACCACGCGCAACACCAGCGGATTCAAGTAAGTCTCCCACTGCGCGAGGAAGTGGGTGAATTTGTCGGCCCCGGCAACAATCGGGACGACGCCGAACAAGATGCGCAGCGTCGTGTGCGTGGTCTGCAACACGCGCGTTTCGGTCTGCGGTGCGAGCACCGCCGCGGAAGGGATCGGATGAGTGATAGCCATGATCTGAATGGGTTTCACGACCGCACCAGAGGTCGCTTATCCGGTTTGATGCCCCGCCGTGGCGGCGGTTACACCCGTTCTCACCTCGCGCAGATTTGCCCGCGCAGTCTCCGGCGCCATCGTTGTAACCTTCCGCCACGCTCCTGCATCGAATCACCGACATGCACCTACTCGCCGCCGCGCTTCCGTCTTATTCCGAGCGACCCCGCGTCGAGGTCACCGACCTTGAGGCGATCGCCGCCGTGGTGGGTGGAAACCGCGCGATGTTCGAGATCATTGTGCGACGCTACAACACGCAGCTCTTTCGCGTCGGCATGGCCTACCTGCGCAATCGAACGCAAACGGAAGACGCGATGCAAAACACCTACCTGAAAGCGTTCCTGCACCTCGACCGTTTCCACGGCAGCTCCGCCTTCGCCACTTGGCTGACGCGCATCATGATCAACGAGTGCCTGATGATCCTGCGGACGAAAAAACGTTTCACCATGGAACGCTTCGAGGAAGGCCAAGCAGAGTTGGAACAGTCGTCACTCTTCGTCGCCCCCGCCAACCCGCTCCATGAGCAGGAGATCAAAGCCGTATTCGAAAAAGCGATTCAGGCGCTGCCCCGCACGCATCGCGCCGTTTATCTCCTGCGCGCGGTGCAACGGCTTTCGACCGAAGAAACTGCGCGCTGCCTCGGGCTCTCCACGGCCAACGTGAAAGTTTCGCTGCATCGCGCGCGGGAAGGCCTCAAGGCCGAGTTGATGCGCAGCGCCGCCGGCGTCGAGCTATTCGACTATCCCGCTTCCTTTTGCGATCCGATGACCGCGCGGGTGATGCAGGCGGTGCTCTCGGCCCCGGCATTACCCCGGGAAAACCCCTGAGCGAATCGCGGCTCGTCCCGCTTGACACGCCCGCGTTCCTAAATCTGGTCCGGGCGTTCAACCCCCACCCATGGCGAACGCTTTCACAGATTACACGCGATCGACTCGCGCGATTGTCATCTGTCCCACGTCGCCGGCGGTGTGAACTGACGAGCCTGCTTGATCGCTCAAGACGGCCCGCCCGTGCACATGCGCCGGCGAATCGGCGGCCAGCGGCGTCGCTCCCCTGGCCAACCTCGGATGCGCTTCCCGCATCCTGCTCCATGCTCCGTTGTCCGCGCTTCCTCTGACGAAGCGCGCCCATCCCAAAAAATTCAAGCAGCAGACGACTCCATGAAAACAGGCATGAATAGCGACCTCCGTTCCAAGCTCCTCCTTCGCGGCATTCACCTCTGGCTCACCGACGCGATGAAACTCGCGGTCGAGACCAAGGCCGAACGCCTCTTCCGTCACGAACCTCGCATCGTCCGTCTGCGCATCGATGTCGAACGCGACCTCCGCGGCCGCACGCGAGTCTTCACTGCCAAGGGCCGCATCGAGATCGCCGGACCCGATCTCACCGCCGCGGTGACAACCGAAGACGCTTACATGTCGATCAACCTCCTCATCGACAAACTCGACCGGCTCCTGCGCAAACGCGTGACGAACACCCTGCGTCGACGTTCTACCGACGATATCCGCGAGCACGCGCCCACCGCGACAGTGGCATTCTGAACTCGATCCAATGGAGGCGCGGTGCCCCCACCGCGCTTTTTGATCGACGGAATGCGCAAGGGCCGGACTCGGGATTGGCGATTGCCGCCGCTGCGGCGAGTCGTTCAAGTTTCTCCGGCCCTTTCGCATTCTCATGCCCGTTGCCCCATGAAAAATGCCCCCACCCCGAAGCGAACGTTGTCCCCCGAAACACGTCAGACTTTGCTCGAAACGCTAGAGAAACGCTTCGCAGAGAATCCTGCCCGCCACAAAGGAGTCACCTGGACCGCCGTCGCGAAACGGCTCGACGCTCATCCCGAAAAACTGGCGTCGCTCGCCGAGATGGAACGAACCGGCGGCGAGCCCGACGTCGTGGGTAAAGATCCGAAAACCGGCGCCTATCTCTTCGTCGATTGCTCTCCGCAAAGTCCCGCTGGTCGTCAGAGTCTCTGCTACGACCGCGCCGCGCTCGAGTCGCGAAAGAAATTCAAACCCAAGAACAGTGCGATGGACGTCGCAGAGGAAATAGGCATCGAGCTGCTTACCGAGGAGGAATACGCCGAGCTGCAGAAGCTCGGGGAGTTCGACACGAAGTCGTCGAGCTGGCTGAAAACTCCGCCCGAAATCAGAAAGCTGGGCGGCGCGATCTTCGGGGACCGCCGCTTCGGTCGCGTCTTCACCTATCATAACGGCGCCGAGTCCTACTACAGCGGCCGCGGCTTTCGTGGCGTGCTGCGGGTGTGAACTCGCGGCGCACGCGACTGGGTCCATGACGCCCGCGTTGATCTTCAGCCTCGTTGCGGCGGCCGCGTTGGTCTTCGCATTCCTGCACTGGCTCGAAATCCGACGCACCGCACGTGCGCTCCCACGGATGACGGTGACGACCGGTGTCGTGCGCGAATTGGAAAGCCTTCTGAGCAATCGCGAGGCCGGCAGCGTGAAATCGACCACGCTCGTGAACGTTGAGTTCCCCGTCGGCGGAAAAATCTACACGTGCCGGACGCTGCGTTTATTCCAGGGAAACTGGAGCCGCGGCGATGTTGGAAAAAAATTCGACTTCCCGCCCGGCCAACAGGTCGGCGTCTATTATGATCCGCACGATCCGCGCCGCAGCGCCTTGATGCTGGATAAACCCCGCTACGATTCCGTGGGGTTCACCGTCCTGTTCGCAGGCATCTTCGTGATCCTGGCCGCGGTCAGCACCCGTTGAGACGTTCGTCGCGGCCGCATGGCTGCCAGTTGCCTGGCTGCGAAATGCCGGTTTGCTTTGGCATGAAACCGAAGGTCGAAAAATCCGTGCCGCCCAAATCCGACGAGCCGCGCCAAACCACGATCACGCCGCTGGATCGGAAAATGAAACAGCGCGCACTGCAACGGTGGGAAGGCGAAGGCGGCGGTCTTCCGCCCACACCGGAAGCCAAGCCCGACGCGCCGTCGCGCCAAAAGAACCGGTGATCGCCACGCCGCCGCACGTCTGGAAAAACCTGAAACAACTCCAGTGGCGCGGCAGCGCCCGTAGGGACGGGACTCAAACCCGCGGTGAGACCGCCGAGATCGCAAGTAATCCGAAGGCCATGCCGGCCATCGAACGCCACAAAGCGGGGTGGACGACATCTAGCCGGACGGCGCTGCCCGCACTGGCCGCCCCGTCGTTGCCACAAATCCGACCACCACGAGCGCTCCACAAGGATCAGCTCACCGCTTGATTCGGACGATTTCCGCGCCGTGGATTTCCACCACCGCTCCGTCCATGGACGGTGAATAGAACGAGAAGACGA
>JAEWBF010000021.1 GCA_023391285.1 Verrucomicrobiota bacterium
CCCTTCGCTCGCAGCCGAAGCCCGCCATCGCCAGGAAATCGTCTTTCTGGCGCTCGATCTCATTTCCGGCCGCGTCGACCCCGCCCACGCGCTCTACTCATGGCTCATTCACCACGGTGCGCACGAGGACGAACTCGAATGGTTCCGCGCCAACGCCCTGCCGCTTCCACTCCTCGGGCTCAACCTCTACCCGATGTTCACCAACAAGGTCTTCACCCGAACGATCGCGGGCCAGGCTCGAATAAAAATGGAATACGCCACCGGCGATCTCGTCGAAGCGCTGGGAGACCTCTACTGGAAGCGATACCGCACTCCCATATTCATCTCCGAAACCGCTGCGACCGGGTCGGTGCGGAAGCGTCGCCAGTGGATGGATACATCCATTGCGGGTGTCCATCGTCTGCGCGAACGCGGCACACCTGTCGTCGGCTACACGTGGTGGCCCCTGTTTGCCCTCGTGACCTGGGCCTATCGCCAGGGGCACCATCCGCCCGAATACTACTTCAAACAGATGGGCCTTTGGGATCTCGACGCCGGCTATCGTCGGATCCGCACCCCGCTCGTCGACGCCTTCCGCACCCACGCCACGACGCCTCTTCCACCGATCGCCTCTGATCCCATCGCGTCGTCGTCCGTGGTATCCTTGTCGTAGTCTCGTTGTCCCGTCGTCCGTCGTCCCAAGTTCTTCCATGTTTCGCAGCTTTTTCTTCGCAGGTTTCGAAGGCGCCACCGGCTACAACGCACGCGGCGAATGGTTCGATCAGATCGCGGCGACTCATCACGACCGGCACGCCGATGCCGACTACGCTCAACTCGCCCAAGTCGGAATCCAAGCCGCGCGAGAAGCCATCCGCTGGCCGCTCGTGGATTCGCATGGCCGCTACGACTTCAGTTCGGTGCGTCCGTTCGTGGAGGCCAGTCGCCGCCATCACATCGACGTGATTTGGGATCTCTTCCACTACGGCTATCCGCGCGATCTCGACATCTTCTCCGACGAATTCGTCCGTCGCTTTGCCGACTATTCCTACGCCGCGGCACGCTACATTTGCGCCCATCAAGACGGCACCTGCTACTTCACTCCCATCAACGAGCCGTCCTATTTCGCCTGGGCCGCCGGCGAAGCGGCCCGTTTCGCGCCGCACGCACACGGCCGCGGCCCCGAGCTCAAGCTGGTCCTCGCCCGCGCCGCCATCGCGGGTATCAACGCCATCCGCGCAGCCGTTCCCAGCGCGCGCATCGTCAACGTCGACCCCATCTGCCACGTCGTGCCCCCGCACAGTCGCGTTGATCTTCTCACCGATACGCACGCGTTCAACCACCACGCTGTATTCGAAAGTTGGGACATGCTCGCCGGCCGCCTCCACCCGGAACTCGGCGGCTCACGCGCGCACCTCGATATCGTTGGCATAAATTACTACTGGACCAATCAGTGGGAAATCGGACGCGAGGGAAAACCTCTGGCTGACGACGACCCGCGCCGCATTCCTCTCTCTCGCTTGATTCGCCGGGTCTGGAAACGCTACGGCGGCGAAATGCTCATCACCGAAACCGCGCATGTCCACGAACGTCGCGCGGCTTGGATCAACTACGTGGCAGACGAATGCGAAACGCTGCTCACCGAAGGCGTCCCGTTGCGCGGCGTGTGCCTCTATCCGATTTTGGGCATGCCCGAATGGCACTGCCGCGAAGAGTGGGTCGCCATGGGCCTCTGGGACATTGCGCACGACCACCCAGCCCGTCTTCGAAAAATCTGCGCACCCGTTTGGGAAGCCCTCCGCCAAGCCCAACGTCTCGAGCTCCGCCTATCGGCAACTGTCCCAGGGCAAGCGTCGGCCTGACCCTGATCCGCAATCCCGATGCTTGTTGTGGTTACGCGGAATCGCTAGCGGTCGCAGTGTCCCCACCCCGTCATGCTAAAGAAATTCCGAGAATTCGCCCTCCGCGGTAACGTCATCGACCTCGCCGTTGGTGTCATCATCGGCGCCGCCTTCGGCGCGATCGTCACTTCTCTCGTCAACGATGTCGTCATGCCGCCAATCGGCCTGGCAGTTGGGAATGTTGACTTCTCGTCTCTGCATTTGGTGCTGAAGGACGGCACTCCGCCGCCGCCCTACGCCACCGTCGCGGCGGCCAAAGCAGCGGGCGCTGTCACGTTGAACTACGGCACGTTCATCAACACCGTCATCAACTTCACCATCATCGCCGCCGCCGTCTTCCTCCTGGTTTCCGCAGTGCAGAAGGTCTACCGCAAGGAAGCCGCCAAACCCGCGCCGCCGCCTCGCTCCGAAGTGCTCCTCGAGGAGATCCGCGACCTCCTCAAGGACCGCCGCTAACCTCCCTCCCCTTGTAGGGCGGGGTCTCCCGACCCCGCCGCTATAGCCGAGCGCCTCACAACATCATAAACGCCAGCGCCAGCAGCACCGTCGGCGTCAGCGCTCCGAGGAACAGCCCCACCGGTGAAACCCCATTGGGGAAAAACTTCTGCAGGATCGCCTGACCCGCCGGATTCGGCGCGTTTGCGATCACCGTCAAACCACCGCCCGTCACGGCGCCGGCGACAACCGCATACTTCAACTCCTCCGTAAATCCAGGCACGAGCGTCGCAAGATACGTGATCGCCGCATTGTCGTTCACCGCCGTGAGGGCGGTCGCCCCAAGGAAGAGCGGCACTTCGCCGAGACTCTTCAAAACCGGCTCGATCCACCACGCCTGCAATCCGCCGTGGATCACGAGACCCGCGAGGAAGAACCCCACCAGCAACGGTCCGCGCAGATCCACCCGGCTCTGGTGGTGCGCCGTCGCCTGCGCAAACGCCAGGAAGAACAGGAAGCCGCCCACGAAGAGCGCCGGGAAATGCGCCACGAACACCGTCAACGCCATGAACCCGATCTGCACCGTTGTGATCCACACCGGCACAGGTCCCCGACCGCGCTCCTTCGAGTCGTCCGACCCAAATGCCGCCCGCGCCTTGTCGAGCGCCGCAAATTCCTTCCGAAAGATCACATAGTAAAGCAGCGTCGCCCCGACGATTCCGATCAACGCCTTCCAGCCGAAATGCGTGAACATATACGGCGTGTCCCAGCCCCAGGGTGCCGCCACCATCAACACCGGCGGCGCCGCGAAATGCGTGAACGTTCCGCCCACCGATACGTTCACGAACAAAAGCCCGAGCGTCGCATAGCAGAATTTAAGCGACGGCTTCAGCCGGTAAAATTGCCGCGCCAGCAACAGCGCCCCAATCGTCATCGCCGCCGGCTCCGTGATGAACGAGCCCAGCACCGGCGCGATGATCAAAATCGATAGCCACCACGCCGCCGTCGAGCCCTTCCCCAATGACGCAACCGCCTTCAAACATTGCTCGGCAAACAGCAGCACCGGCCGCGTCGACGCCAGCGCCATGATCACGACCACGAACATCGGCTCCGTGAAATTCACGCGATGCCCGATGTAGTCGACCACCGTGCCCCAGCCTTTGAACCAGCTGATCGCCCCGATCAACACGACCACCCAGATACCGAACACCGCCTCCACTTCACCGAGAAAGTGCAGCATCTGCCCTTTGAAACTCACTTCATCCGGCTGGTCGTCCTCGTCCTGATCGCCCCTCGGCTCGGCGCGTTCTTTCAGTTTCTTCGCATGCGCTTCCTCCACCTCATGCGCCCAATGCCGAAACTTCGCCGTGAGAAACGTGTGGATGATCGCACAGAGAAAGATCAGCGACGCCACCAGGTTGAACGGCTCCGCTTCAATACGGGAACGCAACACCTCCAGCACTCCGCCGCTTTCGCCTACATAGCTCTCGAGCGGGCGCGGGAAGGTCGGCCCGTCGGCGTCCAATTCCGCAGCCGCGTTGGCCGTGCCGACCCACAGTCCGAGAAAGACCCACCCGAGGATAACGAAGCGTGAAAACAGTGAACGGCTTAGGCGCATGGTGGGAGGCAAGCTTCGCCAATCCGCTTGGCAAGCCCGACCTCCTATTTCCATTCCCACCATTCACCGATGGAGGCGCGGTGCCCCCACCGCGCATTACCGCCACCCCGCCATCAAAACGTATGCACCACCAAGCCCGACCGCAGCTTCGGCTCGAACCATGTGCTCTTCGGCGGCATGATTTGTCCCGCATCCGCGATATCCATCAGCTGCTCGATCGTCACCGGATACATCGAAAACGCGACGCCTCCATCCGCGTCCACGCGCTTCACCAGTTCGCCGGTGCCCCGAATTCCGCCGACAAAATCGACGCGCTTGCTCGTGCGCGGATCGTCGATCCCCAGCACCGGCGCCAGCAATTTGTCCTGCAGCAAACTCACATCGAGTCGCGACACCGGATCCGCGTTCGGCTCCGCCTTCAGCTTCAACCCATACCACTTTCCGCCCAAATACATGCTGGCGTCGCCCACGGCACTCGGAGTCGGCGCCGCATTCTCCGTCAGTCCGAACCGCGCCTTCACCTCAGCCAAAAACGCCTCCGGCGTGCGACCGTTCAAATCGAACACGATGCGGTTATACGGCAGGATCTTCAGCTCGCTCGCCGGAAACAGCACGCAAAGGAACCAGTTGTAGTCTTCGTTCCCCGTATGCTGCGGATTCCGCTCGCGCCGCAACCGCGCCACGCGCGCCGCGCTCGCCGCGCGATGATGCCCGTCGGCGATATACGTCACCGGCACTCGCCCAAACGCCTCCACCCACTTCGCCGGTTCCGCCACGCGCCACAGGGTATGACGAATCCCATCCGGCGCTGTGAAGTCATGCACCGGGCTTTCCTGAACTTTTTGGTTCACCAGCGCCGTCACTCCCGCCTCGTCGCGATACGTCAAGAACACCGGCCCGGTATTCGCGCCCAAAGTATCGATCAACTTCGTGCGATCGTCTTCTTTATCCTTCCGCGTCTTCTCGTGCTTCTTGATCAGCTCCGCGTCGTAATCCTCCACATTGCACAACGCCACGAGCCCTCGCTGCACGTGCGGCCCCATCTGCTGCTGGTAAACATACACGCTCGCTCCCGCCTCCCGCACCAACGCTCCATCGCGCTGCAGTTTCTCGAAATTCTTCCGCGCTGTGGCGTAGACGATTTCTGAATACGGATCCGTCTCCTTCGGCAACCCGATCTCCGCCCGGTCCACGTGCAGCAGGCTGTGCGGCTTTCCTTCGGCCAGCGCCGCCGCTTCGGCGGTGTTGACGACGTCGTAAGGCACGCACGCCACTTCGGGCGCGAGCGCAGGTTGCGGAACCAGACCTTGGAAAGCACGAATACGCATGGGAAAAAGGAGGTTGAGGATTGGCCGCGGAACACGCGGAAGACACGGAAAAAATCCCTTTGCCGCGTCATCCGCAATTTTTCCACCCCGCCGCCGCGCCTCCCAGCCACAAAAAAAAAGCCCCCCGTTTCCGGAGGGCTTCGAAATGAGTGTCGTTTCTCTCGATCGTGCGCCGTGCTTACTTCCTGCCGGCGCCGCGCTTGAACTTCGAGGTGAACTTCTCGACGCGACCCGCGGTGTCGACCAGGCGCTTCTCGCCGGTGTAAGCCGGGTGCGAATCCGACGTCACGTCGCGCACAACCACGAAATACTCCACGCCGTCGATCGACTCCTTGCGGGCCGACTTCATCGTGGACTTGGTGAGGAAACGCCGCCCGGTTCCGATATCGAGGAAGCAGACGTTGTTGAGAGTGGGATGGCCTTCGGCTTTCATGGCTCGGGAGTCTTGGTTAGCCTTGGCGCGCCTTGTAGCGCGGCTCGACTTTATTGATCACGTAGATCTTGCCCTTGCGGCGCACCACCTGACAGGCCGGGTGACGCTTCTTCGCCGATTTGATGGAGGAAACGACTTTCATAAAAGAGGTGAAAACAGAGATCGCCTCCCCCCCTGTCAACTTCCGTTTCTCTCTTCACTCCATTGTAGGGCGGGGTCTCCCGACCCCGCCGTCCCCCGCCATCCTCAATTCAAACTCGTATCCTCCGGCTCTTCCGCCAGCAACCGCCACTCCTGCCCCATTCCGCCCAACACCTCCCGCCACATGGCATCGCTCGGCGCATGCGCCAATAGTCCTTCCGGCACATCCGTCACCAGCCACGTGTTCTGACGCAGTTCCCCTTCCAATTGGCCGCCCGACCAACCCGAATAGCCCAAAAACGCCCGCAACTGCGTTCCTTCCTCCGTCGCCAACTGCATCGCACGATCCGGCTCCACTCCAAAATGCAGCCGAAATCCATCCGGTTGCGGCTGCCACGCCACCAACAGCAATTGCTCCGTCTGCACCGGTCCGCCCGTAAAAATAGGAACCCCCGCCAACTCCCCTAACGCAAAATCCCCGCTCAACTCCCCCAACCTCTTCTTCAACGGACGGTTCAACACCACGCCCATCGCTCCGTCGCCATTATGCACCGACATCAAGATCACCGTCCGCCGGAAATTCGGGTCCTTGAGCGCCGGATGCGCCACCAACAGCGAACCCGCTAAACTTTCCTTCTGGACATCTCGTCGTTCGCGCATGGCTGATGGAGCGCGCTATCCCTAGCCCGCCCCGTCGCTTCCGTCAAAATCACAGCTGCAAAATCTTGATGCCCGCGTCCGCCATCATGGGCGCGACCAAAGGATCGTTGTTGTAGTCCCGCCGATAGCGAATCTCCGCAATCCCCGCCGCCGCGAGGATCTTAACGCAGTTGATGCAGGGATAATGCGTCACATAGGCCACGCACCCTTCCACCGAACTCCCTCGTCGCGCCGCATCTGCGATCGCATTCTGCTCCGCATGCACGGTCGCTTGCTCCCGGCCCTCGCGCAGCCGCGACACATGTGGCGTCCCCGGTAAAAATCCGTTGTAGCCCGCCGCCACGATCCGGTTCTTCCGATCGCCGCCCGTCACAATCACGCACCCGACGTGCAACCGCTCGCAATTCGAGCGCGTCGACAGCAGCACCGCCGTTGCCATGAAATATTCGTCCCACGAGGGACGATGCGGAAACTTCTCCGCCGCCTGCGCGATCAAATCCACCGGACCCGGAATCTCGTTCATCGAAGTCCGCCGACCGTGAACTTCCCCGCCCTCGCGCGCAACCTTCCTCTCATTCGACACACTGTAAGCCAGATACCTTTCGCCCCGCCCGTCCCATGCCGCGCACGATCCAGCCCGAATTGCTCGATTCGCTTCCGCCGGATCATCCCGACGCGCTGCATAACCGCCGCGATCTCCGTCTCACCAATCGCGTCATGGGCAACCACCGCTGGATCGCGAAAACCCTTCCCTCCCTTCTCCATCCCTCCGATCGCGTCCTCGAACTTGGCGCCGGCACCGGCGAACTCGCCGCCATCCTTGAATCGCGCGGCGCCGCCGTCGACGCCGTCGATCTCTGGCCCCGCCCCGACACGTTCAATCCCGCTCGCCTCTGGCATCAAGCCGACCTCCGCACCTTCTCCGGCTACCGCGACTACACGGTCTTCGTCGCCAATTTAATCCTCCATCAATTCAACGATTCCGAACTCGCCCAACTCGGCGCCACCCTCGCTTCTTCCGCCCGCCTCATCGTTGCGTGCGAACCCGCCCGCCGTCGCAGTTCCCAATTTCTCTACCGCACCTTCGCCCCCCTTTTCGGTGCCAACCGCGTCAGCCTCCACGATGCCCACGTCAGCATCGACGCCGGCTTTCGTCACGACGAACTTCCCCGTGCCCTCGGTCTCGATCCCGCCCGCTGGCAAATCCGCTGCGGCCCCGCCCCCATCGGCGCCTACCACCTGGTCGCCATTCGCCGTTCATGACTTCCCTCCGTCCCATCGAAATCATCGGCGGCGGGCTCGCGGGTCTCAGCCTCGGCCTCGCGCTCCGTCGCGCCGGAGTCGACGTCACCATTTTCGAAGCCGGCGACTACCCTCGCCACCGCGTCTGCGGCGAATTCATCGCCGGTCTCCCTTCGCAAACGCGCGACCGCCTCCAGCTCGATCCGTTTCTCGCCGATGCCTCGCTCAACCACGATGTCGCCTGGTTCACTCGCTCCTCGCTTTCGCGTATCCAAAAACTCCCTTCGCCCGCCTTCGGGCTGAGCCGCCACGCCCTCGATCACCGACTCGCCGACGCGTTTGTCTCCGCCGGCGGCCAACTTCGCACTCGCACACGTCTCTCCTCGCTCGCCGACGCCCCAGGCCGCGTTTTCGCCACCGGCCGCCGTCGCGCCGCGACTCAGTGGATCGGCCTTAAAATCCACGCCCGCGATCTTCCGCTCACGCGCGATCTCGAAGTGCATCTCGGCGATCACGCCTACGTCGGACTCGCGCGCATCGAAAACGATCGCGTCAACATCTGCGGCCTCTTCCTCCGTCGCCCCCTCCGCGCCACCGGCGCCACACTCCTCCTCGCTTACCTCGACGCCGCTCGGCTCTCCTCGCTCGCCGAACGTATCGCCCACACCCAACTTGAGGCGGATTCCTTCTGCGCCGTCGCCGCCGTCGATTTCGACCGCTCCGTTTCGCGCACCACCGACGTCCGCCTCGGCGACGCCTGCGCCATGATCGCACCGTTCACGGGCCACGGCATGGCCATGGCCTTTCAAAGCGCGGAACTTTCCCTCGATCCGCTCCTCGCATATGCGCGGGGCGCGTCTTCCTGGCCTGACACTCGTCGCGAAGTTCACTTCGCCCTGCAGCGTCGCTTCCGCCTCCGTCTCGCATCCGCTCGCGCACTCCACCCGTTTCTTCTCCGTCCCGCGCACCAGCGCTGTCTCGAGTTCCTCAACCGCTCGCGCCTGCTCCCGCTCCGCCCGCTTTACGCCGCATTGCACTAAATGTTTCTCCACGCGCTTACCACCGCCGTCCCTCCCGCGTCCTTCACGCCCGCCGATTGCTGGTCGGTGGCCCAGCTCTCTCCCGTGCGCGACCGCCTCAGCCGGAAATCGCAGTTCATCCTTCGCACCATCCTTCACGGCGATCACGGCATCGCCAAACGCCACTTCGCGACCTCCGAGCTCACCCACGTCTTCGACCTCTCGCCCGACGAGCTCAACACCCGCTTTCGTCACGAAGCACCCGCGCTCGCAAGCCGCGCCCTCACGACCGCTCTCGACCAACTTCATCTTCGTCCGACCGATCTCGACGCGCTCCTCGTCTGCACCTGCACGGGCTATCTCTGCCCCGGCCTGACCAGCTACGTCGCCGAACAACTCGGCCTTCGCTCCAACGCCCTTCTTCAGGATCTCGTCGGCCTCGGCTGCGGCGCCGCCATTCCCATGCTGCGCAGCGCCAGCCACGTTCTCGCCGCCCACCCCGACGCGACCGTCGCCTGCATCGCCGTCGAAATCTGCTCCGCCGCGTTTTACCTCGACGACGATCCCGGCGTTCTCGTCAGCGCCTGCCTCTTCGCCGACGGTGCCGCCGCTTCGATCTGGCGCGCCAAACCTCCCGCCCATGCCGTTCCGCTCCGCGCCTTCGATTTCGATACGCTTCATCTCCCCGCCGACCGCGACAAGCTTCGGTTCGAGCAACGCAACGGCAAACTCCGCAACCTCCTCCACCGCTCCGTCCCTGAACTCGCCTCCACTGCCGTTCGCGAACTGTGGTCCCGCCGCGGCCCTCGCGCCGTCGCCCGCGTTATCACGCATACCGGCGGCCGCGATGTCCTCGACGCCATCGAGCCCGTCGTCGCTCCGCATTCGCTCCACGCCAGCCGCGAAGTGCTCCGCAACTTCGGCAACATGAGCAGCCCTTCCGTTCTCTTCGCCCTCGACCGCGCCCTCCACGAAGAACCGCCCAACGGCACCGGTGACTTCTGGCTCGTCTCCTTCGGCGCCGGGTTCAGCGCGCACAGCTGCCGCCTCGGAATGGCCTGATATCTTTCTCTTTCCTCTTTATCTTTCTCTTTCTCCGTTCGAAGCCTCGGCCTGACGAAAGAAAGATATAAGGAAAGAGAAAGAAGACCAAGCCATGCCTAAGCTCCAAGACCTCGTCGCCCACGCCGACCGCCTCACCCGCCGCACCGCGTTCGAAGACGCCCCGGGCGCCCGCAACGGCCTTCAAGTCGCGAACCGCGGCACCGTCTCCAAAATCGGCGCCGCCGTCGACGCCGGTCTCATCCCTTTCCAACGCGCCGTCGAAGCCGGCGTCGATTTTCTCATCGTTCATCACGGCATGTTTTGGGACATGCCCCGCCCGATCACCGGCCCCGCCTACGATCGCCTTTCCACGCTCATCTCGGGCAACTGCGCTCTATATTCCAACCACCTTCCGCTCGATTCCCACCCACGCATCGGCAACAACGCCCTCCTCGCCCGCCAGCTCGGCCTCACCGCGAATCGGGGCTTTCTCCCCAACGCCGGCGGCGACATCGGCCGCATCGCTCCCGCCGGCCGCCTCACGCGCGCCGCGCTCCGCGCGAAGCTGGAGCAACTCTACTCCCGCGTCATCCCCATCGAATACGGCTCACCTACGCCGCGCGAAATCGCGTTCTGCAGCGGCAGCGGCAACAGCGCCGTGCCCGCCCTTCGTGATGCCGGCGTGGATACACTCGTGACCGGCGAACTTCGCGAAGAATGGTTCAACCGCGCCCAGGAAGAGAAACTCAACCTCTACCTCTGCGGTCACTACGCGACCGAGGTCCACGCCGTCAAAGCGCTTGCCGCTGCCCTCGCGAAAAAGTTCAACCTGCCCTGGGAATTCATCACCACCGACAACCCCCTCTAGTTCGAACTGGAGGGCGCCGCGCCGTCGGCGCCGCGGCTTCAGACGCAAAAATCCTTCTTTCCCCTTTCGTGTATTTCGTGTGTTTCGTAGTGATCCGCTCCACTCGATGAAACGCCTCGCCATCCTCAACGGCCCCAATCTCGACCGCCTTGGCAAACGCGAACCCGAAATCTACGGCCGCGCCACCCTCGCCGATCTCGAGCAAGCGCTTCGCGCTGAATTCTCCTCGGCCGCCCAACTCGACTTTTTCCAATCGAACCACGAGGGCGCACTCATCGACAAGATCGCCGCGCTCGCCGAAGCGAAATTCGACGGCTTAGTCCTCAACGGCGCCGCCTTCACCCACACCAGCGTCGCCCTCCGCGACGCTCTCGCCGGCTCCGGCCTGCGCTGCGTCGAAGTTCACATTTCCAACATCTACAAGCGCGAAGAGTTTCGCCACCTTTCCCTCACCGCGCCCGTCTGCGTCGCCGTCATCACCGGGCTCGGCCTCGAGGGTTACCACGCCGCCGTTCGTTTCCTCCTGAAAGCGTGATGTCGGTCGATCTGTCCCCGCGCGACGTCCCGCCGCCGTTCGCGCCCGCACCCGAAGGCCAAGTCTGGCTCGTCTGCCACACCAAACCGCGCTGCGAAAAAAAGTTCGCCGCGCTCATGGGCGCCGAGCGCATGCCCCATTATCTGCCCCTGGTTTCCAGCGTGCGCAAATACCGCTCGCAGACGAAGCGCTTCACCAAGCCGCTCTTCGCCGGCTACGTCTTCGCTTGCGTTCCCGACGATCGCAAAGCCCGCATCTATCAGCAGGACCTCCTCGCCCGCGCCATTCCCGTCGACGACGAACCGCGCTTTCTCCGCCAGCTCGAAGACGTCAAACTCATCGTCGCGTCCGGCTACGAGTTGTCCGTCATGCCGCTCCTCTCCCGCGGCCGGCGCGTGAAAATCGTTGGCGGTCCGCTGCATGGACTCGAGGGTTTCGTCGACGATCCATCGAACCCCCGCGGAATCGTGCTGTCCGTTGACGTGCTCCGCCAAGGCCTCCTTGTCCGAGTCCCCGCGGAGAGCCTGGAAGCTCTCCCCTAGCGTGGTCTCTAAGAGATAACTTCATTCCTTTCCGTCTGTCATTCCGAACGCAGCGAAGAATTCGAATACCTGTGTGCGCCCGTTCCGCGTCGCCGCGTCCCACGGCTGTTCGCTCCTGCGCTTCGCTTAACCTTCCCCTCGGCTCCATGCCCGCCCTTCGTCACCCCGTGCTGCGCGTCATTCTTCCTCTCGCTTTCCTGAGCATTGCCGCCGTCGCCCCGCTATCGGCTGCGACGCCTCCTCCGACTCAGCCGGCCGAAACCAGTCCCCGCGATGACGCCGATCCGTCACCCGCCGCTCGCGTGCTCGCGATGCCGCGCGAAGCCTTCGACTCCTCGCGCCGCGCGCTCGCCAGCTTCATCGATAACCTTCCCGAACTCCCCGATCTGGGCCTTCCCAATTTCGACCGCTCCGGCGACTTCCGCCTCTACCTCCGACCACGCTTCGGCGATCTTCGCGACGAGGATTATTTCCGCATGCTCATCGGCGCACGCGTAAAGGTCAGCGAGCGTCTCGAGAGCAGCGCCGAGCTCGGCACCTACGTCACCAACGGTCTTCGCGACAACGCCGGCAACGGCCTCTATCAGTTTCGCACCGGCCTCAAATACGAGGTGGCAACGTCCCCCGACGAGGGTTGGTCCTACGGCCTCGACTGGGTCACGCCCGTCAGCCGCCCGCCACTCAACATCACCGACGGTCTTCGTCACACGCTGCCTTACGTCACCTACACGCGCACCCTTTCGCCCAAACACGCGCTCGTCGGCTTCGTCACGCTCGGCGCCGATTTCATCGATCACACGAGCCTCCCCGAATATCTCGCCGAGAACCAGCTTCGCGCGAACAATCTGATCCTCACCCTCGGCGTCGCCCGCGAATGGCGCCGGATGCACGTCATCATCCGCGTCTTCGACGCCAACACCGCTCCTCTTAGCGGCGAATCCGAAAACGTCTTCGGCATCCGGCCCAGCTTGGGCGTGCCCATTCTCCGCCGTCCCGACGGTTCCCCGCGCGCCACCGTCACCTTCGAAACGCGCGCCGTATGGGGCCCCGACGGTTTCGAAACCGGACTCAACACCCGCGTCCGTTTCGATCTCCGCTACCGCCGCGGCCGCGAATAACCGCGCCGTAATATGTAGGGCGGGGTCTCCGGACCCCGCCGTTCCCCACGGTCGTTCTGAAGAAGCGAACTTTCCGCGTGCGCCTTCTCCGCGCAATCGCGCTCCCACGAGCGCCGTTTCCCTCACCCCCAAGTCATCCAAGCTATTTTCCCGACGTGCATCGTCGCGCACGCCGCCAGCGCCGCCACCACGTCGTCCATCACCACGCCCCAGCCCGCGGGCAAGTCCTGCAGCCGTTTGATCCCAAATGGCTTCAAGATATCGAACACCCGGAACAGCCCAAGCCCGATCAACAGCAGCGCCCATTGCGGGACCACGCCCATCAACGCCGGCCAGCCTAAAAAACACAGCGGCATCGCCACGAATTCATCCAAAATCACCTGCCCCGGATCGCGCTTCCCTAACCGAAATTCCGCTTCGCCGCACAACGCCACCGCCACATACACGCCCACCGCGCTGAAGATCAACGCGCCCACCGGCCCAAGCGGATGGAAGAACACCGTGAAATAAAGCAGCCCCGCGACCGATCCCCATGTCCCCGGCGCCGGCAGCTTCCGCCCCACCGGCCCCAACGTCGCGCACGTCAGCACCGTTTTCGTCGGCAAAAACCTCGGCCAAATCGGCTGCTTCCAGCGCATCGTCTCAACTCATCACCACGTGTCCGTGACGCCGGAAATACGTCGCGCCCGAGGTGATCGTCAGCACCGCCGAAAGCGCATACAACCCAATCCCTATCCAGTTTACGGATACCACCCACCAGGCTTCCTCTCCCTGAAACAGCTCCGCAAAATCCCGTCCAAACATCCGCGATCCCAGCAGCCATCCGATCGCGTTAAGCTGAATGAAGGTCTTCAATTTCCCCCCGGCGTCCGCTTCCACCACGATCCCTTTAGCGGCCGCCGCCATTCGCAATCCCGACACCACAAATTCCCGGCAAAGGATAC
Source organism: Verrucomicrobiota bacterium (assembly GCA_023391285.1). Taxonomy (GTDB): domain Bacteria; phylum Verrucomicrobiota; class Verrucomicrobiia; order Opitutales; family Opitutaceae; genus Opitutus. The sequence goes on from JAEWBF010000021.1 coordinate 13,805, forward strand.
ATAGCAACGCGATCATCGCCTCGATCTGGTGCCCCATGAAATAGTTCCCGTTCACCAGCGCGATCATCACCCCGAGCACCATCACCTTGTCGATGACCGCGTCCATGAACCGGCCGAAATTCGAAACCTGCCCGCTCTCGCGCGCCACTTTCCCATCGAGCCAGTCCGTCAACGCCGCCGCGATGAACAACCAGAAGGCCAGCGTCGCCGCCCACTGAAATTCCGCATACATCAACGCCACGATGGCGAACATCGCCGGCAGTCGTGAGAAGGTCAGGATGTTCGGTAGGTTCATGCGAAGCGAAGACCTGCCAACCACACGCCAATCCGCGCCGATGGCAATAGCAGACACCCCCGCCGCGCCTCCGTTGTAGGGCGGGGACACCCGACCCCGCCGCGTCACTGCACACGTCCTGCATCGTCGCGGGCCGCTCCACGAGCGTTCCACATCGCCGGCCGCAAAAAACCGCATCGCCACATCCCGCACGTTTCCCTTTCCTCCCCCCACATCATGCGCCACTGCCTTTACCCTGGCACGTTCGACCCCATCACCTACGGGCACCTCGACGTGCTCGCTCGCGCCGCCAAGCTCTTCGACCGTGTCACGGTTTCGATCGCCGAAAACGCGGGCAAAGGCCCCCTCTTTTCCGCCGCCGAGCGCATGGAGCTCATCAAGCCCAACGTCGCGCACCTGCCCAACGTCAGCGTCACCTCTTTCTCCAACCTGCTCGTCGAGTTCGCCGTCTCGCAAAATGCCATCGCCGTCATCCGCGGCCTCCGCGCGTTTTCCGATTTCGAATTCGAATTCAACATGGCGCTGATGAACCGCCACCTCGAGCCGCGCATCGAAACGATCTTCGTCATGCCCAACGAGCAGTTCAGCTACACCAGCTCCTCGCTCGTCAAACAGGTCGCGAAATTCGGCGGTGACGTCACCCACTTCGTCCCGCCCAACGTCGCCGAAGCCCTCAAATCCGCCTACGCCAGTTAGTCTCGCGCCACCCGCTCGGACGGCGCCGCGTCAAACGCAATAGCAGTCCCGCCCGCGTCAACGGGCCCCACGCCTCCCGCTGGATCCCCTTGCCCCGACAAACCCGTGCAACGGTCGGCTCCGCAGCTACGGGTGAAACTCGATCTGGTTTACCGCCAGCGCCCCCTCGGCCGCCGCCAGCAGCTCAAACCCGCGTTTACGCGGAAACGCTACGCGGCCCCCGAGCGGCGCCAAAGCAGGTGGATGTATTCACTTTGCTTTGACGCCGTCCTCGCCGCTCAGAGCGACTTCCGCAACGCGCGCGGAACTTCCGACACCGCAGCGTCGTCTTGGTCCAGCCGCGCCAGGAATTCGATCAAGTCCCGCAACTCCGTCTTCGTCAGGATCGCACCATAAATCTCCGGCATCGACGACGGCGCGCCTTCGCGCGTCGCGATCTCCGTCTTCTTTACTTCCGTCACCTTTCCGTCCGCGTCCCGCAGGCGCAGACTCGTCGCCGTTTCTTCCGCGACCGTTCCGCCCACGACGCCGCCTTTCTTCAAGGTCACCACCACGCTGTCGAAGCCCGGCGCAATCGTCGCATTCGGCTTCACCACCGCTTCCAGCAACTGCTCGCGCGACATCCGTTCTCCAATCGTTCCCAACGCCGGGCCCGCATCGCCGCCACCGCCACCCGCGGTGTGACAACGAACACACGCCATCACGGGCTGCCCCCAAAAAATCCGAGCGCCCGCCCGCGCGTTTCCGCCTTCCAACGCCACGCGATAAGGAGCCAGCGGGTCCGTGCTGCTCCCCAGCGCGGTTTCGCGCTGCTCGAGCAGTCGCTTGATCTCCGCGTTCTCGCGCTGGGCGGCCGCCTCCAGCAATTCGAGCTGCGCCGCACCCGGAACCTTGCCTTGCTCCAGCTTCGCCAGCTGCTCCTTCAGCAACCGGTCCGTCGAGGGATGCGTCGAGGTCGCCAGCGCCTTGTAAGCGGTTTTCTGCTCCTCCGCGTTTCCTTCCTTCACCAATCGCTCGAGCAACGGCGCTGCCGTCTCCGGCGAAATCCGCGCCGCCACCGACAGCGCCGCCAGCCGCAACGCCGGCGCATCCGATTCACCGGCCAGCGTGACCAGCTCCGTGATTCGCGGATCCTTCAATTCGTCCAAAGCCTTGAACGCCGCCGCCCGCGCCGCACCGGTTTGCGCGGGATCGCGCACCACGGCGACCAGCGTATCCGCCGCACCACGACCTTCCAGCGCCTGCAACGTCGCCAACGCCGCCAGTTGCACTTCCTCCGGCGCCGCCGCCGCAAACAAAGCCGGCATCGCTTGCTCAACCGCCTGACGCGCCGTCGCCACGTCGCGCGAGGTTGTCGTCACCGGCCGAAATACCCCCACCACACGATCGCGCGCCGGCGGCTTGGCCCAAAGCGCCAGCTGCGCCAGCGCTTCCGATCGCAGCTTGGGCGAGCCTCCGTTGCGCGCCGCATAACCAGCCAGCGCCTTCGCATGTTCCGGCTGCCCCAAACGGAAATTAGCGTTGATCGCGCGCAACATCGTCGGCTCGTCCGCCACCGGATCAGCCAACACCGCCGCCAGATCGCCCATCGCGCCGTCAATCGGGGCATCGTTGATCGCGATCGCCGCCTCTCGCGCAATCGCCTTGTCCGCATCGCGCAGAAAGAGCGCGATCTCCGGACGTCCCAAGCGACGCAGCGTCAACAAAACGCCCATCCGCACCGCCCGCGACTCCGACCGCGCCGCGGCGGCGAGCGCCGGAAGGTTGTTCGAGCCCGCCAAGCCCATCACGGCCGCATGCCGCAGGTATTCGTCCTCGTCATTGTTTTCCTTCAACAACGCGAGCAACGGCTCCGCGGCCTCCGCCCGCTTCAGCTTGCCCAGACTCTGCGCCGCAAAAAATCGCACGCGCGCGCTTTCATCCCGCAGCCGCGCCACCAGATCGTCGAACGCCTCCGCCACGCGATGATCGCCCAACAACTTCGCCGCCTGCGCCCGCACTTCCGCATCGCGATCCGCCAGCAGCGGCTTGAGCGCTTCGATCGCCTGCCGGTGTTTCACCGCCAGCTGGCCCAAACCCCAGGTCGCATGCCACCGCGCATACGCCGTGGCATCGGCCTGCTTCAACACTTGCGTGAAGGGCGCGATGCTCTCCGCTCCGCGTTCCGCGAGCGTGAACTGCGCTTCCAAACGCACGCGCCAATCGGCGTGGCCGAGCAGCCGCACCAATTCGTCCGCCGACTTCCGCGGGAAATCCGACGCAATAATCTGCTTCGTCTCCCGCACCAGCGGATCGTTCACCCGTTCCGGATCGAAGATCGTATAGATCCGGCCGCGCTTCGACTTCGGCCAGCCTTCCGCCCAGTCGGAATAATAAACCCGCCCGTCCGGACCGAATCGCACGTCCGTCGGCAACGCCGACATCAGAAACGGCTTCGCGTCCGCAATCTCATACGACGCACCTTTTTCCTTCAGCCGATAATCGTAGATCCCGCTGCGCGAGATGCTGCCCTTGAAATGCGTGATCAAAATCGAGCCTTTGAACGAGGAGTTCAGCCCCGTGCCTGGATAATACGCCACGCCCGACGGGCCGTCTTCGATGTTGGCAATCGGCGCCAGCATGTAGCTCGGCTGCTCCGGATTCCGCGGATGCCACATCTTCTCGCTGTTCCACGGTCCCGCATCGCCGAGCGGCGCGAACTGCCAGCCAATCCGCCAGCCGCTGTCGCCGCCTTCCACGATGTGCACCAATCGTTCCTCGTCGCCTTGGTCGGAGTCGTTGTCCCCCGTGAACAGATCGCCATTTTCCGTGAAGAGCAGGCTCTGCGGATTCCGCATTCCCGTCGCGAACAGCTCCAGCTGCGTTCCATCCGGATTCATCCGAAACACCGAGCCCGTGTCCGGCGCCTCGATCGTGCCGCCTTCCTTCGTCGGCACATGCGCGCCGCGATCTCCCACGCTGAAATAAATTTTCCCGTCCGGTCCGAACGTGAGCCCATGCAGGTCGTGGCCAGTATAGTTGAAACGCACCCCATACCCGCGCGAAACCTCGGTCCGCGTCTCTGCTTTCTCCGCTCCCGTGAACTTCCACACGCTCGGAATATTCGTGAACCACACTTCCCCGCGCCGGATCATCACGCCCGAGGCAATGCCATCGAGCGGCGAACTGAACCCGCTCGCATAGATCGTCGAGAAATCCGCCTTTCCGTCACCGTTTCGATCTTCGACCAGGCGCAGCAATTCCGTCTCGATCGAAAGCTCCTTCTCTCCCGCTTCGCCAAAGGCCTTCCGGATCAACTCCGAACGGTCCTCGATCGTTCGCGACGCCAGATCGTCCTCCAACATCCAAAGATAATCGCGAATATCCAACACGCTCGTCCGATACCGATACGTCTCCGCCACAAACACGCGCCCGCGTTCATCGATGTTGAACGCCACCGGGTTCGCCAACATCGGCTCCGCCGCCCACAACGACGCGCGCAGCCCCGGCGCCAGTTTCATCCGCTCGATCGCCTGCTGACCTTCGTTTGAAGCCGGCGAGACCTCAGGCTCCGCCACCCGCGTGCCCATGTCCTTTATCATCCCCACGCCCTCGTCGGCGGTGGGTTGCAGTTCCGCGGCGCGCACGCTCGCGGAAAAAACCAAACAGCTGGCGACCAGCGCCAGCACTCGCAAAGGCAAGGGGAACGACATGGAGAAAGGTGACCGTAGTAAGACGCGCCACTCATGCAAGGGTCGCAACATGCGACCTATTTCCCCGCGCTTTCGCTTCTTTGCTGCAAAAGCGCTCCTAGAGCCGCCCCAAAGGCCTACAGCGAAAGCTTCGTCAGATCCACTAACGTCTTCGACTCGATCGGCTTTCCGTTCTCCAACGCCGGCGCGAACCACACTCGCTTCACCGCCCGGACAAAGAACGCATCCGTCGCTTCCTTCGAATACCCTTCGTCCTCGAAGACCTGTGTCACCAGGCCGTCTTTCGAAACCATCACATAATAAACCTGCTGCCCGTCTCCGCCCCGCAGCCGAGTCCTCAGCTCAGGCTCCACCGTCACCATGACCGGAACTGCCGGCACCGTTTTGCCTTTGTTCGCACCGATGTGCTCGATCACCAAATACTGAAACGCCTCCTCGCGCGTCAGATCCACGCGCTTGGACGACACATTCGTCGCCACTTCGCGCCCGTGCTCATAAATGTGCACGTCGACCTTTTCCAACTCGTAACCCACCGGCAGCCCGCCTTCGTGGATGCGAATCGTCCGCGGCGTTTCGTCCACCTCGCCCAGTTCCTGCGCATAGATCCAATTCCGTTTCATCCCCTCCTTGGCGCCTCGCTCTCTGATCAAAGCCACCGCCACCAAATAAGGATTCTTCAGCAGTCTGACCGACGATAGCTCGAACGAGATTTCGATCGCATCGAAGTTCTCCTCAGCCGCCGCCGCATCCGCGACCCCGATGTGAGTTTCCCGGATGACCGCCTGTCCCTGAGACACGTAGTTCATGCTTCTACCATAGGTCTCCATCGCCTCGTTGAGCGCATCCTTCGCCTCGTCGCTCGGAACGCCCCCCGCCCTCCCGGCGTTTTCCGAGGCGATTTGGAACTGAAGCACCTCGTTGCCCATCCGGATATTTTCGATCATGGCCAGGTCGGTCATGTAGGCCGACGCCTTCCCCTGACTTTTGACCGCCAGCATCGAAGGATGATTGCCGCTCGTATACGATCGCTCGCTCTTCAGGTTCGCGAGCGTCGCACTCGTGTCGGCCAGCTTCAGCGATTTTTCCACGCGCAAATTGAGTCGCCGCCGCTCCGTCGGAATGAACTCCGGCCTCCCGTCCAGCGTGATCACCCACGAACTCCGCGAAACTTCACGGACGCGATGGAAAACATTCCCCACCTCCACCGCCACATCCGTGCCCATAAACAAGCTGTGCGTCTTCTTCGGCGCGCTCTCCGTAGGTTCCCCCACTGACTCCGCGAGCAGCGTCTCGCCACTCGCCGTCACGACCGCAGCCATCGCCAAGAGTTGGGTTATGGTCATCGCCCTCATCACTCCGTTCTCCTTTGAATTCTGTGTTTCTCCGCGCCGCGCCCGCTCGATCGAAAAGTGGACGCTCCGGCGCTCCCTAGAGGAATTTCGTAACATCCACCGACGTTTTCGCCTCGACCGCTTTCCCATTCTCCAGCGCCGGTTTGAACCAGATCCGCTTCACCGCCTGCACGAAGAACCCGTCTCCAACCTGTTTCGAATACGCGTCGTCTACGAAAACATCCGTGACGAAACCATCCTTCGACACCTTCACGTAATACACCTGCTGCCCTTCCCCATCGCGCAGCCGTTGCTTCAACTCCGGCGTCACCGTCGCCATCACCGGCATCGCCGGCAGCGTCTTCCCTTTGTTGCTCCCGATGTGCTCGATGACGATGTATTGAAACGCTTCCTCTCGCGTCAGCTCGACCCGCTTGGGCGACACGTTTGTGGCCACCTCGCGCCCTTGGTCATAGATGTGCACGTTCACCTTATCGAGTTCGTAGCCCGGTGGCAGCCCGCCGCGCCGAATACTCACCCGCCGCGGTGTCTCGTCGACATAGTCCAGCATCTGCGCATAGATCCAATTTCGCGCCGTGCTCGGCGGCGCTCCGTTCTCCCGAAACTGCGCCACTACGATCATGTAGGCATTCGGCAGCGCCTTCGGCGCCGAGATCTCAAACTCGATCGAAATCGCGTCGAACAATTCCTTCTTCAGCTGTTCGTCTGCAATCGCTTGATTGAACTGCGAAGTCGTAAACTGGCTCTGCGCAAAATCAGTCGCGACCTCCAAATCATCCATCGCCCTTACGGGGTCAGGCGGGGGTCCGACCCGAGGCACGAGTCTCTCATCTTCGAGCGTTGTTGCCCAGGCCGCCCGGTTAAATTCGCGGCTCAGCTCGCGTTCCGCTACCATCTGGCGCTCCGTCGTGAACGCCCCGAGATGCAGCTGCGTTCGCATCGCTTCCATCCTCGGATCGCTGCCCGGTGCATACGTTCGCTCGGTCTTCAAATCCGCCAGGGTCGCCCTCGCTTCGGTCAGCTTCAGCGACTGCTCCACCTTGATCTTCAACGCGTGCTTGTTCGCTGGAATGAATTCCGGGCGCCCTTCTACGTTCACCACCCACGAACTTCCCGAGACCTCCCGCACGCGCCGGAACGTATCCTTGTGCTCGATTGCGAGATCCACGCCCATGAAAAGCGTGTGCGCCTTGATCGGACTTTCTGCAGCCAGGTGCGCAGGTTGAGCGGAACACCACGGACCACCGATCACGGCACCGAGAGCGCAGATCGAGACCCCACGTGAAACTGTTGTCATGATTTCATTCCTTTCTTTCTGAGTTCGCCGTTCACATCAGGAATTTCGTAATGTCGAGCGATGTCCTCGACTCGACCGGCTTTCCATTTTCCAGCGCTGGCTTGAACCAAATTCGCCGCACCACCTCCGCGAAGAACGGATCCGCGATCTGCTTCGAATATCCCTCATCCTCGAACGCATCCACCACCCGTCCGTCCTTCGACACGCTCACATAATACACCTGCTGCCCCTGACCTTCCCGCAAACGCGTCCTCACATCCGCAGTCATTGTCACCATCACCGGCATAGCCGGCAGCGTCTTCCCTTTGTTGCTCCCGATGTGCTCGATGACGATGTATTGAAACGCTTCCTCTCGCGTCAGCTCGACCCGCTTGGGCGATACATTCGTCGCCACTTCCCGCCCTTGGTCGTAGATGTGCACGTCCACCTTATCGAGTTCGTAGCCCGCCGGCAGCCCGCCGCGCCGAATGCTCACCCGCCGCGGTGTCTCGTCCACGTAGTCCAGCATCTGCGCATAAATCCAATTTCGCGCCGTGCTCGGCGGCGCTCCGTTCTCCCGAAACTGCGCCACCACGATCATGTAGGCATTCGGCAGCGCCTTCGGCGCCGAGATCTCGAACTCCACCGAAATCGCGTCGAACAATTCCTTCTTCAACTGTTCCTCCGCTATCGCCTGATTGAACTGCGCCGTCGTCATCTGGCCATGCGCCACGTTCGCCATCGCGTCCAAACTCGCTGTCGCTTTCGCCGGATCCGGCGGCGGCACCGTCGGTGTCGCATCCTTGGCCAGCGTCGCCCAAGCGACACGATCCACCTCCCGCTGCAGCTCGCGCTCCGCCACCATCTGCTGCTCCGTCGTGAACGCCTGCAGGTGCAACTGCGTCCGCATCGCCTGCGTCTTCGGATCGCTCCCCGGAAGGTAAGCGCGCTCCGCTTTCAAATTCGCCAACGTCGCGGTTGCCTCCGTCAATTTCAACGACTGCTCCACCTTCAAGTTCAACGCTTGCTTGTTCGCCGGAATAAACTCTGATCGGCCATCGACGTTCACCACCCAGGAGCTTCCCGACACTTCCCGCACGCGCCGAAACATCTTCCCGTGCTCCACCGCAATATCCACGCCCATGAAGAGCGTGTGCGTTTTACCCGCCCCCTCTGCCGCGGGCCCAGAACTCGACACGCCACAAAACCCGACGGACATCGTAACCACAGCAACAATACGCGAAACACATGTCATGATCTGATCTCCTTTCCCTCCAGCGCGGCTCCCTCACATCAGAAATTTGGTGATATCGAGCGGCGTCTTCGACTCCACCGGTTTCCCCTTCTCCAACGCCGGCTTGAACCAAATGCGCTTCACCACGTCTCCAAAGAATGGATCCGCGATCCGCTTCGAATACCCCTCATCCTCGAACGCATCCATCACCAGCCCCTCTTTCGACACGCTCACATAATACACTTGCTGCCCCTGCCCTTCGCGCAGCCGCGTCCGCACTTCCGGCGTTAAAGTCGCCATCACCGGCATCGCCGGCAGCGTTTTCCCTTTGTTGTTACCGATGTGCTCAATGACGATGTATTGAAACGCCTCCTCCCGCGTCAGCTCGACGCGCTTGGGCGACACGTTCGTCGCCACCTCGCGCCCTTGGTCATAGATGTGCACGTTCACCTTATCGAGTTCGTAGCCCGGCGGCAGTCCGCCTCGCCGGATGCTCACCGGCCGCGGCGTCTCGTCCACGTAGTCCAGCATCTGCGCATAAATCCAGTTTCGCGCCGCGCTCGCCGGCGCTCCTTTTTCCCGAAACTGCGCCACCACGATCATGTAGGCATTCGGCAGCGCCTTCGGCGCCGAGATCTCAAACTCCACCGAGATCGCGTCGAACAACTCCTTCTTCAACTGCTCGTCCGCGATTGCTTGGTTAAACTGCTGCGTCGTCATCTGACTGTTCGCGAAATCCGCCGCCTTCCCCAGATCAATCATCGCTTGCTCCGGGCTGACCGCCTCACCGACCTGCGGATTCCGTCCGTCGACTCCCGTCGCCCACGCCGCCGAATTGAGCGCCCGCTGCAAGGTCCGCTCCGCCACCATTTGCTGCTCGGTCGTGTAAGCCTGTAAATGCAGCTGCTTCCGCATCGCCTCCATTCGGGGATCGCTTCCCGGCAAGTAAGTCCGCTCCGACTTCAGATTGGCCAGCGTGGCCGTCACCTCCGTCAGCTTCAACGACTGCTCGATCTTCAAATTCAGCGCCTGCTTGTTGGCGGGAATAAACTCCGGCCGCCCGCCCACATTCACGACCCACGAACTTCCCGAAACCTCCCGCACGCGACGGAAGGCCTTCTCATACTCCACGGCGACATCGACTCCCATGAACAGCGTGTGCGTCTTCTCACCGCTGGCCGGAGCGCGTGGAGCAACTTTCGCAATCGGCGCGGCGCCATAACTCGAGGTCGCCACCAGCAGAACCATCCAATACCAGAATCGCGTTTTCATCGTTCAACTCAAAGGGCGGCCCGATCAGTTCTGCTGCATCGCCAGGGTCTTCACCCGCGCCAGATAATCCTGCACGCCGTCCGTCTTCTGCAGGCTAAGCGCTTTCTCGAGATACTCGACCGCCCGATCGTAACGGCGATTCTTCAGCTCGATATTAGCCAGCTCCAGGCTCGCTCGATACGTCGACTCCGGCGCGCGATACGCCGCCTCGAACGCCAGCATAGCCCGCGCCCAATCCTCTTCCGCCGCATACGTCCGCCCCACGCTCAGCAATGCCCTTCCATTCATCGGCGAGATCGCCAGCACCTGCTCCAACTCGGCTCGAGCCTCCACCCACTCTCCCCGCGCAATCATGAGATCCGCCTTCGTCTGCAACGTCGCCAACCGGCCCTCCGCCGTGAGTGACCGGCCCTCCAGCGCGCGCACCACCTTCGCCGCTCCGTCGAGATCATCTCCCGCAATCAACACCTGCGCATAATGGACAAGCTTGCTCTCGCCGAGCGACGGCGCAGACCCGAGCACGCGCGCATAAATGCCCAACGCCTCCGGCACGAGTTTTTGCTCCGCATACAAATCTCCCAACAGCACCAGCTCATCCGTCCCCGCGACACCCGCGCCCACCGCCGCTTCCAACACCGCCGCCGCCTCCAGCCTCCGCTCCTGCGCCAGCAAGATGTTGCCATACGCCAGCCAGAATCGCGTCACCCGCGGCTCTTCCGCGATCAACGTCTTCACCAGCGGCTCCGCCCGTCCAAACTGACGGCCATTGATGTAGATTCGCAGCAGGCCTTCTTTCCAATCCACGTTGTTCGGCGCCCCCGCCAGGGCCTGCATATACGCCATCTCCGCCGACACGATATTGCCCGTCTGCTCCAAGCTGTAGCCCAGCAATCCAAACGTCGTCGGGTCCTTGTCGCCCAACACCACCGCTTCCGAGAAACACGGCACCGCGTCCGCGTAGCGATCGGTCGAATAATACAGCACCCCAAGATTATTCCACGCTCGCAAAAACGTCGGGAATCGGTCGACCGCACTCCGATAATGCTTCTCACATTTCTCGATCTCCCCAGCCGAGTAATACGCGTTCCCTAAAATAAACTCGAACGCCGGACTCGGCTTCTCCTCTTCGGCGACCATCGCCTCCAGCAGCCGCACCGCAAACGCCGGATTCGTCCCCAACATCGTCATCACCCGCTCATACAACGCATACTCCTCCGCCGTCATCTCGGGTTCCCGTTCCTTCAAAAACGAATTCGAGCTGTTGATGATCCGTTTTGGGTCCAGCGTTGGCCGTTTCTTTTGCTCCCCCTGTCGACGCCGCAGCTGTTGCTCCATCTGTTCACTGCTGCCGTCCTCCAGGTTGATGTCCGCGGCCGACAAGGCCGCGACCCCGGCGAAAAAGAACGAGAGAGCGATCCGTTTCATGCGTTTCACAATTCGAATCGGGAGCCGCTCCCCCGCCACGTCACCGCCACCGATTGCTGCAACAGGCACTTCACCTTCCGGCCTTTTTTTATCGCCGGCGTAAACGCCCACTCCCGCCGCACGCTCTCCAGAATGATCGCGTCGAACTGCTCGTTCCCCGACGGGTTCAGCACACGCACGTTGTGCACCAGTCCCGTCGTATCGACCGTGATCAACAGGAGCACGCGCAACATCTTCGCCTTCCCTCGCACATTGGGCGGAATGAATGGATTCGGACGCGACAACACGCGCGGTCGCTGATCGACCTCCGTCGCGTTGAACACCCGCGAGAAATCCGCCTCCACCTCCAACTTCGGTTTCAGGTCCGAATGAAATTGCGCCACCTGAATCCCCGCCGCCGGCGGCACATCGCTGTGCGGCATCAACATCTCCAGATCCGGCGGCACCACCGCGATCTTCACCGGGCTCTCCGACGC
>JAEWBF010000062.1 GCA_023391285.1 Verrucomicrobiota bacterium
AGCTGGATGCGCGTGTAGATTTCCGTGGGGTCGCCGTGGAGTTGGAGGGGAGCGTGCCAGGCGTCGGACGTCCAACGGTCGGTGGCGGCGCACCAGGCGAGAAGCGTGACGAAGGAAAGGCTGAGCAGCGGAGCGAGCCGGCGGAGACGCATCGAGTGAGGAATGCGTTTACGGGAGAGGGGCGGGGGAGGCTAGGATTTTAGTTGGGGAGAGATGAAGGAGCGAACCACGAATGGACACGAATTTACACGAAGTGGTGAGACGGAGAGAGGGTGGTTTTGCGTTGTCGAGAGCTGGTGCGGAGAGCAGAGGTGAGAGGCGCATGGCTGAAATCACATTGCTCACGGCGGATCCGAAGGCGGGTTTTTTGGCGCATGCGGAGGAGATTCGGGCGGCGATCGAGCGCGTGCTGGCGAGCGGGCATTATATTCTGGGGCCGGAGGTGGACGCGTTTGAGCGCGAGTGGGCCGCGTATTTGGGTGGTGGTTACGCGGTGGGGGTGGCGAATGGGACGGAGGCGATCGAGCTGGCGTTGCGTGCGGTGGGCGTGCGCCTGGGTGATGCGGTCGCGACGGTGGCGAATACGGTGAGTGCGACGGCGGCGGCGATCGAGCAGATCGGGGCGCGGCTGGTGTTCGTGGAGATCGATCCGGCGACGATGACGATGTCGGCGGAGGCGTTGGAGGAAGTGTTAGGAAAGGAAAGTGGAAGGGTGAAGGCGGTGGTGCCGGTGCATCTTTATGGGCATCCGGCGGACATGCCGCGGATCGGGGAGGTGGCGAAAAAGTTTGGAGCGAAGGTGGTGGAGGATTGTGCGCAGGCGCATGGCGCGATGGTGGGCGGGAGGAAGGTGGGAACGTGGGGCGAGGCAGCGGCGTTTAGTTTTTATCCGACGAAAAATTTGGGAGCGTTAGGCGATGGCGGAGCGGTTTTTTTGAGGGATGCGGAGGTGGCGGAACGGGTGAGATTGTTGCGCCAGTATGGCTGGCGGGAGCGGTATCGGAGCGAAGTGGCGGGGCGGAACAGCCGGCTGGATGAGCTGCAGGCGGCGGTGTTGCGGGTGAAGTTGAAGTATTTGGAAGAGGAGAACGCGAAGCGGCGGGAGTTGGCGGAGAGGTATCGGGAGAGGCTGGGGATCGCCTGCAAGCAGGCTCCTACATGGCGGATGCCGGAGGTCGGGGCGGGGGTGGAGCATGTGTGGCATCAGTTTGTGGTGCGGACGGAGCGGCGGGAGGAGTTGAAGGCGTTTTTGGCGGAGCGAGGCGTGGGATGCGCGGTGTTGTATCCGGTGCCGTTGCACCGGCAGGCGGCGTATGCGCAGGCGGTGAGCTTGCCGGAGACGGAGCGGGCGTGTGCGGAGGTGTTGAGTTTGCCGGTGCATCCGGGGCTGACGGTGGCGGACGTTGACAGGGTTTGTGGCGAAATCCTTCGTTGGATGGACGCATGAACCCCGAGGCGCCGGCGCTGAGTTTTGTCATTCCGCTGTATTACAGCGAGGCGACGATTGGGGCGTTGGTGCGGGATATCGCAGCGCTGCGGGTGGAAGGTGGACACGAAATCGTGCTGGTGAACGATGGGAGCCGCGATCGGACGGCGGCGGTGTGTCGCGAATTGGTGGATACGGCGGGCGTGCCGGTGATCTATGCGGAGCACGCGCGAAATTTCGGCGAGCACAACGCGGTGCTGACGGGGTGGCGGCTGGCGCGGGGAGCGCACATCGTGAATCTCGACGACGACGGGCAGAATCCGCCGGGCGAGGCGGTGCGGTTATGGCGGCACGCGAAGGAGACAGGCGCGGACGTCGTGTTCGGGCATTACGAGGTGAAGCAGCACTCCGCCTGGCGGAATTTCGGGAGCTGGTTCACGAACCGGATGACGGATTGGGCGCTGGAGAAACCGGCGGGGTTTTATCTTTCGAGTTTTCGGTGTGTGACGGCGTTCGTGGCGAAGGAGGTGGCGAAGAACAGCGGGCCGACGCCGTATGTCGATGGGTTGATCTTGCAGGTGACGCAGCGGATCGCGTCGTTGCAGGTGCAGCACGAGGCGAGGACGGCAGGGAAAAGTGGATACACGCTGCGGCGGCTGGTGCGGCTATGGTTGAGCGCGTGGATCAATTTTTCGGTGCTGCCGCTGCGAGTCGCGACGGTGCTCGGGCTGGCGATGGCAGGCGCGGGTTTGTTGGGGCTTGGGGTCGTGGCGTATTTGCGTGTGACGCATCAAGGACCGACATTTGGGTGGGGATCGCTGATGGCGGCGCTGCTGATTTTTTCGGGGACGCAGCTGGTGCTGCTCGGGTTGATCGGGGAGTATATCGGGCGGATGTTTCTGGTGGTGAATCAGCGGCCGCAGTCGGTCCTCCGCGACGTGGTTCGCGGAGGGAGTTGAAGCGGGAAGTTTAAGTTGAAGGGCGGAGTTGCGCGGCGAACGCGCGGCCTACCCGAGCAATTTTTCCCAGCGGGCGAGTTCGTGGTCCATGTTGGCGCGCATGCCGGCGACGGCGATTGCCGGGGGCGTGCGGCGGAGGCGGAGCGAATAGAAGAGAGCAGCGCGGGCGTCGGGGTGTGCGAACGCGGGGTGCGGCGAGGTCCACTCGCGGTCGAGGTAGTTCCAACACCAGCGGTGGTAGGCGAGGCGTTCGAGTTCGTTGCGCCAGCGGAGGGCGAGGCGGTGACTGTTGGCTTCGTTGCGAAGCTTGCGCCCCGGCGAGGCGCTGACGTGGTGACGGATCACGCTGCGGAGCGCGACGGCGTTGATGCGGCCGGCGGCGCGGGCGCGGAAGCAGAGATCGACGTCTTCGGCGCCGTTGAGGAAGGCTTCGTCGAAGCCGCCGAGGTCGTTCCAGAGCGAACGGGAGACGAGGGCGCAGGCGCCGGTGACGGCGGGGACGCGGCGGGAGCGGAGGAGGAAGCGGAGCCAGCGCGGAGGAAACCAGGTGCTGTGTTCGGGTTTGGCTTTGAGATTGATGACGATGCCGGAGTGATCGACGGCGCGGGTGGCGACGGTGCGCTGGATGTTGCCGATCACACCGGCGCGCGGGCCGAGGCGGCGGTGGAGCGCGAGCATCGGCTCGAGCCAGCGGCGGGTGAGGATGAGGTCGCTGTTGAGGAGGACGAGAAGGTCGCCGCGAGCGAGAGCGGCGCCTCGGTTGTTGGCGGCGGCGTAGCCGAGGTTGTGTGGGTTGAGGATAACGCGGATCTCGGGGGAGTTGAGAGTGGCGAGCCAGGCGCGGGTGCCGTCGGTGGAGCCGTCGTCGACGAAGATGATTTCGTGCGCGAGGTTCCGGGGGAGCGTGGCGCGAAGGGAGGCGAGGCAGGCCTGCGTGAGCGCGAGGCAGTTGTAGAGGGGGATGATGAAGCTGACCTGCATGCCGCGGGCGGAAAGCATCGGGGGCGGGCGTGGGAGGCGCACGCCGAAAAGATGGCGAGGTCGAAAGGTGCGGGCTGGAGCGCGGCGCCGCTGATCGCCTGCAAGCAGGCTCCTACAAGGGGGAGACGGGCGAGCGGGCTTATGGGTTCTCGTCGAGGAGGCGACGGAGGTAGGCGCCGTAGGAGGATTTGCCGAGCTTTTGGATGTTGGCTTCGAGGGCGGAGCGGTCGATCCAGCTCTGGCGGTAGGCGATTTCCTCGAGGCAGGCGATTTTGAGGCCTTGGCGGTTTTCGATGACGGAGACGAATTGGGCGGCGTCGAGGAGCGAGTCGTGCGTGCCGGTGTCGAGCCAGGCGGTGCCGCGGCCGAGGAGTTCGACGTGGAGTTTGCCGGCGTCGAGGTAGAGACGGTTGAGGTCGGTGATTTCGAGCTCGCCGCGTTTCGAGGGTTTGAGCGAACGCGCGAGGGCGACGACGTTTTGGTCGTAGAAATAGATGCCGGGGATCGCGAAATTGGATTTAGGTTCGGCGGGTTTCTCCTCGAGGGAGACGACGCGGCCGTCGGGGGCGAATTCTACGACGCCATAGCTTTTCGGGTCGGCGACGTGATAGCCGAAGATGGTGGCGCCGGTGGTGCGGGCGTGGGCGCGTTCGAGGGATTTGGTGAGGTCGTGCCCGTAGAAGAGGTTGTCGCCGAGGACGAGCGCGGAGGATTCGGCGCCGGTGAGGAAGCCGGTGTCGCCGGCGATGTGGAAGGCTTGGGCGAGGCCCTCGGGTTTCGGTTGGACGGCGTAGGAAAGCTCGAGGCCGATCTGGGAGCCGTCGCCGAGGAGGCGTTCGAAGAGGGGGAGGTCGATCGGAGTGGAGATGATCAGGATCTCGCGGATGCCGGCGAGCATGAGGGTCGACAGCGGATAATAGATCATCGGCTTGTCGTAGACCGGCATCAATTGTTTGGATACGGCGATGGTGAGCGGGTAGAGGCGGGTTCCGGAACCGCCGGCGAGGATGATGCCTTTTCTGGTCATGGAAGTTGGAGGAAGGAGGAAAGGGGGAGAAAACCGCGAAGGGCGCGAAGGGACGCGAAGGGGTGAGAGTGTCTTGGGAATCAGCGAGAGAGTGATGCTGGAGTGATTTTCGCGGGTCTTCGCGCACTTCGCGGTTGAAGTCAGGTGCTGGTTCCGAGGCGTTCGCGGGCGTATTTCTTGGCGGTGATGTCGGCGGCCCAGGCGCGGTTTTGAAGATACCAGTCGACGGTCTTGGCGATGCCGGTCTCGAAGGTTTCGGCGGGTTTCCAGCCGAGTTCGCGGTGGATCTTCGTGGCGTCGATCGCGTAGCGGCGGTCGTGGCCGGGGCGGTCGGCGACGTGGGTGATTTGTGTGGCGTAGGATTTGCCGTCGGGACGCGGAGATTTCTCGTCGAGGAGGCGGCAGATGGTGCGGACGATCTCGATGTTCGGTTTTTCGTTCCAGCCGCCGATGTTGTAGGTCTCGCCGACGCGGCCTTGCTGGAGGACGACCCAGATGGCGGCGGCGTGATCTTCGACGTAGAGCCAGTCGCGGATTTGAAGGCCGTCGCCGTAGATGGGGAGCGGTTTGCCTTCGAGCGCGTTGAGGATGACGAGTGGGATAAGTTTTTCGGGGAAGTGGAACGGCCCGTAGTTGTTGGAGCAGTTGGTCGTCAGCGTGGGGAGCTTGTAGGTGTGCTGGTAGGCGCGGACGAGGTGGTCGCTGGCGGCCTTGGATGCGGCGTAGGGGGAGTTGGGGGCGAAGGG
>JAEWBF010000092.1 GCA_023391285.1 Verrucomicrobiota bacterium
CGATCACTGGGACGTGCTAGTCGCGCATCAACAGCACTCGTTCACGCGCCTCGACAACAACCTCGTCGAAAATGCCATCCGGCCATCCGCGATCGGGAAGAAGAACTGGCTCTTCATCGGCCATCCCGACGCCGGCCAACGCTCCGCGATCATCTACTCGCTCGTCGTCTCGTGCCAGCGCCACGGCAAGGACCCACTCGCTTATCTACGCGACGTGCTGCGTCGTCTGCCGACCATGACCAACCAGGACGACCTCGCTCCGCTCACCCCGGCGCTATGGCAGCCAGCATAGCGTCCATCAGAGGTATCATCTCTCTGCACGGAGCCGCAGCATAGATATCAAATCTCTCATCGGAGCGCGGCTTCGCTCTCTCGGAGCTATCATAGCTATGTTCGTCAATGAGGTGTCGCGTCGGACGCTTACGGTTAACTCACGCGAGTGGGGCAACGAAGCACCGGCTGGTTCGGGTCCATACGTGGGGCAATGGACCTTTCTCATGCATCGGTATTAGGTCGGTGAAGCACCTTGCCCGCGCGCTGCGACGCCGCGCTCATTCGCGAGGGACGATCGCGAGCGCCGTCGACGCGGCGAGCCTCATCGCAGAGGCTATTGATCCAACTCGGTCGGATGCTGCGAGTCACGACCGCGGCCTGAGCACCTGAACGGAGAGCAGCGCTCCTCAGAGGACCGGTAGCATGGCGCGCTTTCGTCGCGGGCTCTTGGAAGCTGATGCGGGGCTCGACCAGCCCAATCTCGCCGAGCCGGTCCGTGGGCGTGCAGCCGTAGCCATCCGTAGCAGGGCATGTCAAACATCCGAAAAACATCCGAAAACTGAGTATGAACCCGGATCTGTGTGATCGTAAGCACTTGGTTACGAAATTCTGGAATGGGCGGTCGTCCTCACCCTCATAACCTGAAGGTCGCTGGTTCAAATCCAGCCCCTGCACCCAATTTAGAACGCCTCCCACTGCTCGGGAGGCGTTCTGCTTTACAGGGTTACGCGACGTCCAGGAGCGAACTTCGGGAGACATGCTGTTCGCGAACCACGGCGAACAGCGGCGAATTCCGGCGGACGTTTACCACAGTTCTGCCACAGCCCGCCGTGTTGCTTGGATGTAAGCGTCCCGCATCGATCTCTTCGTCACTCTTCTCCGCGACGGTCCGGCGAGGTGCGCTTTTTCGTTTAATCTTTTCCGGTCTGGTCCGATATTCACCACGTCGGCCCGCCATGAAAACGGTTTACGGGCTCCGCTGCCGCCGAGAGGTTGCAGGGTGTGGAACGCCTTGAGCGGTCCCAGACACGCCAGCTGATGCCTGGCGAAAGTGCGAAGTCCCCAGCAGTGGTCTTGGGCACCCGACAGAACGAACGCGGCTCCGCGCATGGCCGCACGCCAAGCCGTCGTCCGGCCAGTGCTTGGTGTGCATTCTTTCGACTCGTCCATAGACGGGCTGAGAGCCGGACCTCGGCCAACAGGTCCCCATGCAGCCAGCTTCGAAACAAATCCTTTCCGTAATCCTACAAACCGACTCTTCGCTCACTTATCAGGAACGCCAGATCGCCAAACATCTATTGGATGGGACACCGCTACCGGTGGATAACTCCCAGCGCCTGATCTCCGCCTCGGAGGTCTGCGATGTCCTCGGTATCGGGAAAACGCGTTTTTACGAGATTCGGCACTCCTATCCCGAGCTTGCCCAAACGGACGAGTTCGGCCCGATCGCGTATCGCCTCGATTGGGTTCTCGCACTTCTCAACCGTGTCGGAAAAGAGACACTCGCCAGCCGCAACCGCGAGGTGTCCCATGCCGCTTGAGCTAAAAAAAGGAAGCGGCTATTGGTATGGTCGCGTTCAGGTGCATGGGAAGCGAACGCTGATTTCGCTGCACGTTCCGGTGCAGGGGAAACGGCCGCCTTCGCTCTCGGAATCTGGCGACGCGGCATTCGAAATGAGCCGTGCCGTTGCTCAGGCCAAGTTGGACGAAACGGAAAAGCAGCTCCGCGAACGCGGCAACGAACAGGCGATCGTCGAGCGGCTCCTATTCCTGAAGCAAGGCGTCAGCTTCGAAGCGGTGAAGCTGACCAATATGTTTTCCAGCTGGGTCGCTCTCTCGCCGGGGAAGCGCCGTTCGCCACGGTATCTCGCGCAGGTCAAATCGCTTTGCGCCAAGTTCGCCGAATTCGCGGCGAAACGTGTGCCGGCTGCCGTGGAAATGGCACAGGTGTCACAGGTGCTCGCAGGAGACTTCATCAGTCTGGTCGAGAGCACGGGGGTGACCGCGATTGAGCGGGACGTTTACGAAACCGTGTGCGATCTGGCAGTTGAATTTGCAGACCAGCACAGCCTTCCGGTCGGATTTCTCGACGTGATTCCCCAGCGCCTGGTGAGCAGCTCTGTCGTCGCCGCGCTGGAACACTGGACCAACGCTCGTCCTGGGAAGCTGACTGATGATGGAGACGATGGCTATGAGATAACCCGGCCAAGCGTGGACCTGATCGGAACTCGACGCACGAATCCGGACTTGGAAACCGAACGAATGGACCAACCAACTCGAAAAGGCTTCTTCCAGTAACGAGCAATCAATGAACTCATCTAAGCCTGATAACCTGGAGGACCTTGATTCATATCCAACTCTGCACCTTCTAAATCTTCCCACTGCTCGGGAGGACTTTTTGTTGCTGGGGACCCTCGGTCTCAGAAGCGCGTAGTGAGCGTGAGGAGGGTGTGGCGGGCGAAGCCCCAGCTGGTGGCGGAGGCGTAGTAGCGTTCGTCGGTGAGATTCTTGACCGTGCATTCGGCTTCCCACGGCCGGCCGAAGGCGCGGAAGCGATAGCCTAGGGTTGCGTCCATCGTGGCATACGAAGCGAAGCGTTCGGCGGGGTTGTTACCGACGTAGGACATATTACCAACGTAGGTCGCGCCGCCGGCGACGGTGAAGCCGCGCAACGGGCCGTTCACGAACAGGTATTTCGCCCACAGGTTGAACGTCTTTTCCGGCGTGGCGACAAGCGGCGTGCGGTCCAGCGCTCGATTGGTGGGGTGCTTCTCGTAGATCGCGTCGCCGCGGTTGAAGCTGGCGATCACTTGGAAGTTTTCGGTGGGTGAAAGGATCACGTCGAACTCGAAGCCCTCGCTCAGCTGCGAACCGCCCTGGATGTCGCTGAACAACGTCGTGCCGGAAGCATCGACGCCGGTGGTGACGATGATGATGCCCGTAGGGTGGGCGCGGATACGATAGACGGAAGCGGTTCCGGAGAGGCGACCGCCGAGCACGTCGAACTTGAACCCGGCTTCGACGCCGCGTCCGACGGAGGGAGCGGCGGGGATGCTGGGAATGTTGTTCACGCGCAGCATGGTGGTGTTGGCGAGAAACGATTCGCTGTAGGAGGCGTAGGCCGAGACGCCTTTTGCGACCGTGACGAGCGCGCCGGCCTGAGGCACGCCGGCGGTGCGAACCGAACCAGGTGTGGCAGAACCGGCGAGGATGTTCAGGGTGGGATCGTTGGCGACGCGGTGCCAGGCGTATCCACCAAGCAACTTCACGCGATCGTCGAAAGCGGAAGCGGAGAGGATGCTCGCGAGCGAAGAGTTGGTGCTCGAGCTGCGGTTGCTTGCCGCCAGCACGAGCGAATCGACGCCGAATGGAACGGTGCGGTCCCACGTGCTGGGGTCGCGCAAGTCCCAGGGTTTCAAATACGCCGGATGACCGGCGATGTTGGGGTTGTTCTTTTGCTCCGAGCGAAAACGGGTGTCGAAATTGTGTTTATAGCCGATGAGCAGATCGACTTTCACGTCGGCGAATTCGAGTTTGGTGACGGCGTCGATTTGTGCGGTGCGCTCGCCGCCGCGTTGATGTTCCCAGCGGTTGCGGCGGAACATGGCGTCGGCGGGCGTGAGGCCGCGCGACGGGGGATAGTAGGCGTCGATGAAAGACTGCGCGATAAGGCCGGTGCCGCCTTGCCCGCTGGCGCGCCATTCCTGATCCCACCACGCGTCGAGATAGGCGGCGCGGATGTTCACGTGGCGGCCCACGCGGGTGGTGAACTCGGCGGAGAACGCATCGGACACGAAGTCTTGGAAATCGCCCTCGCCGGCGTAGCTGAAGTCCCACGGCAGACCGGGATAGGGTTGGCGAGGGATGCCGCCTTCGTAGTGCAGAATGACGCCGCCGGTGATCATGTCTTCGCGACGCTCGAAATGTTCGAACTCGAGAGTGAGCGCGGTGTGATCGGAGATTTTCCACGTGGCGCTTGGGGCGAAGAGATATTTGTGGCCGTCGCCGAGTTCCTGGAACTGCTGGATGTTTTCCGTCATCGCGATGGCACGGTAGAGCAGTTTTTCGTCGGTGCCGGGGAGCGGCCCGGTGGCGTCGATCACGGCGCGCGCGAAACCGCGGTCGCCGACGCCGGCGCTGAGGCGGATCGAGCGCGTGGTTTCCGGGCGTTTGGTGATGTAGTTGATGACGCCGCCGGGATTCAGCTGTCCGTAGAGGAGCGAGGCGGGACCTTTCACGACCTCGATGCGAGCGATGTTGGTGGTATCGATGAAGCGGAAGGAGCCGAAGCCGTTGCGCTGGATGGCGGAGGCGGAGCTGAAGCCGCGGACGTTGTAACGGGCCCAACCCTGCGGCGAGACGTTGTCCTGGTGGACACCCGGCGCCCATTTCACGACGTCGTAGAGGTCGTAGGCTTTTTGATCGTCGATGAACGCTTCGGTGAAAACGGTGACGCTCATGGGCAGGTCGGTGATCGGCACGGCCATTCGCGTGGCGGCGGAGGAGTTGGCGGCTTTATAGCCGACGTCGGCGTGGCTGCGGACATCGAAAGGCGTGAGCACGACGACCTGATCGTTGTGCGCGGAGATGGGGTCGGGGCGAGATGACGGCTGCGGCGCGGAGCGCCGGCGGTTGGGCGGAACGGGCAGCGCGCGGATCGCGACCGCTTCCGCTTTGTCGTCGTAAACGAGGGAGAGGGTTGTGCCCTCGAGCATGAGTTCGAGCGCGCCGAGGGGCGCGTAAGTGCCCTGGATCGCGTGCGTGCGGATGCCGCGGACTTGTTCGGGTGGATAAAGAATCTGCAGGCCCGCTTGTTGCGAAAACAGGCGAAGGGTGTGACCGGCGTCGCCGGCGGGGATGTTGAACACCGTTTCGCCGTTCGCGGTTTTGGCGTCGACTCGAACAAACCCACCCAAGACGAAAGCGATGAGGCAGAGTAGCAGCCGTCCGATCGAGGCGCGGCTGAAGGCTCTTGGGGTCAACATGGGTTCAACGTAGCGATGCCGCGGGACGCTCGCCGTTGGAGCCGGCGCCGGTTTTTGCAGGGTGGCCTAAGCAATCTTCGCGGTCGGCCGAGCGCAAAGAAATTTCGGCCGAAAGGCGCGGCACGCAGGAAGGGCTACGCATGCGGCGCGACGTGAGCTTTCAGGGCTGGCGGCGGGCGAGGACGAGTTCGTTGCCCCGGGGCTGGGCGTCGATGTCGAAGGCGGCGTCGAGCAGGCGAACGAAGGCTTCGACATTATCGGCGCGAAAGCTGCCTGCGACGCGAACCTGACCGGTGGGGTCGTCGCCGATTACGAGTTTCCGGCTGTTGTAGCGGTTAAACTCGTGCACGACGTCGCGGAGCGAAAGGTCGACGAACTCGAGGCGCATGCGCTGCCAGGCGAGGGCCGTTTCGACATCGCTCGGTGTGAGTTCGCGGACGTGAAGACGGGTGGCGTGATTTTCGCGCGGATCGAGGCGCACGATCGCTTCCTGACCGGCGGTGAGAGGAACGGCTACTTTGGGCGACAGCGCGTCGAGCGTGCCCCGCTGCAGTTCGTCGAGCTGAACCTTGCCTTCGGTGACGAGGACGGAGAGCGCTTCGTCGTCGACGAGCACGGAGAAGGCGGTGCCGACGGCGCGGACTTCGAATGTGTTGGCGGTGACCACGAAGGGGCGCGAAGCATCCTTTGCGACGGCGAAATGCGCCTGCCCGCGCACGAGGCGGACGGAGCGACGCGCGGGAGTGAAGTCCACGGTGAGCTCGGCGCCGGTGTTGAGTTCGACGAGGGAGCCGTCGGCGAGCGTCATCCGTTCAGGCCCGGGGTGGAGCACTGCGGCTCCCCGCGGTGCAACCGGGGCGGGCGCCAAACGAGGCCAGCCAACGAATGCGACCAGCGCCAACGCGGCGGCCGCGGCGAAGGCGGATGGGATGAGCCAGCGGCGGCGCGGACGTGGAGCGAGAAGATCGGGATTGGGCTGGGCGCTGTGAGCCGGGCGCCAGTGACGCAGCGCGTCGAGGCGTCGCCAGCTTTCTTCGAGGCGAGCGATCGCGGCGCCGTGCGCGGCGTCTTCGCGCAACCATTGGAAATACGCGTCCTGTTCGGAAGAGGAAAGTCCGCGATCGCGCCGCGCGAGCCATTCGGCGGCGGCGATTTCGGCGGGCGTGGCGCTGGGATCGGGCGTTTCCACAGGTTAGGGAAGGCCGAGGCTGGCGAGGTAGGCGGCGACGCGGCGCATGCCATTGCCGACTTGGGCTTCGACGGTGTGTTCGCTGATGCCGAGTTGCGCGGCGATTTCCTTTTGAGAAAGGCCGTAGATTTTCCGCAAGGTGAGCACCTGGCGGCATTTTTCCGGCAGCGATTGGATGGCTTGGGTCAAGAGTTCGAGTTCCTGATGGAGGGCGGTCGATTCGGCGGGTGAAGGCCTTTCTTCGTAGACGGGCAAATCGGCTAATTCCGTTATCGCTTCGATCGGCACGATCTTTTGTCGGCGCAGTTGATCGACGGCGAGATTATGCGCGGTCGTGTAGAGCAGGGCGCGCGCCGCGGAGATTTCCTGGGTGCCGCGGGCGCGCCACACGCGGGTGAGCGACTCCTGCACGATGTTGTCGCAATCGCTCAGCCCAGGGAAGCGGGCGCGAATCCACGCGCGCAACGCGTCTTGGTGAACCTGGACTTCCTCGCGGAACCAACGGTCGAGTTCGGGGACGTTCGGCATTGTCTGGGGCGGCGGCGAACGACGGAGGAGTTTGCCGCGCGTGGGTGGGAGTCGAGCCTATTTATGCCGGGAGCGGTTTGCTGCTGCGGGTTTGCGAAAGGAGATGGATCCACGAGCGCCGCGGTATGCAGAAGACGGATGGTTCACTCTGAGGTCAGAGTGAACGCCGTGTTGCGGAGGGAAAGTGGAGAGCGATTCAAACGGGTGCCGAAATCCGCGGACTGACCGCGGACCCCTGTCCGTTCGGTTCTGCCCCTTGTCGCCTGCGACGATGGCGCGTCTGCCGAAGGGATTGGGTCGGCCTGACTAAAACCAAACCATGAACAAACGATATACGCTAGGCGTTCTGGCGCTAACGGCATCTGCCGTCGTTCCAGGACTATACGCCCAACCCGCTTCAGCGGGGGTGGAGGCCGATGACGAAATCATTCAACTTTCGCCCTTCGAAGTAAGGGCGGAAACGGACACCGGCTATCAGGCCACGGAGACCCTCGCGGGCACCCGCATTCGCACGAACCTGCGCGACGTGGGTGCAGCGATCTCCGTGGTTACGACTGAATTCCTTCGTGACGTGGGGGCAACCGATACTGCCACGTTGCTTCAATATACGACCAACGCGGAAGTGGCCGGCACCCGGGGCACCTACGCCGGTCTGGGCAACGGCACCGGGATCAACGACACGGAAAGCCTGCGCAGCCCAGGTGGTGTGAGCAACCGCGTGCGCGGTCTGGATCAGGCCGACAACACGCGCGACTTCTTCGTCACGGATATCCCGTGGGATGCCTTCAACGTCGACCGCATCGATCTGCAGCGCGGACCGAATGCCGTCCTGTTCGGGTTGGGCAGTCCGGCGGGTATCGTGAACGCTTCGATGCGCAACGCCGAGTTCCGCAATGTCGGTTCGGTCGAGGTTCGGACGGGCTCCTACGGCACGCTGCGCTCCAGCGTCGACGTCAACCAGGAGCTGATCGACAATGTGCTCGCGATCCGCATCGACGGCTTGTGGAACGATCAAAAGTTCCAGCAGGAGCCGGCGTTTCAGGATGATCGCCGCGTTTACGGTGCGATCCGTTTCGAGCCGCAACTTTTCCGTGACCGCTCCTTCCGCACGAGCATCAAGGCCAAGTTCGAGCACGGTGAAATCGAAGCGAATCGTCCGCGCATCATTCCGCCGGAAGATCGCATCACGCCCTGGTTCCGCCCGGTCGACGCGACCAGCCTCAATGGCGGCATGGGCAAGTTCGCCGTGGAAAATGGTTATGTGCTCGGTTCGTCCGCGTCGGCTTTCAATCCGTGGCTGGGCGGCCTCGCCAATCAGCAGCAACCCGTGTGGTTCATGGACGGGACGAGCAATCAGCTCTATCGCATCTATGGCGGCTTCGTTAATACGGGCGCGCTGAACACGGCCGGTGTGCCCCAGGGAGCGGGCGTGAACCTCGTCGGCCAGCGGTATGCAGACGTGTTCTCCCAGCTCACTTCGCTGAGCTCGTATGCGACGAACGCGCGGTTGCCCAACTACCAATACGGCCAATACCGCAACGCCTCGTTGCGCGATGCGTCGGTGTTCGATTTCTACAACAACCTGATCGACGGTCCGACCGCTTCTCAGTTCGAAAAGTGGAATGCCGCGAACATCGATCTCTCGCAGACGTTCTGGGATGATCGTCTCGCGGTCCAACTCACCTACGATCGCCAGAAGTATAAGCGCGGAGGCCAGAATCTGATCACCAATCCGGTGATCAACATCGACGTTCTCCAGAACTTCCAGGACTACGTCGTGGGCCCGAACAACGCCAACAACAGTGGGGTGGTTAACCCGAATTTTGGTCGTCCCTTCGTGGCGGCCGGACCGGGCGGCGGCAGCTCCTACGAGAGCGATCGTCGTTATATCCGCGGCTCCCTCTTCGGCGAAGTCCGCTCCACCGACTTCTTCGATCGAGATAGCTTCATGGCGAAGCTGCTCGGCAAACATCGCTTCAACGGCGTGTATAGCGCGGAGAAGTATAACACGGAGAATCGCCGCTGGCAGATGTATGCCAATTCGACGGATTACGCCCGGTTCAAGCTGCAGGGCAATCCGGACGGATTGAACAACCTGCCGCCGGTTGCCGTCATTTACCTCGGTTCGACCCTCCGCAATGCGAGCACCGCTTCGGGCGCCGGTATTTCGCGCGTCCTTGCCGATGTCGATCTGCCGGACGGTAACATTTACCAGTTTGATTCGACGTGGCGTCCGCAGCCGGGCGTGAACATTGCCGACAACTGGAATGTGCCCGCCAACCTGCAGCCGTTCTTCAACGGCGCGCCGGTGATCAATCCCAACACCGGTGAGACTTATCCTCAGCTGACGCAGGTTTCGAATCCGGCCAACTACGTGGGATGGAACAGCAACTTCCACAATGAGCTGATCCGTTACAACAACGGCGAGAACCTGAGCCTTCTCACGGCGGCGGGGAAGACCCTGCGCGAGACGAAGTCGTATGCGGGTTCGTGGCAGGCGTTTCTCTGGAACGAAGCCATCGTGCCGACGTTGGGATGGCGCTATGACGAGGTGAAGGGCAAGTCCGTGACCGCCCAGCCAGTGACGGCCAATCGCGGCGCGCTGAACATCAACCCGGATGTTTACAAGCTCCCGGCGACCTTCCCGATGAACCAGATCTTCAAGGATCATTCGACCTCGGGCGGCTTGGTGGTTCACCTGAACAAGCTTCTTGGAGATAACGATTTCCTGCCGATCAACGTCAGCCTGTCGTATAACAAGTCGAGTAACTTCCAGGTGACGGATACGCGCCGCGACATCTACGGCACGCCGATCGCGAATCCGACGGGCAGCACGAAGGATTACGGTATCTGGCTCTCGACGAAGGACGGGAAGTATTCCTTCCGCGCCCTCAAGTATGAGAGCAGCTTCATCGGATCCTCGATCCAAGGCTTCGATAACAGCGGTATCTATAACACGATTCGCGACGCCATGAACTGGCGCAATATCAAGGTCTATTACATGTCGGCGTATAACTGGAGCACGGCGGGCCAGCCGCAGCGCGATCCTTACACCGGACAGCGTTATCAGTGGGATGCGGCCTGGCTCGGTGCGAACGGCCGTCCGATCGCGTCCGGCAACATCCCCGCGGGCGATCCGCGCTTACCGGCGGGTGCAGTGAAATTGGAGACGCAGGAAGAAGCCAATGTCCGGCGTGACGCTTCGATCACTGCGCTCAACAACATGCAAAAATGGCTTTCGGGCAAAGGCTACTTCGCGGCGTGGAACTACGGCGCGGGTCCGACGACGGAAGCGGCGCTGCAGACCCGTGGTCAGTATGAGGCGAATCCGATCCAGCCGAATCCCGACAGCGTGTATGATTATCGCACGCACCCACTGCTGCAGGGCTTCGCGGTGACGTCCGACACGCAGTCGGAAGGTTATGAGTTCGAGTTCACCGCGAATCCGTTGCCGAACTGGCGCATCGCGTTCAATGCCGCGAAAACCGAAGCGGTTCGCACCAATGTCGGCGGCCCGCTCCTCGATGAGTTGGTTGGTTACATCGACGAAGTGATGGCGGGTCCCGGCGGCGATCTCGTTCGGTTCAACTCCGACTACTCGGCGGCGAACGAACTGCGCAATGCATGGAATCCGTGGCGCGGCCAATACACGCTGCTGAAGTTGCAGGAAAACACGGCGGCGTCGGAACTGCGGCAATGGCGCTACAACCTCATCACGAACTACTCGTTCACCGATGGAGCGCTCGATGGTTTCGGCGTGGGCGCCGGCTATCGCTGGCAGGACAAGGTTGTGATCGGCTATCCCGTGATTCCCGATCCGAACAACCCGAGCCTCGCGAGCTTCGATCTTTCGAAGCCGTATTACGGCCCGTCGGAAGACGCGATTGATCTCTGGGTCAGTTACGAGCGCAAGCTGACCTCCAAGATCAACTGGCGCATCCAGTTAAACGTCTACAACGTCGGCAAGAGCGAGGATCTGATTCCGATCTCCGTTCAGCCCGATGGCCAGACTTGGGCGGGCGTCCGTATCGCGCCGGTCCAGGAATGGATGCTGACGAACACGTTCTCGTTCTAAGCTGAGTCGTTTGATTCTCGAAGCCGGTCCTCGTCGAGGGGGCCGGCTTTTTCTTTTTTGGGTGGCGATGCCGATCAGGCGTCTAACGGAAAATCGGCGGCGGTCCGTCTAGTATGTGATCCCATGTCGAACCGCCCACGAGCTTGGAGAGCGCGCCTTTCTCCTTTCGGCGCTTTGTCGCTTCTCGCTGCCGCCAGTGAAGCTCGATGGTCGGGAAACTGTGACGCCAATCCGACGACCGCAAAGAACTCGTTATGAGCGTTTCGCCCGAGTCTGAAGTCTCCCCTTCGATTCCTCACCGCATCACGCAGTGCGACATCGCGCGGGCGGCGGGCGTGCACAACACGACGGTTTCGCTCGCGTTACGGAACAGTCCAACGATCCCGGAAGCGACGAGGAAGCGAATTCAGACCTTGGCGAAAGAGATGGGTTATCATCGGGATCCGGCGTTGCAGGCGCTGGTTGCTTACCGCAAGGGCCGGGTGGCGGCAGATCGCCGGGATACGATTGCCTACATTACCCATTGGGAAAGCCGTTGGGGCTGGCAGAGTTTGCCGGCCGACGCGCATTTCTATGCGGGAGCAATGCGGAAGGCGGCGCAGTTCGGATATCAGCTGGAGCATTTCTGGTTGGGCGAACCGGGGATGACCGCGCGGCGTTTGAGCAGTGTGCTTTTTCATCGGGGGATCACAGGGGCGTTGCTCGCGTCGCATCGCCCCGGGCCCGTCGAGTTGGCCGACTTCGACTGGTCGCGGTTGAGCGCGGTTAAGATCGGCTGCTTCCCGTTCGAGCCATCGCTGCACCGCGTGATGGGGGATCAGCTCGGTGCGATCCGGACTGCGATGCAGAAGGCGCGCGCAATGGGCTACGAGCGGATCGGTCTGGTGTTGCCGAAAATCTGGGACGCGGCGGTGGACCTGGCGATTTCGACGGCGTTTGTGGTGGAGCGGAATCGGCTGCAGCCGCAACACCGTGTGCCCATTTTCTATTGCGGTGCGCCGGACGCGGATGGTCGCGCGAGTGAACGGGACAGCGCTCGTTTACGGAATTGGGTGCGGGGCCAACGACCGCAGGTGTTGCTGAGTTCGCACCATCTGCTGGGCGAGCGGCTGGGGGAGCTCGGTTTTGTTGTGCCGCGAGACTTCGGATTTGTGGACGTGTTTGCGGCGCATTCCGATCCTCGGATCGCAGGTGTGCGGCAGCACAATGAACGCGTGGGTGAAGTGGCTGCGGAGATGCTCGTCGGGTTGATGCAGCAGAATATCTTCGGGCCCGCTGAAGTGCCGACGACGACTACGGTCGAAGGATTGTGGTGCGATGGCGCGTCGCTGCCGCGTTGCTATGAGGCCAAAGAGCACGTGGGCGGCGCAGTCTTCGCGAGGAGCGAGGAGCGAGCGGGCGGAGCGAAGCTGCGCGCGATGGCCGCCGCGAGGGCGGAGGAAAATGAAGCGTGCGCGCTGAGTGTGGGGTAATGCGCGCGGGATGCGCGGACTGGGTCGGGGCGTGAAGCCCCGCCCACAGTAGACCGAGCAATTACTTCGTCGCGTTGGCGGCGGCGACGAATTCGCGGGCGCGCGCGGTGATGCTGGCCCAGTCGCCGCTTTTCAATGCGGCGGCGGACACGAGCGCGCTGCCCGCGGCGGTAGCGAACGCGCCGGCTTTGAGAAAATCGCCAACCGTTTCTGGCGTGACGCCGCCGGTGGGGAGAAGTTGAAGCTGCGGGAAAGGCGCTTTGAGGGATTTGATATAGGCGGGGCCGAAGAATTCGGCGGGGAAGATTTTGATGACGTCCGCGCCGAGTTCCCACGCGGTGATCGCTTCGGTGGGTGTGAGGGCGCCGCAGAGGATGGGCACGTCGGCGGCGCGGCAGGCTTCGATGACGGCGGGCCGAACGGCAGGAGTGACGATGAACTTCGCTCCGGCGGCGATGCCGGCGCGGGCGGTGTCGGCGTCGAGCACGGTGCCGAGACCGAGGAGCAGCTCAGGGAGTTCGCGCGAGACCTTGGCGGTCATTTCGAGCGCGCCGGGTGTGGTCATCGTGAGTTCGATGGCGTTGAGGCCGCCGGCCGCGAGGGCTTTGGCGCAGTCGACGAGACTGGCGGAGCTGTCGGCGCGGATCAGCGCAACGACTTTGACGGCTTTGAGGCGTTGGAGGACGTCGGATTTGGACATGTGAATCGAGTGAAAGGAGGAGGGCTTCGAAGTGAAAGGGAACGACCTTGGAGCCGCGGCGGCGTTCGCACAACCGCATTCAAGAACGGACGGTTGTGGGGCAACGGAGAGCTTTGAACTTCACTT
This sequence comes from Verrucomicrobiota bacterium, assembly GCA_023391285.1. Lineage (GTDB taxonomy): Bacteria > Verrucomicrobiota > Verrucomicrobiia > Opitutales > Opitutaceae > Opitutus. The sequence continues at coordinate 13,349 of JAEWBF010000092.1, forward strand.
GGCCGGAAAAGCGCGGAGGATGCCGCGTGATCGGCCGACGGTGGTGTTCGGTGCTACGAGTCCGATGAACGCACTTCAAAGCTCACTTTATACGGCGGCGTTTGCGCTGTGTGTCTTTTCGGCCGGGATCTTGCGAGGGAAGCGTCGGACAGCGGATCGACGGATCGATTATTTCACGTTGTTTTTGGTGCTCGAAGGTCTGGCGTTTGGGTTGGAGTTGTTGATGGGGCACGAGGACGCACCGGCGAAGTCGTTGTGGTTGGGATTGCGGATGGCGATTTCGCTGCTCGTCGCACCGTGTCTTTGGCTGGCGGTGAAGGAAATCGTGGAAGGCGAGCGGCCTTCATGGCGCGCGATCGAGCGGCGGCAGTGGTGGTTGATCGGGATCGGCGTGATGTTGACGCTGCCGCTGATCGAAACGGCGCATGGCGGGGTGACGTATGTGAATCCGGACCGGGTGGTGAGTGCGACGCACGCCCGGGCGATTCATGCAGCGATGCTGGGGTGCATTGGAATCTTTGCGTGGCAGGTGCCGTATTATCTCGTGAAGTGCCGGAGGCTGTTGCTCGAACGAGCGAAGGAAACGCGATCGGATGCGCCGGAGTTGCGCGGACTGCCGTTCGCGTTGGGAATCGTATTCTCGACGTGGATCGTGGGGCTCGGGCGAACGCTGCATTGTGCGTTGATCGGGCACCGGCTCGATTTTGGGCCGTGGTTCGCGTTGGCGGAGGTGGGGGTGACGGTGGCGGCGATCTACGCGATTGTGCGGCGCGGGGCGGAGCCGGCTCCGGCGACCGTGGAAGAGCCGGCGAAAAACGAGGAACGCGCGCCGGTGAGCGAGGCGAAGTATGAGAGATCTGCGCTTTCTCCGGCGATGCGGGAGAGGATCAAGCAGAAGTTGGAGCGAGCGATGTCGGAAGAGGGGCTTTATACCGACAGCTTGCTGAACCTGCGGTCGCTCAGCGCGGCGTTGAAGGAGAAGGCGCATTATGTCTCGCAAGTGATTAATCAGGATTTCGGCGCCAGCTTCTACGAATTCGTGAACGGCCGGCGGATCGAACGAGCCAAGCGGTTGTTGTTTGAAGGGTCGGAACAGACCGTCTTGGAGGTCGCGCTTGCGGTAGGTTTCAATTCCAAGTCGACGTTCAACACGGCGTTTCGGCAGCAAACCGGGATGACGCCGACGGAATTTCGGACGAAGGCGAAGGCGGACGGAGCAGGAACAGGACGGACCTGAGGCGAGGGTTTGTGGTTCGGGCCGGTCGGGCGGGCGTTCGGGCCGAACGGATCGGACGACTCCAGCGGCAGCGCCGGGTAGGGTTGCGGCGCTTTCCCGGAAAACCGGCACGTCGTCGGTCCCGGAGGGGGCGCAGTGAACCCTTGCTCTTATGAATTCGATCTATTGGCGGCCGATGATGGCTGCATTGTTGGCGGGATTAGCGGCGGGGGTGACATTTGCCGGTGAAACGCGGTCGACGACGCTCACGGCGGAGCAGGTGACTCGACTCGAACGCCATCGGGCGGACTACGGGCAGGCGGTGTTGAACGGCGCGGCGAGCGAGTGCGTCGCATCGTTTGCGCCGGATGTAAGGCTTATGCCGGAATATCATGGCACGCTGTTTGGGCGGACGGAGGCGGAGCGGTATTTCCGGGCGTTTTCGGGGCGTCTCAACGTGGTGCGCTATGAACGCGTCGCCGTGCGAACGTGGAATTTGGGTGAACGGCTGATTGAAATCGGACGCTTCGTGCAAACATGCGTGCGCAGGGATGATGGGCGCGCGCGTGAACTCGAAGGAAAGTATGCGGACGTGTGGTCGCGAAGCGAAGGCGGCGAGTGGGAGGTGATTGCGACAACGTGGAACTACTCGCGATGGCCGGAGTTTGCGGACGAGTTGCGGTTTTCGGAGGTTGCCGGTGTGCGGATTGCGATGGAGGCGCATGTCGCGGTGAAGGGCGGACTCAGTTTCGAACTGGCGGCGCTCAACCGGCTGCAGGAGCGGGCGATCGTCGAGAAAGACCATCGAGTGTGGTCGCAATTCTATGCCGATGACGCGGTGTTGTTGCCCAATCACGATACGGTGCGGGAAGGACGCAGTGAGATCGACGAGTATCTGGAAAGTCACGTCGGGCACATGCCGGTATATGAGAAGCTCGATATTCGGAACGACCGGATCGACGACTTGGGAGAGTGGGTGATCGACTATGCGAGCCATGTGGCGATCTGGCGGAATGGCGAGGCGTCCGGTGTGAACACGGGAAAGAACATCCGCATCTGGCGGCGCGAGCCGCGCGGTGGGTTGAAGATGGTCTGCCAGGCGGGGACTTACGACTGACCGAAAACAAGAGGAGAACGAACGATGAAGACTTTTGTTTTTTTGATGATCGCATTGCTCGCGGCGCTGCCGCTGGCGGCGGAGAACCATCGCGGCGGCCGGGTGATGACCGAGCGGCTCGAGTCGGCCGCGCTGCGCGCAAATCGGACCGGTCTCGATCCTAAACGCACGGTGAAGGTGTATTTGCCGCCTGGATATGCGGAATCGGGGAAGCGGTATGCGGTGGTGTATTACTTCCACTCGATCAACGGGAGCGCGGAGAAAGTGTTCGAGGATGGAAACCTGGTCCGGTTATTGGAGCGCGGCTTCGCGCGTGGGATTGCGCCGGAGTTTATTCTCGTCGCGGCGGACTACAGCTCTCCGACGATGGGAAGCTGGTTCGAGAACTCGACCACGACGGGCAATTGGCTCGATTTTACGGTGGACGAATTGGTGCCGTTTATCGACGGGAAGTTTCGCACGATCGCGCGGCGCGAAGGTCGCGGACTCGTGGGCGATTTCATGGGCGGATATGGTGCGTTGAAGTTTGCGATGCTGTATCCGGATTTGTTCAGCGTGGTGTATGCGATGCATCCGGTCGGAACCGGGACGGGGCTCGTGCCGACGCAGCAGATGGTGAACTGGCCGCGCCTGCATGCGGCGAAGGCATTCAGCGAGTTATGGGGCGATCACTACGCGCCGGGATTCGTGGCGATGTCGCAGGCGTATTTGCCGAATCCGGAGCGACCCCCGTTTTATTGCGACTTCATCGTCGAGATGGAGGACGGCGAGCCGCTGTTGATGGCCGAGAACAAGCGGCGGCTGGAGTCGCGGTTTCACTTGGACGAGTTGCTGCGCGAGCATGCGGACGCCTTGCGCACGATGCGTGGGGTGGGATTCGATTGGGGGCGCTACGATCCGAATCAGGGACACGTGTATTCGAATCAGGCGTTCACGCGAAAGCTCGACCAGCTCGGGATCGATCATGTGGCCGAGGAATACAACGGCGGCGCGTGGGACAAGAATTGGACGGATGACGGACGGTTCTACACGCGGGTGCTGCCGTTTTTGGGAAGGAGGTTGGAGGGGGAGTGAGGGGGACCTGTCCGTGATTTTTGCGAGAGCGCGGGCAGGTTGCCCGCGCTACGCTACTGAGTCCACGGATGGTCTTCACACCGAGCGACGAGGCCCGCTTTGACGGGATTATTGAGGATGTAGTCGCGCAGGCGCACGGTTTCGGAGTCGTTGCGCGACCAGCGGTCGAACCAGTCGGATTGCCAAAATGGACCCGTGCGGTTGAGCAGCCGATTAGCTCCTCTGGCGGTATGCCATTTCCAACCTCGCAAAGTATCCTTGAGTGGTTTGGCAGCCGCGCGAGGTTCCAAAAGGAGATGCACGTGGTTCGGCATCAGGGTGAAATGCAGCACGCTCCAGCCGCTGCGGTCGGGTAAGTCGCCGAAAGAAGCGACAACGAAATCGCACACGGACCGCTCGTGAAAAGGGCAAAACCCTCGAGCGGCGTGCAGGTAATGTTCGCAGATCGAAAAATACTTTCGTTGAAGCGTGGCGAAGTCGGGGGAGTTTGGCTCGATGCGCCTCAGAGAATCGTGAATTTCGCGGACGCGAGTCAGCGCTTCAGCAGGGATTGAGCCGACACAGCGAACGGTCACGAAGTGAGGGCGATCTGTGACTTCCCAGTGCGGCAGTCGATAGCGCCATCGCTCGCGCGTTTCCGGCATGCGGGTAGGTTGCGACGGAAAGCGTAGCACGGTCAATTTGACCGTGCTTGGATGACGTGAAAGCGCGGTCAGGTTGACCGCGCTACGAGGTTAGTTCTTCGTGAGGGTGCGGTTGAGGGCGCTGACGATTGCTTTGATCGAGGCGAGCTCGATATTCGTATCGGTGCCGGCGCCGAAGAGCGTGAGGCCGCGGTCGGTTTTGATTTGGATATACGAAACCGCGCGGGCTTCAGCGCCTTTGCCGAGCGAGTGTTCGGAATAGCTGAGCACTTCGAACTTCGGCAGGGTCGTGTCGGTGAGCGCGCGCACGAAGGCGTCGATGGGGCCGTTGCCTTGCGCGGTGAGTTCGACGAGCTGGCCGTCGATGGTGATGCGCGCGGTGCAGTCGACGGCTCCGTTGCGTTCGAGGGATTTGAAATGCTCGAGGCGAATCGGCGAGGTGCGGTCGAGGTATTCGCGTTGGAACGCGTCGTGAATCTCGGCGGTCGTGAGCTCGCGGCCGGTGGTGTCGGCGAGATCGTTGATGATCTTGCCGATCTCCTTGTGCATCGCTTTCGGCAGTTGGTAACCGAACTCGTGGTCGAGCACGTAGGCGACGCCGCCTTTGCCGGACTGGCTGTTGATGCGAATGATGGCTTTGTAGCTGCGGCCGATGTCGGCGGGATCGATCGGGATGTAGAGGACGTCCCACGGATCGTTGGGCTTTTGCGGATCGCGGACGGCCCAGGATTTGTTGATGGCGTCCTGGTGTGAACCGCTGAAGGCGGTGAAGACCAGCTCGCCGGCGTAGGGCTGGCGGGGCGGGACTTCGAGGCGCGTGGTGCGTTCGTAGACCTCGCGAATCTCGTTGATGTTGGAGAAGTCGAGGTTCGGGTGGATGCCGTGCGTGTAGAGGTTCAGGGCGACGACGACGATGTCGAGGTTGCCCGTGCGTTCGCCGTTGCCGAAGAGCGTGCCCTCGACGCGGTCGGCGCCGGCGAGCAGGGCGAGTTCGGTGGCGGCGACGCCGGTGCCGCGGTCGTTGTGCGTGTGCAGCGAAACGATCGTGCGGTCGCGGCGCGTCAGGTGTGTGCACATCCACTCGATCTGGTCGGCGTGGACGTTGGGTGTGGCGTATTCGACGGTGGCGGGGAGGTTGAGGATGATCTTGTTCTCGACGGTTGGCTGCCAGACGTCGGTGACGGCTTCGCAGATCTCCAGTGCGAATTCGAGCTCGGTGCTGGTGAAGCTTTCCGGGGAGTATTCGAGACGGATGTGGGTGCCGGCGGCGACGAGCGGCGCCATGTGAGTTTTCAGGAAGCCGACGGCGTGCGTGGCGATTTTGACGATCGCGGATTTGTCGGCGTTGAAAACGTAGCGGCGCTGGGCGGGCGACGTGGAGTTGTAGAGATGGAAGATGACGTTCTTCGCGCCGCGCAGGGCTTCCAGCGAGCGCGTGATCAGGTCCTCGCGGCATTGGCAGAGGATCTGGATGGCGACGTCGTCGGGGATGCGGTTTTCCTCGATCAGGCGGCGGCAGAAATCGAATTCGATTTGCGATGCGGAGGGAAAGCCGACCTCGATTTGTTTGAAGCCGATGCGGACCAGCAGGTCGAAGTATTCGAGCTTTTCCTCGACGCTCATGGGTTGGGCGAGGGCTTGATTGCCGTCGCGGAGGTCGACGCTGCACCAGAGCGGGGCACGGGTGAGCGTGCGGTTGGGCCATTGGCGGTTGGGCAGATCGACGGGAGGAAACGGGCGGTATTTGCTAACGGGAGCAGATTGCATGAGCGAAAACGGTTTAGGCTAAAATGCAGATGAGGACAGACCTAAAAACACGCCGGCCAACGAGGCGGCGGACAAACCCAGGCGAGGACGCACGATCGGCCGCTAGGCGGCGATTCAGAGATCGTGCGCGGTGGTAAGTCGAAGAGCCTGGGCGAGGATTCGCATCAAGGGTGGGGGAGATATCGGCGGGTGATAAAGAAAGTCAAGGGAGGGGTGAAGGAGCGCGGCGCAGCGGGGCGGCGTCGGCGGGGACAAAAAGTTGTGGAACTCTGAATCCAAGGGGCGCTGGCGGACGTAACCGGACAGATTATGAGGGCGTCTTGCCTGAAGTGCGTGATTTCGCCTTCGTCTATCCATGTCTGACGAACCCGCTTTCGACCTCAACGGTTGCTTGGAGCGGGTGCGTGCGGGCGACCAGGCAGCGGCGCGCGAGTTGGTGGAGCATCTTTACCTGTTGGTTATTCGGATTGTGCGCGCGCGATTACCGCGGCGGGTGCCGGAGGAAGATCTCGCGCAGGAGATTTTCATGAAGATGTTTACGCGCATGGATCAGTATCATGGCGCGGTGCCGTTTCCGCACTGGGTGTCGCGGATTGCGGTCACCACGTGCATCGATCATCTCCGCGCGCAGAAGCGGCGGCCGGAGTTTCGCTGGGCGGATTTGTCGGAGAACGAGGCCAACATGCTCGATGCGGTGTTGACCAACGAGAATGCGGCGGCGCCGGACGACTCGCTCGCCGCGCATGAACTCGTGCACAAGCTGATGGGGCAGTTGAAACCGGAAGACCGGATGGTGCTGCAGTTGCTGGATCTCGAACAGAAGACGATTGCGGAAGTGAAGGAGTTGACGGGATGGAACACCTCGTTGGTGAAAGTGCGGGCGTTCCGGGCACGTCGGAAGTTGCAGAAGTTGTTTCAGGAACTACAACGAAAGGAGCGAACATGAACCACAACGACCAGGCGTGGCAGAAGTTGGTGACGGCGGCCCGTCAGGTGCGCGATGACCGCGACACGGCGGCGCCGTTTGGTTTTGCGAGTCGCGTGGCGGCTTTGGCGATGGAGCGGCGCAGCGAAGGAGTGGGCGCGCTGTTGGAACGTTTCTCGTGGCGGGCGCTGGCGGCGGCGGTGCTGCTGGCGGTGGGCGGTGCGGCGACGAATTACGCGATGGCACCGGCGGCAACGGCGGTGGATGAAGCGCCGATGGACGAAAACGAAGTGATCGTGGTCTTCGACATTTCCTGAACCTCGCGATGAGTCCAAATTGGAAAGTGGTTCTTGCGTTCGCGGGCGTGTTTGCCGCGGGGGTGGTGTTTGGCGCAACCTTGGGTTCGCGGTGGATCAAGTTTGAGCGGCTGGAAAAGCGTCCGCCGTTGAACGAGCGGATTTTATCGCGGTTCGAAACGGAACTGAAGCTCACGCCGGAGCAGGTGGAGAAGTTGCGGCCGATCGCGAAGCGGATGGAGGCGGAGACGCATCGCATGCGGCGCGAGGCGGCGATCAACTACCGGAATGCGATGGATGCGTTTTCGCAGGAGATCGGGGTAAATCTGAATTCCGAGCAGCGGGAGCTATTCAATCAGATGCGTCAGCGTTTTCGCGAGCGGATGGAGAGGCGGGAGAAGGAAGGGTTTCGGTTGCCGGACTGACGCGGCGCGATGCGCCGCGCGGTTTTGAGTTCTGGGTTTTGAGTTTTGGGTTCTGGGCTCAAATAACCCTTGCGTGAGGGAAGTTCGGGGGCATGGTGCGCGTCGGCCAGGTGCCATGCATGGGCAGGCGCGTGAACTCCGCCAGGACCGGAAGGTAGCAACGGCAACGACGTTCTCCCAGTGCCGTGGAGTGCCTGGCCACTTTTTTTGCCGCTGAACGCGGCGAGAAAGTTGAGAGATGAGAGTTGAGGGTTGAGAGAAAACGTGGGCCGCGGAGTTTTCGGCTTTTCACCCTCAACTCTCAGCTCTCAACTCTGAACTTCTGCCTTGAGCACCACCTACCAAGTCATCGCGAGAAAGTGGCGGCCGCAGACGTTTGACGACGTCGTCGGTCAGGATCACGTCGTGCGGACCTTGAAGAACGCGATCGCGCGGAACCGGATCGCGCATGCGTATCTGTTCGTGGGGCCGCGCGGGACGGGGAAGACGTCGACGGCGCGAATTTTTGCGAAGGCGTTGAATTGCACGGATGGACCGAAGGCGGATTTCGATCCGAATGATCCGGCCTGCAAAGCGATCGCGGAGGGCTCGCATCTCGATGTGATCGAGATCGACGGTGCTTCGAACAACGGCGTCGATCAGGTGCGCGACTTGCGGGACACGGTGCAATACGCGCCGGCGCAGGGTAAGTTCAAAGTCTATATCATCGACGAAGTGCACATGTTGTCGGCGGCGGCGTTCAATGCGCTGCTGAAGACGCTCGAGGAGCCGCCGGAGCACGTGAAGTTCGTGTTTGCGACGACGGATCCGCAGAAGGTGCTGCCGACGATCGTGTCGCGGTGTCAGCGTTTTGACCTGAAACCGATACCGGCGCCCTTGATTGTGGAGCGGCTGAAGAAGATCGCGACGAGCGAGAAGGTAAAGATCACCGATGGCGCGTTGGAGTGCATCGCTCGGATGGCGGACGGCGGCATGCGCGATGCGCAGTCGATCCTGGATCAGATGATTTCGTTCTGCGGCGCCGAGGTGACTGAACCGGAAGTGCTGGATGTTTACGGGCTCGTGTCGGCGGAAAAGATCGCGGAGCTGGGCGCGGCGCTCGCGGCGGGGGATCATCAAAAGATCGTCGCGCTGGTGGACGAATGCGATGCGAACGGGCGCGATCTCGTGCGACTGTTATCGGATTTGCAGGCGCATGTGCGGGCGGCGTTGCTCGATGCGATTGCGAAGGGTGGGAAGAGCAAGATGCTCGGGAGCGAGCTGACGACCGAGCAGATTACGCGGATGCTCGATGGGCTGCGCGAAGGTGAGGGCGCGGTGAAGCTTGGTCTCGCGGAGAAGATCAATTTCGAGGTGACGTTGCTGAAGGCGGTCGATGCGAGCCGGGCGCGTGCGATCGACAGCTTGATCAAGGAACTGGCGGCGCTGGCGGAAGAAGCGACGGGGGCGGCGGGCGACGAAAAAAAAAAGGGCTGATTGACGCGCTCGAGGCGCGGCTCGACGCCGCGCGGGAGCAGGGGGCAGAGGGCAGGGAGCGGGAGGGCGCGGCGGTAAATGGCGTTGTGGCACCGATCCCGGCCGCGCGTGAGCCGACGGATTCTTTGCCGATCGCTGTTCAACCGCCTCGTAACGATGCGGGCACTTCGACGGGAAGTGACGATGACACAAATGTGTGGCCGACGGAGGCGGAGGAGGCGGCGTTTTTGTCGGAGGCGAGTGAGCGCGGTGAGAAGGTCGTGCCGGTTTCGCGCGAGCGGGAGGAGGAAATAGAGGACGATGCGAAGGCGCTCCCGAAGTTGGATGAATTGGTAAACCGGATACCGGCGGAGACGCGGGAGTTGTTGGATGAGTTGTTTCGGGCGCGGTTTGTGGCGGTGCGACGCGTGAAAAAGAAGGATTTGAAAGTGTGAGGTGCGCGACGGGCGGGATGGCGCGCGCGGCGGGTGTCGCGGCGGTTGATCGCCTGCAAGCAGGCTTCTACAATTCGCTCCAGAGGCCGGTGGAGATGACGGGGCGGTTTTCGACGGATTGGGCGTAGAGGTAGGTGTCGACGGTTTGAGGCGCGAAAGGTGGAAGGAGTTTTATGGGTTCGCGGCGGTAGAGGCCTTCGGCGGTGCCTTCGAAGGCGTCGAGGCGGGCGAGGGTTGCGGTGTCGACGGACCAAACTTCGCCGGCGACCCCCGTGGTGTCGTCGGGGGCGGCGATCATGCCGGGGTAATCGCCGAGGTGGTGAAGGCGATAGCCGGAGACCGTGCGGGCTTCGCCGAGGAGTTGTTGGTCGGCGAGGACGTGGTGGTTGGAGCAGCCGCGTTTCAGGGTGCCGTAAACGAAGATGAGATGCGAGGCGGCGGACATGGCGACGTGCGCGCGGTCGCGGCGTAAAGCCGCCTACAGGACTTCGATGACGACGGCGGTCGTGTTGTCGCGACCGGAGCTTTGGACGGCGGTTTCGACGAGATGTTGAGCGATGGATTGGCCGTCGGGGGTGTTGCGGGTCATCTCGTCGATTTGACGGTCCCAAAGTCCATCGACGAGACCGTCGGAGCAGATGACGAAGCGGTCGCCGGGCTCGTGTCCGACGCGACCGATGTGGGGATCGATGAATTGGTTGCCGGCGCCGAGGGCTTGCTGGAGGGAATTGCGCCGCGGATCGGTGCGATGTTCGCGTTCGTTCATCTTTCCGGCGCGACGGAGTTTGCCGATGAACGTGTGGTCGTGGGTGACTTGGGTGAGTCCGCCGGCGCGCGGAAGATAATAGATGCGGCTGTCGCCGATGTGGCCGAAGTGCATCCAACGCGGCGTGAACCAGGCGAGGCTGAGCGTGCAGCCCATGCCGGCGCATTCCTCGTAGGCGTAGCCGAGTTTGAGGAGGTCGTTGTGGATGTCGGTGAAGAGCTCGGAAAGGATGTCCTGGAATCCGCTGGAAAGGCCGGCGGCGCGGAGGCGGAAGGCGCGCGGGAGGAGGCGCGAAACGCGATCGACGGTGATGCGGCTGGCGAATTCGCCGGATTGGGCCCCGCCCATGCCATCGCTGACGGCGAAGACGAAATCGGTGCCGGCGAGGGAAGCGTCGCCGGTTTTACCGAGGTAGCGGAGTTCGTGGCCGTCGAAGTTGAGCGCGAGGTAGGCGTCTTCGTTGTTGGGGCGGAAGCGGCCCACGTGGGTGAGGCCGGACCAACGGAGGGTGGGAGCCGGAGCTGCGGGATCCGGCGGCGGGGGAGGAGCCGTGGGCTCCGGGGTGGGGCTCATTGAGCGGCAGAAGGTTTCAGCGAGGCACCGTCGCCCCCTTCTTCGAGGAGCGTGGCGAATTCGAAATCGATGATGCAGAAGCGGCCGTCGGAGATGCGGTAGGTGATGTTGCGCAAGTCGCGGTCCTCGTGGCGGACGCCGTATTTTTCCAATTCGGCGAAGATCTCCTTCTGGCGTTCGGGATTGAGGGAGTCGACGCGACGGCCGCAGTGGGTGGTGACGATCTTGAGGGTGTCGGGATCGATCTCGATTAGCCGGGGAACGAAGGTGCAGCCGCGTTCCTCGAGGCGGCGAAGCACGCGAACCTCGTGTTCGAAGCGTTCGCGGGCGAGATGACCGCGGAAAGTCTTGTGCACGCGACCATCGTAGCCGATGCGCACGAGGGCGCGGGCGGTGTCTTTGACTTCGTGCATGGCGGCGCGGAAGTAATTTGGTTCAAACGGGCCGTGGCAAGCGCGCTGAAAGGGTTCAAGTGCAAGCCGCCGGCGAAGAACTGTCGAGGTGCGTCATAGCGACATTAGGTTTTCAAGTTAAGATCGTCTCTGGCATACGAGGTGCTAATTCCCGGGACGGTTCTTTGTCTGTGCTCGCCGAGGTTGGGAAGGCAGTTCTACCCACTTTGTCTGCACGACGCGGCAACCCCCAAACATCGTCCAAATCGTCTCCTCTATGGCCAAATACAAACTGGAATACATCTGGCTCGACGGCTACACGCCGCTGGCCAACTTGCGCAGCAAGACCCAAATCAAGGACTTTGCCAGCTTCCCGAAGCTCGAAGAACTTCCCAATTGGGGGTTCGACGGCAGCTCGACGAAACAAGCTGAAGGCAAGAGCTCGGATGTGGTTCTGAAGCCGGTCGCGGTTTTCCCGGATTCGACGCGCAAGAATGGTGTGCTCGTGATGTGCGAGACCTACCTCCACACCGGTGAGGCGCACCCGACGAACTCGCGGGCAACGATCCCGGACGATCCGGACACCTGGTTCGGTTTCGAGCAGGAATACTTCTTCTACAAGGACGGCGCTCCGCTGGGTTTCCCGAAGGATGGCTATCCGGCCCCGCAGGGTCCCTACTACACCGGCGTCGGCTACAAGAATGTCGGCTCGGTGGCGCGGCAGATCGTCGAAGAGCACATCGACCTGTGCTTGGACGCCGGCATCAACATCGAAGGCATCAACGCCGAAGTGGCGAAGGGCCAGTGGGAGTTCCAGATCTTTGGCAAGGGCTCGAAGAGCGCCGCCGATCAGATGTGGGTGGCCCGCTACATTCTCACGCGCCTGTGTGAGAAGTATGAGATCGACATCGAATGGCGCTGCAAACCGATCCTCGGTGCCTTCAATGCGGCGCTCGATTGGAACGGCTCCGGCATGCACTCGAACTTCTCGACGAAGTATCTGCGCGAAGTTGGCGGCAAAGCCTACTTCGAGAAGCTCATGGCTGCTTTCAACAAGCACATGGACGAACACATCGCAGTTTATGGCCCGGAGAATCATCTCCGCCTCACCGGCCTCCACGAGACGCAGTCGATCGACAAGTTCACCTACGGCATCGCCGATCGTGGCTCGTCGATTCGCGTGCCGCACAGCTTCGTGAACGCCGGCTACAAGGGCTACCTCGAGGACCGTCGTCCGAACTCGGCCGCCGATCCGTATCTCGTCGCGGGCCGCATTCTGAAAACGATTCAGACGGTGCCGACGACCTGAGCGGTTGTTTCCGATTGTTGAGTTTGGCGCCACCTCGCGAGGGGTGGCGCTTTTGTTTGGCTTGTTTGAAGGCGCGGGGGATGGGAAGAGTGGCGAGGTGCAATCGCTGGTATCCAGTAGGCGTCGCGTCGTCGGGGCAGTGTGTAGATCAAACTGGATTCTTCGCCGCGCTCAGAGTGACAGGAATTTCAGCGTTGATCGGCGGGCGCGGACGGTCGTGGAACGACGGTCAGGAGGGGCGGAGTGACAACGAATGTTGTCGAGGACGGTCGTGGACCGCGCGTGCGGGTGTGGGAGTGGGCGCAGGTGGCGTTGCTCGGTGTGAATCTGACGTGGACGACGTTGTGCCTGGGTGGATACAGGCCCGAGACGATGGTGGTGACGACGGCGCTGGCCGGCGCGCTGTTCGTGGTGCATCTGATCGGATTTGTGATGCTGCGCGAGGAACTCGCGGCGCGAGATGGGGAGGTGGCGCGGGTGCATCCGGCGGGGTGGTGGTTGCTGCCGTTTCTCGCGTATGCGGCGGCGAACGTCGTGCTCGTTTCGCCGGTGAAATGGATTGGCTGGCGCGACTGGATCGGTTGGGCGCAGATGATTGCGGTATTTTGGGTGGTATTGAATGGCGTGCGAACGCGTGAAGGGCGGATGGTATTGTTCGGTGCGATCGTGACGCTGGCGTTCGGGGCGGCGGTGCTGGCGTGCTATCAACGATTCGTGCAGCCGGAGTGGTTGATGATGGGGCGCGTGCAGGCGGATCAGTTTATCGGGCGGGCGAGCGGACCGTTTGGAATACCCAACAGCCTCGGGGCGCTATTGCTGCTCGTGTTGTTCCCGGTGGGCGCGCTGGTGTTTCGGCGCGGGGCGAGCGCGGTGCAGCGAGTGTTTTTGGGCTACGTGGCGGCGTTGTTGCTGCTGGGGCTTGTGCTCACGATCAGCCGAGGGGCGTGGCTGGCGGCGGTGCTGGTGGGGATCGCGTGGCCGGTTTTCGGCGGTCGTGGAGGAATGGGAAAGAGGCTCATGTGGGCCGCGGCGGCGGCGCTGGCGTTGAGCGCGACGGTGATGATGTTGTTCTGGACCGTGCCGCTGGTGCGGGAGCGGCTGACGAGTTTGAAAACGGATGTCGGGGAGAGAACGCGGCCGATCATGTGGCGAGGCGCGTGGAATATTTTTCGCGAGCACCCGGCGTGGGGGAGCGGAGCGGGGAGTTACAATGTCGTTTTCGAGAAGCACCGACCGGAGCGCTACCAGGACGAGCCGCAGTGGGCGCATAACGATTATTTGAATACGTTGAGCGATTATGGGGCGGTGGGGTTTGCGTTGTTCTTTGGGGCGGCGGGAGTCGTGGGGGCGATGTGCGTGCGACGGAGAGCCGGCAGATCTGGTGCGGACGCGAGGCGATGGGACCGGCGCGAGCCGTTGCCGGTGGGAGCGATCACTGCGGGTCTCGGAGCGTTTGGGCTGCAATTGTTCGTCGACTTTCATTTCAAGATACCGGCGCTCGCGATGACGTTTGCGGCGATGGCGGCGCTGGTGGTGCAACAATGCTGGCGAGCGCGGAGCAGCGGACCGGGACGAGGCGCGGGACTCGAGCGCGATGTGTGCGTGGGAATGGCAACATTTGCGGCGGCGGGAAGCGTGTGGTTTGTGAACCCGCTCTTTCGGGCGGAGGCGCTGCGTTACGAGGCGCGCGAGATGATCGATCGATTGGCGGTGCGGGAAACGCCGGTGGGCGAGTGGCGTCCGGTGTTGGCGGAGGTGATGGCGAAGCTGAGCCGCGCGACGGAGCTGGATCCGAAGAATGGCGCGGTCTGGGCGGATGTTTCGTATGCGACGGCGTTGTTCGCGCAGAGTGAGCCGATGCAGGCGAAGGAACTTGGAAGCAAAGCGGAACGGTCGGCGGAGCAGGCGCTGGCTTGTTCGAAGGTTGTCGCAGAATTTTGGGTTCGTCGCGGCGTGGCGCTCGATTTGCAGGGCCGGCGAATCGAAGGCGGGGGTGCGTTTGTGGAGGCGCTGAAGCTCGCGCCGGCGAATGCGATCGCGTGGTATTATCAAGCGGCGCACTTGAGTTTGGATGCGGCGCACCGGCCGCGGGCGCTGGCGGCGGTGGGGGTTGCCTTGCGTCTTGACCCTGGAAAGCGCGAGGCGCAAGCATTGCGGCAGCGATTGGCCGAACGCAGCCGCGCTCCCTGAATCCAGCTCACATGCGCCCGACCAAACTGATTTCGTGGCTGCTGCTTTGCGGCACGCTCGCTTTTTTTGCTGTATCCGCGCACGCGCAAACCGGTCGGGTTCCGGGGCGGATTGTAGCGGCCAAGGTGACCGGGGCGGTGACGGCGATCGATCTGGCGACGCAAGCGACACGGACGCTGGCGACGTCGGAGGTCGTTTCGCAACAGACGCGGATTGTGACGGGTGCGGGCGCGAGTGTGATCCTGGTTTTTTCGAACGGCGCGTCGCTCAATGTGGGCGCGGATTCGTCGATGGACATCGAGGAGTTTTTGCAGGACCCGTTTCAAACGGAAGTGGCGATGGCGACGTTGGAGGCGGAGCCTACCAGTTCGACGACCAGCGTGCGGCTGACGCGTGGTGAATTGGTTGGCAATGTGAAGAAGCTGAACCAGGCGGGCGGATCGACGTTCACGGTGAACACGCCGGTGGGCGCGGCGGGTATTCGCGGCACGACCTTCCGGATTGTTTTCCGTCCGGATTCGAGCGGTCGGGTGTTTTTCACGCTGAGCACGGCGGAGGGGGTGGTGTTGTTCGAGGCGCCGGCGGCGGCGGATGTGTCGGTGGAAACAGGCAACGAAGTCACGGTTTCGGTGGATGTGACGGTGGACGAGGCGAGCGGCACGGTGACGTTGAACTCGGCGCCGATGGTGGAAGGACTCACGCAGGTGTCGCCTCAGACGCTGGCGGCGATCGAGGGCGCGGCCAATGATATCGTGCAGGCGTCGACGACGGTGATTATCAGCACGGTTTCGAATTCGACATCGGATACGGGTTCGCCGCCGCAAGGGTCCGAGCAGAACCCGGAGACGAAGGGCGAGGACAACTCGAAGCAGTCGAATATGCTGAAAGAGCAGCAGAGTCCGGTTTTTGGTCCGACGACACCGCAGAACTCGACGACGCCGGGCGATGGTAAGAAGGGTTGAGGGGCGGGTGACGCGTTTGTGGTGACTCGCCGAGAGCGACTGGAGAGAACCACGAATGGACACGAATGAACACGAAGGGAGCGGACTTCATGTCGTTCGCACGATCTCCCGAGTAACGGTGCTTGCGAGATCTGGATCGAATACGGAGTCCGCATGAGTTCGGTTCGGTCGAAGAAGAAGCCGGCATTTTCGTGGCTGCGGTGGGCGGTGCTGTTGGTGATTCCGGCGGTGTGGTGCGTGGCGACGCACGTGGGCTGGCTGGATTTTCTCGAGAACAAACTCGTCGATTGGCGGTTCCGGTATCGCGGCGAAATCGATGCGCCGGTGAAGATCGTTTACGTCGACATCGATTCGCAATCGATTGCGGAGATCGGCGGGACACCGTGGGATCGGACGTATTTCGCGCGTGTGGCGTCGGCGTTGATCGAGCGAGCGGGGGTGAAGGCGGTGGGGATCGACGTGTTGTTTTCAGAGAACGGCGTGCCGGAGTCGGTCGATCGGAACAAGCACGTGCGGGGGAATCTGGAGTTGGGGAAGTTTCTGTTTCGCGATCCGCCGGTGGTATTAGCGGCGTCGTATGCGGCGGCGGTGGATCGCAGTATCAATGGTGAATTGGTTTTTCGGGAGCTGCCGTTGATCAGCCGCATGGGGCCAGAGGAGGACGCGGCGCTGCCGGAATTGCCGGCGTTGCGGACGCATCCGACGGATCCGAAGAAGGTGTGGAATCCGGCGTTGGTGGGATTGATCGACACGATCGATGGCGGGACGCGGACCGTGCCGGCGTTTGCGCCGACGGCGGTGCGCACGTATTTGCACCTCTCGCTGGAGCTGGCGCGGCTGCACTACGGCGTGGCAAATGACGGCGTGAAGATCGGGGAGAGCGTGATCGACCTCGTGCGGGAGGACGGAACGGTGGCGGCGCGGATTCCACTGCGCGACGGGCAGCTGATCGATGTGAATTGGTTTTCGAAATGGAGCTCGGAGAAAAATCCGCGCGTGCCGATTTCGACGACGTTTGCGTATGTGGAGATGTTGGCGTCGGAAGATGCGGAGGAGCGGGCGGCGGCGGAGGAATTTTTCGCGCAGGAAGAGTTCAAGGATGCGATCGTGTTGATCGGGCCGGTGGATCCGCTGGAGCAGGATTTGGCGCCGACGCCGTTTGACGACGTGCCGGTGCCGAAAGTCGGGATTCACGGCAACATGGTGAAGACGATCGTATCCGGAAAATACCTTCAGCGGTTGCCGGCGTGGGGCGGGGCGGCGTGGTTGGATTTCGCGTTGGTGTTTGGGCTGGCGATCGGGGTGACGGCGCTGGCGGTGTCGGGCGGGGCGAGAGCGGCGTTGAACAAAGTGGCGAGTGTGGTGGCGATGGGGGCGTTTGCGTGGCTGGCGTTCGAGTTGTTCAGATCGAATCATCTCGTGTTGCCGCTGGCGCCGGCGTTGGGGGCGGCGTTCACGACGAGTTTCGCGGGCGTGATCTGGCAGTTGATGGAGGAGGAGAAGGCGAAAGGGCGGATCAAAGGAATGTTCGGCGCGTATGTGTCGCCGCAGTTAGTTGATCGCATGGTCGAGTCGGGCGAGGATCCGCAGCTGGGCGGTCACGACGAGGAGATCACGGCGTATTTTTCGGACATCCAGTCGTTCTCGACATTTTCGGAGAAGCTCGGGTCGGGGCCGCTGGTGGAGCTGATGAACGAGTATCTGACGGCGTGCACGGACATCGTGCAGGAGGAAGGCGGAACGCTGGACAAGTATATCGGCGATGCGGTGGTCGCGATGTTTGGCGCGCCGTTGGCTTTGCCTGATCATGCGTATCGCGCGTGTGTGGCGACGCAGCGCGTGCACAAGAAGCTGGGCGAGCTACGCGAGAAGTGGAGAAGCGAAGGAAAGCGCTGGCCGGAGATCGTGGGGCAGATGCAGTCGCGCATCGGTTTGAATTCGGGTGTGTGCACGATCGGCAACATGGGGAGCCGCACGCGTTTCAATTACACGATGATGGGCGACAACGTGAACCTGGCGGCACGGATGGAGAGCGGCGCGAAGAGCTGGGGGTGCTACACGATGTGCGCGGAAACGACGAAGACGGCGTGCGTGAAACATGGCGGCGATCGCGTGGTGTTTCGACCGCTTGCGAAGATCGTGGTGAAAGGCCGGACGCAGGCGGTGCCGATTTACGAGATCGTGGGGCTGAAGGAGGATGTGACGGACAAAACGCGCGAATGTCTGGCGTTTTTCGAGCAAGCGTTGGCGAAGTATTATGCGCGCGACTGGAGCGCAGCGCTGGAGTTGTTCGCGAAAAGTCGGGAGCTGGAGCCGAATGTGCCGGGAGTGACGCCGGGCGTGGTGAGTAATCCGTCGCTCGTGTATTTGGAAAAGATCGTGCCGGAAACGATGGAGGAGCCGCCGGCGGAGGATTGGGATGGGCGGTATGTGATGAAGGAGAAATAGGGTGGCGATGCGGGGGTGTTGCGTTGGGGCGGAAGGACGAAACGCTCACGCGTTCCGCTACGAGGCAGAGGAGGGACCGCGGGCGGCGCTCCGGCTTCTTTCGCCCGAACGTTGGTTCGAAAGCGTGAGTGCGGGCGCGGTGAGGCGAGGGTTGCGCGGAAAAATTTTGTGGCGTGGAGCCGGGCAAGTTGTTGGAGTGACGGCTCGTCGATGATTACCCCGATTGAAGCTCTTGCCGTCATCGACGGTTCGCTTTGTCAGCTCGGACGCTCGGGTGAGCGCGCGGTGTGTCATGCGCCGCTGGCGACGGCGATTGTGGAATTTCGGAACGGACCGCTGCGGACGTATGTGCGGGAGCATCCGTATGGATTGCTGCCGGGGTTTCCGAATCTCTACTGCCTCGATGGCGATCTGCGGTTGATGTGGATCGCGGAGTGGCCGGAGATGGACGATCTTTGCGGTGTGATCGTCGATGAATTTCAGGACGAACTGATCGTGAAATCGCTCAGCGGGGCGACGGTGCGGTTGGACGCGTTGACGGGGCGGCTGGTGAGTTGGGTGGGGAAGGTTGAGGCGGCGGGGTAGGAGAAGGCGCGGCGCAATCGTCGCGGACAAGACGCCGGTCGGCGAAGCGAAGAGGACACAGCGACAATCGCGTGCGGACGCGCGTGGATGTCGAACCAGCGTGGGGGGGGCTCGTTTTGTGCGGAGTGACGAAGAGAGTTCGCGCGGCGCGGCGGGGACGCCTCGCCCTACCAAAGCCCGGCGGGAGGGCGGGCTCCACCGGTCTTCAGGAACGGCTCATGCGCGGCGGCATGGGGAGGGGCGCGGTGCGCGAGGGCATCGGGGCGAAAGCGGGGCGGGCGAGGCCGGGGACGAGATCGGCGACCTTCACGGGCTGGCCGGTTTCGAAACAGCGGTTGGCGGCGATGCCGACGAGGATCGATGCGGCGCCGCCGCGTTCGTCGGAAGCGCGCTGGTATTTGTCGGCGGGGGCGTTTGGGAGGAAGATTTCGTCGAGCATGACCTTGTCGCCGCCACCGTGGCCGCCGGTGCCGGTCCACGGTTCGATGTCGCGCGGTTCGCCGCGGAGCGGAATGACCTTGGTGGTGATGCCGCCGGCGGCGATGCCGCCCTGGACGGTGTCGGTGCCGTTGACGTAAACCTGTTCGACGATCGTGTGCTCGATGCGGCCGAGCGTGCCGTTAAAGACGATGGTGTAGCCTTCCCAGGAGTTGAAGGCGTTGAGCGTGTAGGCGAGGGTGACGCCGTTGTCGTAGGTGACGAGGACGTTCATCGTATCTTCGATGTCGATACGCGGATTCCAGACGCACTGATCGCGGAAGTAGCCGTCGTGCTTTTCCTGGTCGAGGTAGAGGGATTTGAGACCCGGGCTATCGGCGAGGGAGAAGTAGAAGCCGCATTTGTCCTTTTCGGGGCAGGTGTGGCAGCGCTCGTGATGGCTTTGGAGGCCGAAGCGTTTCGCCATTTCCGGCGTGTAGAACTCTTTCTTGCCGGTGGCGAAGACGGTGGCGGGCATGGCGCCGAGCCACCAGTTCACGAGGTCGAAGTGATGCGTGGCCTTGTGCACCATGAGGCCGCCGGAGTATTTCTTTTCGCCGTGCCAACGGCGGAAGTAGTCGGCGCCGTGGTGCGTGTTGAGCATCCAGTGAAAATCGACGGAGAGGATGTCGCCGATTTCGCCGCTCATGAGGATGTCCTTAACCTGCGTGCGCGGCGGGGAGTAGCGGTAGTTGAAAGTGACGCGGAGGTTGCGGCCGGTTTTCTTTTTGGCGTCGAGGATGCGCTGACATTTGGCGGCGGTGGTTGTCATCGGCTTTTCGGTGATGACGTCGTGGCCGGCCTCCATCGCGCGGACGATGTAGTCGTCGTGCGTCGAATCCATCGTGGTGACGATGACGACATCGGGCTTGGTCTCGCTGAGCATGCGTTCGAAATCAGCGGCGAGATAGATGGGCGGGGGTGTGGCGCCGTTCGTGGCGGAGCGTGAGCGGGAGAGTTCGAGGCGGCCGCGGTTCGAGTCGCAGAGGCCGACGAGTTCGGCGTGTTCGGCGTAGGTTTTCTCGATGGCGTCCTTGAACATGTAGTGCCGCGAGCCGGTGCCGACGATGGCGTAGCGTTTGCGGCGGTTGGCCGACGACGAGGACGAAGAGGCGGCGCTCAGGATGGAAGGGGCGAGAGCGGCGCCGAGGCTGGCGATGGAAGCGTTCTTCACGAACGTGCGACGATCGATGAGGGAAGAGGGGAGCGAAGACATGGGGATGAGTGGGAGATTCGGGGGTGAGCGGAAGGGTATGACGGGGTGAGGAGGGGCAAGTTTCGGTCCGCGCTCGTCGTTGCGCGGGGCGATCGGGAAACGACGAAGGGGTGAAATTATTTAACCACGGATGGACACGGATGAACGCGGATTCGGAGGAGGGGGAACCACGAATGGACACGAATGAACACGAATTAAGTGGCGCGTTTTTCGAGGACGATGAGGAGGCGCGTGGCGAAGAGTTTCGGGAAAGTGGAGAGGGCGCGATCGAGCTGGCGCATGAGCGGCAGGCACGCGGTGGGGAAGAGTTGCGGTTTGCTGAAGCCGCCGGAGGCGACGTAGCTGAGGGAGGCGAAGGGGTGAACGCGGCGCAGGTGCCAGGCGTCGAGCTGGTTTGCGAATTCGCGTCGGACGAAGATTCGCCAGGCGGATGCTTGTGCGGCGAAGTAGGGGGCGTGGGCGACGTCGAGGTTAGCGGGGGCGTTCCAGGTGATGGGTTTTCCGAAGCCGAGCGGTTCGTGATGGAAGAGGCCGTAGATGAGGCGACCGAGGAGACTCGTGGCGGGTTCGAAGAGGATTAGTCGGCCACCGGGAGCGAGGACGCGCGCGAACTGGGCGAGGGCGGTGCCGGGGAATTCGAGGTGATGCCAGACGTCGAAGAGAATGAGATTGGCAATGGACGCGTCGGGGAAGGAAAGCGTGTAGGCGTTTTCCTGGCGATCGAGCCACGGGTTGGGGAAGAGATCGGTGGTGATGCAGCCGGGGATGACCTGCTTGATGTTGCCCATGCCGGAGCCGAGTTCGACGGTGAGGCCGGGAAGGTCGGAGCGGATTTCGGTGGCGATGGTCTCGTAGAAGCCGCGGTAGATCTTTTGGAGGAGCGGCTTTTTCTCCCATTCGCGGCGGTTGCTGTGGATCTCCGTGTTGTGCTGCGTGGAGGGAATTGCGGAGTCGGAAGCCATGCGAGCGGGAAAAACCTTGTCGCTCCAGCGTGCGGCGAAAAGCTGGGGCGTTCCAAGCCCAACGTATCACCTTTTCATGACGAACGAAGAACTCGCCCGGCATTTCGATGCGGTCAGCGAAACCGATGCGGGGGCGCGGAAGGTGCAGGCGGGATTTCACGCGCAAGTGGCGGAGCAGTTGCGGGCGCTGATTCCGGAAGGAGCGCGGGTGCTGGAAGTGGGGTGCGGGCGGGGGGAGCTGTTGCGGGCGTTGCGGCCGGGGCGCGGCGTGGGCGTGGATTTCAGCGAGAAGATGCTGGCGCAGGCGCGCGCGGCGGACGCGGCGGGCATGTGCGAGTATCGGTTGGAGGAAGCGTGCGACGTGAGCGTCCGCGAGACGTTTGATTACGTGGTGCTGGATTTTTTGGTCGGCTATTTGCCGGACGTGCAGGCGTGTTTGGAGCGGATGCGGCGGGTGAGCGAGCCGCGGACGCGGTTGTGCATCACGTCGGTGAATGTGTTGTGGACGCCGGTGTTGGGCGTGGCTCAGTGGTTTGGCGCGGTGACGCGTCAGCCGCCGAGCAACTGGCTGTCGACGACGGACCTGATGAACTTGTTGGAGTTGTCAGGTTGGGAAGTGGTGCATCGCAGCACGGAGCAGGTGTTGCCGGTGCGCGTGCCGCTGTTGAGCGGGTTCTTCAATCGGTTCCTGGTGCGGCTGCCGCTGCTCAGGCATTTCGGGTCGACTTTATATTTGGTGGCGCGGCCGCGGGTGGAGTTGGAGCGGAGTAAATTGACGGTGTCGGTGATCGTGCCGGCGAGGAACGAGTCGGGAAATATTCGCGCGGCGCTCGAGCGGATTCCGGTGATGGGCGCGGGGACGGAAGTGATCTTCGTGGAAGGTAACAGCCGGGATGATACGTGGGCGACGATTCAGCGCGAAGTCGCGGGGTATCGCGGACCGTTGAACGTGCGGGCGATGCAGCAGCCGGGGCGCGGGAAGTGGGATGCGGTGCGGACGGGATTTGCGGCGGCGACCGGGGACGTGCTGGTGATCCAGGATGCGGATTTGACGGCGCCGCCGGAGGATTTGCCGAAGTTTTTCGCGGCGATCGCGAGCGGAGCGGCGGAGTTCGCGAATGGGAGCCGGCTGGTGTATCCGATGGAAAAGCAGGCGATGCGGTTTCTGAATTTGATCGGAAACAAGTTCTTCGCGCTGGCGCTGTCGTTTGTGCTCGGGCAGCCGATCAAGGACAGCTTGTGCGGGACGAAGATGCTGTGGCGAAGAGACTACGAACGGATCCTGAAGCGGATCGAGGAGTTGGGGGATTTCGACCCGTTCGGGGATTTCAATCTGCTGTTCGGCGCGGCGTTATTGAAACTTCGGATACGCGACGTGCCGGTGCGTTACAAGAATCGCACGTATGGCGAGACGAACATCTCGCGATTCAGACATGGATGGCTGCTGTTGAAGATGACGGCGTTTGGGATGGTGAAGTTGAAGTTTGGGCGGGGTTGAGCGCGGATCGGCGGGCCCGGAGGTAAAGCGCGGCCAGGGCGAGGAGCGATAAGACGGTGAGCGCGACCATGCTGGAACGGATCGCGGCGGATCCATCGTAGGCGAGCCAGGTGGAGCCGAAGTAGGCGGCGTGCGCAGTAAACAATGCGGCGCGAACGAGCAGCGGAAGATTCTGCGCGAGGACGATGGCGAGTGAGATGAGTCCGAGCAGCATCGTGTAGGAACCGTGATGAATGATGGTCGACGAAGGGATGAACATGGCTGTCACCCAAATCGTGTAGGTGAGGACCAGCCAGGCTGCCAGGGCGCGAGCGACCTGTGATTGCCGGAGGGGAGGGGCGAGCTTGCACAAACGCGCGACGGGCCAGAGCAGCCACACGAAGTTGAGGAAACCGATTGAGCGGAAAAGATAGAAGAACTCCTCGCCGCGGCGCTGGCGCGCGCCCTCCAACGAAAAGTCGAAGAGATTGGAGAAATCGCCGTCGATGGTAACCAGGAAGTTGGCCTTGCGCGCGAACCACCATTCCTGCCACGAAAGCGCCTG
Organism: Verrucomicrobiota bacterium; assembly: GCA_023391285.1. Classification (GTDB taxonomy): domain Bacteria; phylum Verrucomicrobiota; class Verrucomicrobiia; order Opitutales; family Opitutaceae; genus Opitutus. The sequence continues at coordinate 36,645 of JAEWBF010000092.1, forward strand.
ATAGGCATCGCGCAGCGTTTGCCACGTGCCGCGGGGGTCGATGGGGATCACGCCGGCGAGATGCCATTTCAGGAGTCGGTTGCCGGGAGGATCGATCAACTGCTGATACAGCAGCCACGGGATAACGATGGCGACAAAGGTGGCGAGGGCGGGGACGAAATGTTGGCGATGCGGGGCTCCGCGGGCCAGCCACACGATCAACAAGGCGAGAAGAGAGAACGCGATGGAGCCGTGCGAAAGCCAGCCAAGCGCGGCCGAGGCTCCGACGGCGGTGGCGAAAAGCGGATTGAGGGGGCGGTGAGGTGCAAGGACGGGAAGGGCCGCGAAGCAGCAGTAGGCGCCGGCGATGAGCTTCGGCCAAACGAACAGCGAGTTGTGCAGCACGAACCCCGTGCTGCCTGCGAGCAGCGCACAACCGAAAGCGGTCAGGCGATCGCGGCCCAAGGCACGCGCCAACAGCCAAACGGCGGGCAATCACAGCAGCTGCGCGAGCGTGCCCATGCATTGGTAGGCGAGCCGCGGAGGCAGGCGAAACGTGTCGGTCCAAGGCAGCGCGAGCAGGAATAAACCCGACTGGAGCGGCGGGCGATCACTGCTCAACCAGTCGCCGAAGAAAGGCGGCGGGCGCTCGCCCGAGTAGAGTTGTTCGGCGAGAAGGGCGGGCAGCACCGGATCGGGCGGGAGCTGATGCACGAAACGCGCGGCGGAAACATCGGCGGCGTCGAACGGAAGTTCGGGCGTGTAGAGCAGTGCCAGGTAGAGGCAGCCGCATGAGAGCAACACCGCGAACGGTCGACGCAGCTTGGAAAGTTCTTGGCGGGAGTTTGGCGATCGACCGAAACAAACCACCGCGATCCAGCTGCAGAGGATGACCGTATAGGAGAAGATTCGGCCGAGCGAGGGATGGACGAAGAAGATCGCGAACGCGACGCAAGCTAGCAGACCGACGAAGACGAGCGGCACGACGATGAGATGACGTTCATCGCTGTCTCCGCGAGAGCGGAGCCAGAGATAGGCTGCGATGGCGGGGCCGGCGAAGATCGCCGCGATGACAAACCACGTCGCGAGCAGCAGCGGGGCGGTAACGTTCATCGCTGCAGCGGAAGGTCGAGGATGCTAAGGAGGAAGCTCACTAGCATTACCTGACATCCGAGCATGATAAACCCACTACCGGGAATCACGAGACGGAGTAATTCCCCCGGCGCGAGATTGCCGAAGGAATGACCGCTCCAGACACCGACGGCGTGAAAGGAAAGTGCGAGACCGGCGAGGGCGAGGACGGCGCCGAAGGCGAGGCCGCGTTCGAGATTGAACCAGCGGAGCGGGCGCGCGAGGCGCGGATCGGCGGGAAGCAGGCCGGAGTTAATGGCGAAGATTTTGGTGAAGATCGCGAAGGTGACGGCCTGGAAGCCGATGAGGACGGACATCGCGGCGAAGATGAGTGTGTGGACGTCGAATGCGATGGAGCCGATGCGGAGCGGGCCGCGGATTAGGAGCGCGCCGGCGAGGAGGCCACCGAAGAAAAGCGCGAGGCCGGGTTGGAGGAAGAGCCAGCGCGGCGAGAAAAGCAGCATGAAGCGCAGGTGGCGCCAGCCGTCGCGCCACGGGCGAAGATGGGGCGGGCGGCTGCGTCCGTCGGGGCGAAGCGTTGTAGGGATTTCCGTGATACGCAGGCCGAAGAGCGTGGCCTTGATGACCATTTCGGAGGCGAACTCCATGCCCGCGGTGCGGAGTTCGAGGCGGTTGAAGGCGTCGCGAGAGAAAGCGCGGAGGCCGCAGTGAAAATCGCCGATCGGGCAGCGGAAGAACAGGCGGCCGATGCCGGAGAGGAGCGGGTTGCCGAGGTAGCGGTTTTTCCAAGGCATGGCGCCGGGCTGAATGCCGCCGAGGAAGCGGTTGCCCATGACGAGATCGTAGCCCTCGCGGAGTTTTTCAACGAAGCGGCTGGCGTGGGTGAAATCGTAGGAGCCGTCGGAGTCGCCCATGAGGATGAAGCGACCGCGGGCGGCGGCGATGCCGCCCTGCAGGGCGCGGCCGTAACCTTTTTCGGATACGGGAACGACGCGGGCGCCGAGACGGGTGGCGATTTCCTGGGAGCCGTCGGTGGAGCCGTTGTCGGCGACGATCACTTCGCCTGAGAGGTTTTGTTCGCGGAGGGCACGCAAGGCTTCTTCGACGCAGCCGGCGAGGGTTTCGGCCTCGTTGAGGCACGGCATGACGATGGTCAGCTCGAGGGAAGTGTCGGCAGAAGCGGGAGATTCCATGAAGGCGCGTCAGAGGCGAACGGAAGCCCGACGAGAAAGCAGATGAAGGACGATGCCAAGCAGGAGGAACACGAGACCGGCGGCGGCGAAAGCGAAGTGATGTTTCAGGATTTTTTCGGCGAGCCAGGTGAGGCGGCCGAGTTCGACGGGTTCTGCGACGGCGAACCAGGCATCGGGGTCGGAGTCGTTGACGGCGATCCACCACGGGCCGTCGGGGCGGAGGATCGTGACGTTTTTCCAGCGCTCGCCAGGGACGGAGTCAGGAACGATGGGAATATCGGCGGTGCGGGTTTGGATCGAGAGCGCGAGGCGGGTTTCGGGGCGGCCTAAATCGCCGGCGAGTCGAAAGCGGACGAACGGGAGCGTGGAGTCGGGTTGGGTGGCGCTTTGCCAGGTGAAGGGATCGGAGGTGGTGAGGGAGAAGGTGCTGAGGG
>JAEWBF010000125.1 GCA_023391285.1 Verrucomicrobiota bacterium
GGGCGGGGGGCACTACCGGCGCGCCGGCGGCGGGGCCCCCCCCCCCCCCCTACATGAATCATTGGCCCCACATCCAGCGCAGGATATCGGGGAGGAGCTGGCCGCCGTGAGCGTCCGAGTGGTTGCCGTCGCCCCAGACGTGTTTCACGCGATAGCGCGGGCCGGAGTCGTTGAAGCGATCGGCGCGAGCGTTGGCGAACTCGAAGGCGGAGAGCATTTGTTGATTCGCGAGGAACCAGTTGCCGTGCTCGTTGGAGAGGTCGTTGGAGCCGTCTTGGAGGAAGATGCGCAGCGGCTTGATCGGGGTTTTGCGGATGAGGGTGGGATAAAGGTCGCCGCCGGGTGTCATGGGCTGGCCGTATTTGGCGGGCCGATACCCGATGGAGACGTAGCTGCCGATCATGCTGATGACGTTGCGGAATTGGTTCGGGAATTCCCACGCGGTGGTGAAGGCGCAGATGGCGCCGCTGCTCGTGCCGCCGATCGCGCGGCGTTCGGGGTCGTCGGTGATTTTGTAGGACTTCTTCAGCATCGGGATGAACTCCCAGCAGATCATGCGCGCGTAGGAATCGTTGAGGGCGTCGTATTCGTTGGCGCGGTTGTTGGGATTACTCATCCCGAGATCGTCGGGGTATTTGTCGCCGATGTGGCCGGGCGTGATGAAGAGGCCGATGGTAACGGGGATTTCCTTCTTGTGTATGAGATTGGCGAGGGCGTTTTGGACGCGGAGTGAGCCGTTGGGATTGGTGGCGCGCTGGCCGTCGTGGAAGACGAGGAGGTTGGCTTCGGTTTCGCCGGTGTATTGATCGGGGATAAAGATCCAGTAGCGGCGGACGGTGCCGGGGAAGTTGATGCTGCGGAATTCAAAGGGGCCTTCGAGTTTGCCTTGAGGAACGCCTTCCTGGACGAGCGAGTCGGCGGTGAGAGGATAGTCGCCGGGTTTGCGATCGGCGGAAGCCGCGGGGGCGGTTTCGGCGGCGAAGGCGCTGGAGATAAGAAGGAGGAGGGGGAGAACGAATCGGAGTTTCATGCGGGGTGAATACGTGTGGGACCGCGCGCCTGACGCGGGCCGGAGAAAATCGATGCTGCGCGGCGAGACGGGCGCGGCGCAAACGGGAATTTCGCTGACGGAATCGCCTGCGTGGGTTCTGCAGCGGTGGCGGGGTTGACGCGGGGGAGATCGGATTGAAACGTGAGCGCGTGACTCCGGCGTTGCGGATGAAACAGGCATGAAGTCCTCGGCGAGAAAGGCGGTGTGGGCGGACGTGCGGGAATCGCATGAGCGCTATTTGCGGGAAATGGGATGTCAGGTGGTGCACGCGTCGCTTCATCGACGAGCGGGTTGGGCGCAGGAGTTTGTGTTGGAGTGTGGTGGACGCGCGGTGGGGCACGGCTCGTTGCTGGCGGACGGACCGTGGGCAGGAACGCGGACGGTGTTTGAGTTTTTCGTGGAGCCGGACGCCAAGGCCGAAATGTTCAGGTTGTTCTCGGCGCTCGTGCAGGAGAGTGGAGCGACGCACGTGGACGCGCAGACGAATGACCGCTGGCTCGCACCGATGTTATTTACGTGCGGCCGTGAGATGACGGCGGAGAAGCTATTGTTCGCCGACGACGTGACGACCGGATTTCCGGCGCGAGGTGCGGTTTTTCGCCGGGCACGAGCGGCGGATGCAGCGCGGGTGTTTGCGCACGAACTCGAGCCGGTGGGGGATTATGTGCTCGAGGTTGACGGAGAGATCGTGGCGACGGGCGGCGTGATGTATCACTACAACCCACCGTATGGCGACGTGTTCATGGAGGTGGCGCCGACGTTTCGCCGGCAGGGATGGGGTGCGTATCTCGTGCAGGAGCTGAAGCGGGTGTGTCGCGAGGCGGGGAAGGTGCCGTGTGCACGCTGCGATCCAAACAACGTGGCGTCGCGGCAGACGTGTTTGCGGGCGGGTTTCTTGCCCGTCGGGTGTATCGTGCGCGGGCGGATTGCGTGAGGGGGGCTTGGGCGCCGTCGTCGAGACGATCAGCTAACTGGTCGGGCTGTCGTCGCGCAGAGTCTTGATGAATTCTTCTGCCTCGCGGATGGAAGTTTCCATGTCGGTGATGAGGCGAGTGATGTCGGCTTCGAGCTCGCGGTTGGTGGTGGTGAGCGACGCGAGTGCGCGGGCGTTGAGGTTGTGTTTCAGGAAGAGAACCTGATCGCGGAACGTGGAGAGGACGGGCTCCATGCGATCGGCGGCGCGGCGCATGACTTTGATGAGATCTTCGTAGCGGCGGCGGGTGAGATCGAAGGCGCGTTCGCTTTCGCGGCGGAGGTTGGCGTTCTCGTATTGCTTGAGCTCGGCCTTCCACTCGTCGAAGAGGGCTTCGGCGACGTCTTCGACGGAGTTGATGCGCTCGCGGACTTCGCGCGCGCGTTCTTCGCTGCGCTGGAATTCGCGATTGAGGGAGTTGTATTTGGCCTGGAGTTCGCCGCCGTCGACTTTGGTGACGGCGAGAAATTGCTCGAGGGCGCTGGCGAATTGTTCCTTGGCGGCGTTCTGGGCGTCGCGGGTTTCTTCCACGCGGTCGACGAGGATCTCGCGTTTATGGAACCCGATTTTCTCCATCGCGTTGTAGTAGGTGGAGGAGCAAGCCGCCAGAAACGGCAGGAGCGCGAGGAGGCAGAGCAGCGAGCGTTTCATAGCGTTGTCGACCGCTAAACGTCCCGAGGGTGCCGTGGTGCGGCGGCAAGTTCCAAGGACCAAGATCCAAGCTCCAGAGAAGCTTTAGCGTCCAAGGACAACAAGCCCGACGGGACGTCGGGCTCCACCGCAGTGACTACTATTTCTTCTTTTTCTTGGCGAAGGCCTTGTCGTCGTCGGCTTCCGCTGCAAACGCGGCGTCGTCTTCGTCGAGATCGGCAGGAATGAGCTCGTTGGCGGGGTGAGCGCCGGCGGAGGCCGGGAGATCGGCGGGGATGCCGGCGAGCGCGTCGGCCACGGAGGATTCGCGCGGGGTGGAGGTGGCGGGTTCGTCGGGCAGGCGCGCGATGCGTTGATCGAGCGGGGGGTGGGTGGAGAACACTGCGGTGGCTGGTCCGGTGCGTTGTTGCAGGCGGACGAGGACGTGGCGGAGCGCGCCGGGAGCGTAGCCGACGGTGAGGGCGAGGTCGCGACCGGATTGGTCGGCGCCGAATTCGGTCTGCGCGTCGAAGCCTTTTTCGAGGATGGTTTTCACGAGGTTGCCGATGGACGTGTCGAAGGCGCTGAGTTGCGCCTGCGCTTTGGCGACATCGCTGCTGCGGAGAGCGGCGAAGTCGGCGGCACCGGAAACGAACTCGCCGCGAGCGATGATGTTGAGCGCGTGTTTCCCGGTGATGTGCTCGATCTCGTGCGCGAGGATTCCGGCGAGAGCGTCGTCGTTGTCTCCGCAAAGTTCATACAGCCCGCGGGTGATGAAGACGAAGCCGCCGGGGGCGGAGAAGCCGTTGAAGGAAGGCGAATCGAGGATGCCGAATTTCCATTCAAGTGCGGGGCGCGACGAGTAGTAGGCGAGCGCGCGACCGATGAGGTTGACGCGGCGCGTGGCGGCGGCATCGCGGAACAGGCCGCCGTATTGCGAGATGATTTCGAGTGAAACGGATTCGCCGATGGCGAGTTCTTCCTCGGGACCGATGCCGGTGACGCCCTTCGCGACCTTGCCGAGACTTTTGGCGGTGTTGAGGGCTTTGTTGAGGTCGAAGGCGGCGTGAGCAGGTGGGGCGGTGACGACGATGCTGAGCGCCAGCGCGAGCACTTGAAATCGGGTGGGGAGGGAGACGTTCATTGGAATTCTCCTTTCTTCTCGGACTGGAGGAATTCCTGGACGGTATGCGCAGGGAGCAGCGCGTGTTGTTGTTCGAGCCACTGAAGATCGGCGGCGGCGTCGGCCAGTCCGCGGCGTTCGGAATAGTCGGTCGAGGTCGGCGTAAGCGGGCGGGCGGCGGTGGAGGCCGTGGTGGCGCTGGCGGCAAGCGGAAGACCGTCGAGGCCTTTGGTGTTGGACGGCTTTTCCTCGGAGAGATTGCCGGCGAAGATCCAGCCGGAGCGGCGGCCCTCGGACACGCGCAGCCAGGAGCCTTGGACTTCTTCGACGCGGAGTTTTTGAGCGTAGGGCAGCTGGGCGACGGGCGTGGCGAGCATCTTGGGCTCGGAGAGCAGCGCGGTTTGAGCGCGTTTGGTGTAGGCATCGCGTCCGGCCGTAAACGCGGCGGAGATGCCGGCGGCGGACGCGAGGAGCAGCGCGGCGCCGGCGAGAAGGCGTGTATTCATTTTGTGGATAGGGAAAGGATGGGCTGCCAATCGGGCGGGGGCGGCTGTTGGGCGAAGCGGCGGGACTCGTCGAGGAAGAGCGCGGTCATGCGGTCTTGCGGGGCGAGCGCGGCGGCTTCGGTGAAGGCGCGGGCAGCCTCGGAAAATTCGCGCGTCGTGTAAAGAGTGTGCGCGCGGGCGTAGGCGGCGAGGAACTGTTGTTGTGCGGCGGATACGTCGGCGGGTTCGCCGATCAGCTCGTAGACGGGAACGGCGGTGTTTTTTCCCTTTACGCGGAGGGCGGCGAGTGGCCGAAGAATCAGGGTATCGCGCACGAGCTGCGCGGTGTTTTCACCGACGAGAATGCCCGTGCCGAACTCCTTGTTGGCGCCTTCCAGGCGGGAGGCGAGGTTCACGCAGTCGCCCAAGACCGTGTAGTTTCTTTTTCGGTGGGAGCCCATGTTGCCGACGATCATTTCGCCGGTGTTGATGCCGATGCGGAGGCCGAGGGTGCGGCCGTAGGTGCGGGCGAGATGGTCGTTGCGGGCGGCGAGGAGACGCTGGGTGGCGAGGGCACCGCGGCAGGCGGCGACCGCGTGGTCGGGTTGCGGGAGCGGAACGCCGAAGACGGCCATGACGGCGTCGCCGATGTATTTGTCGATATATGCGCCGTGAGCGAGGAGGCAGTCGCTGGTTTCCTGAAGGTAGCCGTTGACGATATCGAGGAGCTGTTCGGGCGAGACCTGTTCGGAGAGATCGGTGAAGCCGGCGAGATCGCAGAAGAACACGGTCGCTTCGCGACGCTCGCCGCCGAGTTCGATCGCGGAAGGATTGTGGACGAGGAGGTCGACGACCTCCGGTGCGACGTAGCTGCCGAAGATCGCTTGAACCTCGCGACGGCGGCGTTGCTCGAGCCAGAAACGTTCGATCGCCACGCCGAGAAGAGCGAAGGTGGCGGCGACGACCGGTGTGGTCGGCGGAAGAAACCAGCCGGCGGAAAGTCCGGCGTAAGCGGTGCCCAGGACGCCGAGAATGAGCGCCGTGGCGACGAGGGCGGGGAACGCGACGTTATTGAGGCGCGAGCCAATCCAGACGATCAGCGCCATAAACGCCGCGGCGAGCGCGAGTGAAGCGGCAGCGGGCAGCGAGCGGATGAAGCCGGAGCCGGCGAGATTCGCCCAGGCCGTCCAATGGTAAAGAACGCCCGGCTCGAGCCCGCCGATGGCGAACGGTTTTTGGTCGAATGTGCCGGCGGCGTTGGCTCCCACGAAGACGACACGGTTGCGCACATCATCGAAACCGGGACCGGTGAGTGTCGGGTGCTCACGGATACGTTCGGCGATCTCGGGCGCCGAAATGTCCGGATACTCGGACATGGCAGGAGCGATGATATCGAGCCCAGCGCCGATGAAAGGCGCGGCGTTGATCACTGGAAGGGCGGATCGGAGTTTTTCGAGACCGCCGTGCCAACGGAGCAGACCGCCGGCGGCAGCGGGAGGACGATCGAAAGCGGCAGCGGCGAGCGATTCGGCGACCTCGTAACGCCGGAAAACGCCGTCCGTATCGGGTGCGCCGGGCGCAATACCGGTGCGTGGAAGAGAAAAGTAAGTAGGGTGGGCGGCGACAAAGTCTTGGTCCCAGAAGATAGGCGCGTGAGTCGGCGTGCGGGCGAGCACGACGTCCGGAAGCGCGGCGGCGGTTGCGCCGAGGAAAGCGTCTTGTTCGGGCGCGGAGGACCGATCGAGGAAGATGAGATCGAGGATGATTTTTTTGGCGCCGGCGCGTTCGAGGCCGGCGATCAGAGCAGCGAAGATGGCGCGCGGCGGCGGCCAGTTTCCTTCGAATCCGCTCGCGCGCAGAGCGTCGAGGGTGGCTTCATCAAAGAGCACGAGCGCCGAACCATCGGGCGGCGGCAGTTCGCGAGCAGGGTGGCGCGCGGAGAAATCGAAGAACGCGCGATCGCCCACCGTGCGCACGGGAGAAAGGTGAATGAGCGCGATCAGCGCGAGGACGGGAACGAGCCAGCGCCAACGAAGCGAGGAAGGACGGTGCGGGGGTGCGGGCACGGGAGTGAAGGAGGCAAGTCAGGAGACGCGCGGCAAGCCGCCACGATGGGGCGAGCGACGGCCGACGAGCTGTGTTTCAAGACACACACAGAGGTTGTGCAGTGGCGTTGAGTTGCAGAATTCTTGCGGCATGGCCTGGCATCTCGACGCAGCAGTGATCCGTGGAAACTTTGACTGTCGGGAACGCGGAAGAGCGAGCGGACGGGTGTGGTTGGCGGGCCGCGACGAGCCGCTCGAGCTGGCGTTGACGGGTGATCCGTGGGCGGATCTGGCGGGCAGGGTGCTGGAGTTCGAGAATCCCGCGACGCAGGCGCTCCCGTTTGTGTTGGGACTGGCCAGGCATCAGGGCGGAACGATTGGGGACTGCACGGCGTCGAAGAAAGTGAAAGTGCTGGGAGTCACGGCGGCATCGGACCATTGGCGCAACGGCTTACAACTCGAGTGGTTCGGGCCCGACGGGCGGGTCATGATCGAGTCCGTGACATTTCGGGTGCGCGTTTCCAAGGAGAGCGCGTGGACGATGACCGCCGCCGACGAAGCGGAGCAGCGGAAGGCGAATGCGAGAACGCGGGAAGCCTTCGTGAAGACGTTGCGGGAGGAGCCGGAAGTCGGGATGGGGGCGCAGGAGACCGCTGCAGGGTTCAACTCGACGCGAGGATTTTGGACTGGATGGAGTGAGGATGCCCTCGCGGATTTCGCCGCCGCGATCGACGCGGCTCAAGCGGCGCTAGGAACAACGAGCGTCAACGGCGATGCTGAGATCGAACGACACCGGAACGCCGTGCAACGCCTGGAGCGAATTCGTGCCCATCTCGGAGACGTCGCGCGTGTGGCGGCGTTTTGCACCCTTGAAGGCATGTTCGAAGCACATTGGGGCGAACGGGTCCGGGCGCGCGTCGATGCACATGTCGCGCGCATCGATGCGTTGCTGCGAGACCTGCGCGGCATCGAGCGATGACACGCAGTTTCGCGGGCTAAGTTTTCTCCGGCGTTTGCGGGGTTACTCCAGGGGTCTCCGCTGGCGGCAGATCGCGCGGTAGCGTTTCGTGACCACGAACCCCCGGTTACCCATGTCGAAGTTCCTCCGCGTTCTGTTTCACTGCAGCGCTTTTGTGCTGGGCATTGTCTCGGTGGTTGTTGCCGCGGAGCTGCCCCAAGTGTGCGCGGATCAGCGGGCGATGGGACAACCCGAATGGGTTCGTCGAGCGGTGATCTACGAAATCAACATCCGCCAGTATTCCTCGGCGGGAAATTTTGCCGCTGTCACTGCGGATCTTCCGCGCCTTCGCGATCTGGGTGTGGACGTTTTGTGGCTCATGCCGATCCACCCGATCGGCGAACTCAACCGGAAAGGCCCGCTCGGCAGTTACTATGCGATCAAGGACTATTACGGCATCAACCCGGAGTTTGGCAGCGCCGCGGATTTCAAGCAGCTCGTCGACGCGGCTCATGCCCAGGGTTTCCGAGTGATTCTCGACTGGGTGGGCAATCACACCGCATGGGATCATCCGCTGACGCGCGAACATCCCGAATACTACGTGCGCGATCATGCGGGCCGCTTCCAGCCGCCGACGGGCTTCGATTGGACGGACGTCATCCAATTGGATTTCTCCCACCCGGCGGTCCTCGATTATGAATACACCGCGATGGCGTATTGGATTCAAAACTACGGCATCGACGGCTTTCGCTGCGATTTCGCGACCGGGGTGCCGACGGCATTTTGGAACGAGCTCTCCGCCCGCCTCCGCTTGCTGCGTCCCGACCTCTTCCTGCTTTCGGAATCCGAGCTGCCGCAGCACCAGTTGCATGCGTTCAACGCCAGCTACGGCTTCGACATGATGCACACGATCAATGCCGTCGCCCAGGGACGCGCGGGTGTTTCGCACATCGACGATACGCTGGCGCGGAGCCGCGTTCGATTTCCGGCCGGAGCGTCGCTGCTCTACTACACGAGCAATCACGACGAGAATTCCTGGCAGGGCACGGAGTTCGAACGTCTCGGACGCGGCACGATGCCCTTTGCCGTGCTGACGTTTGTGCTCGATGGAATTCCACTGATCTACAACGGGCAGGAAGTCGGCTTCGATCGCCGCCTGGAATTCTTCGAGCGTGATCCCATCGAATGGACGCCGAATGCGTCGCTGACGGCGTTTTACCGCACCTTGGCGCAGTTGCGGCACACGCATCCGGCCCTGCATTCAGGCGCGGCGATGCGTCGGATTTCGTCGACGCAAAATGAATCCGTTTACGCGCTCGTGCGCGAAGCCGGCGCGCAACGCGTGCTCGCGATTCTGAATCTCACGGCACGCGATGTGGCCGCGGACATGCACGACCCGCAGTTGGCAGGCCGATGGCGGGACGCGTTTTCGGGCGAGTCGATTGAGCAGACGGCGCACGTGTCGGTGGTGCTGCGCGCGTGGGCATTTCGCGTTCTCGTGTCTCAGCCCTAGAAGTGCGGCGAATCAGTCGCGGACGTTGCGCAGAGTTCCGGCAGCGCACATCGGAAAAATCCTGAAAGATCCGGATAAAACCTATTCCGGATCGCGCGGACGCGGTTTCGCTGCATCTTTTATGCAGAATCGCGGTCAGACCCCGATTGTGCCCCGTTCCCCCTGGTGTTGTCAGCGTTTGCACTGCCTACGTGAAAGCTCTCTTTGAGGCCAAGTCCGTGAGCCATCAGGATCGCGCTGAGATGCGGCGCATCTTCGATCTGTGGATCAAGCAGGCCGAACGCGGGCTCCTTCGCATGCGCGTGCCGAAGGAGGTGAAGCCGGCGCAGAATCTCCGCGGCATGCACTACCACTATCGTCCGGAGATTTTCTTTCAGCTTTATGGGCGGACCGAGTTTCGGTTTCCCCGGGAGCGATTCGAGGTATTCCCGGGGGAGATGTGCATCGTCCCGGCCGGTGTGCCGCACGGCGAGACCGTTCACGCCGACCACGCGCAACCGTTCCGCAACCTCGTCGCTGGTTTCTACAACAACACGCTCAGCCTTCATTTCGCGTTCGAGGCGGCGCCGCATCATCCCGACATCGAAGCGATCGAGTTTTTCGACGCGCCCAACCTCGATGTGTTTCTCACTTTGACCAACAGCCTCGCTCACGCTCATGCCATGCAGGCGCCCGCGCGCGATCCGGTGGTGAAAGGTCTGCTCCTTGCGTTGCTCGGCCTGCTGCGCAACATCGTGGAGACCGGTGCCGGCAATCTCAACGGAGACGTCGGCAAGGTGTTTCAGGCCAAAGTCATCGTTCGCGAACAATTCTCGAATCCCGACCTGCGCGTGCAGGACATCGCCGCTTCGCTGGGATGTTCGGCGGATTACCTGTCACACCTCTTTCACGTCGAAACCGACGAACGTCTCACGCACTACATCCAGCGCATCCGCATCGAAGGAGCGATCCTGGCCTTGAGCACGACAGGCCTGACAATTTCGGAAATCGCTTATGCCAGCGGCTTCGCGGATCCGGCGTATTTCGCGCGTGTCTTCAAGCAGCACAAGAACATGTCGCCGCAGGAGTTTCGCGCGCAGCTCGACGCCCAGCGTTCCCAGCGCGAGCCGCAACCGAAAACGGTTTATTCCAATCGCGTCGACTTCTCTCACGGCACACCGCGCAAGCCGAGTCCGGAGCCGGCGTCGGTGGCCGTTTAGAACGCGTTCGCGCCGGCGCGCGGCGTTGCGTGCCCGACTCTGCCGCCGCGTGCACCCTCTCGGCTACTCCTCTTCGACCACGTAGTGGCAGCCTTTGCTTTGCGGATTGAGCGAAGCTGCATGCACGATCAGCAGGGCCGTTTGAACGGCATTGCGGAGCTCCACCAATTCGCGCGTCAGCCGGCAGCCGCGGTAGAACGACAGAATCTCTTCGCGCAACTCCAGCAGCACGCGACGCGCGCGCGTCAATCGTCGCGGCGAACGCACCACGCCGGCGTAGTTCCACATCGTATGCTGCACCTGGAGCATATCCTGGCGGATCAGCACGGGATCGGCGTCGCGCGTCGGACTCGCCCAGAGCCGCGGCTCCGGAAGGTGAAACGATGTGCGCGTGTCGCTCAGCTCCCTGGCGTCCGCGATCGCGGTGAACTTCGCTCCGGTTACGCATTCGAGCAGCGACGTGCTTGCGAGCCGGTTGGCGCCGTGGAGTCCGGTGCACGCCGTTTCCCCGATCGCGTTCAGATGGCAAACGCTCGTGCGGCCTTCCAGGTCGGTGTGGACGCCACCGCACGCGAAGTGCGCCGCCGGCACGACGGGGATCGGTTCGCGCGTGATGTCGACGCCGTGGCGCAGACAGCGCTCGTAGATGTTGGGGAACCGTTCCCGGATGAATTCCGGCTTCATCGCCGAAAGATCGAGAAACACCCCCGCGTCGCCGCCCGTTGCGAGTTCCTGCTTGATCGCGCGTGCCACCACATCGCGCGGAGCGAGCGAACCGCGCGGGTCGATGGTGTCGAGGAAGCGTTCGCCGCGCCCATTCACGAGCACCGCTCCTTCGCCCCGCACGGCTTCGCTGATCAGAAATCGTGGCGCGTTCTTCTTCGCGAACACCGTCGGGTGAAACTGCACGTATTCGAGATCGATCAAACGTGCGCCCACGCGATAAGCCATCGCCACGCCATGCCCGACGCTTCCCGGCTGATTTGTCGTGTGCAGAAAAATCTGTCCGAGCCCTCCGGTTGCCAGCACCGTTTTCTTCGCGACGATGGCGAACACCTCGCCGCTGCGCGCATCGAGGACATATGCGCCGAAGCAGGTGAGCGGCCGGTATTTGTCGGCCGGCTCGGTGGAGTTGTGCGAGAGCGTCAGCAGGTCGATCGCAACGCAGCCCGGCCGGCGCGTGATTGCCGAGGTCGCATCGACCCGGCGCGCCACCGCGGCGAGTATCGCGTGACCGGTCGCATCCTTCGCGTGAATGATCCGGCGCTCGCTGTGACCTCCTTCGCGGGTGAAATCCAACTTTCCATTCGCGCTCCGGTCGAACTCCACCTGGGCTTCGTCGATCAGCAGCTCCCTTACCGCCGCCGGCCCCTCGCGCACCAGCTGATCCACGGCCGCCGTATTGGCGGTGTGATCGCTCGCTTCGATGATGTCGCGCGCGAGCGAAGACGGGTCGTCGCTCGTGTCGTAAATGATGCCGCCTTGCGCCCAGTCGCTGTTCGCGACCATCGGCTCGGCGAGGCACAACAAATCCACCGCGAACCCGCGCTTCGCCATCTGCAGCGCATACGTTGAACCCGCGAGCCCTGAACCGATCACCAAACAGTCCGTGCGATGAACCTGCATGAACTCGGAAAAGCTAACGCCTCCGTTTCGCCGCGACCACCGTGAGACTCAAATCCGCCGCGGGCGCCGAATGCGTGAGCGCGCCGATGCTGATCACGTCGACGCCATCGACGGCGTAACTGCGCAACGTTTCATAACGCACGCCGCCCGACACCTCCACGATGGCCGTTCCGCCAATCAGGCCCACCGCTTCGCGCACCTGCTGCGGCGACATGTTATCGAGCAGGATGACCTCGGCTCCCGCGCGCATCGCTTCGCGAACTTCTGCCAACGTTTTCGCTTCGACTTCGATTTTCGCGAGGTGCGGCGCCGCCGCGCGCGCGAGCTTGACCGCTTTGGTCAACGAACCGGCCGCAGCAATGTGATTGTCTTTGATCAGCACGTGTTCGCCCAAGGATGAGCGGTGATTGACGCAGCCGCCGCAGCGCACCGCGTATTTCTCCAACGCGCGCCAGCCGGGCGTGGTTTTTCGCGTATCCACGATCCGAACACCCGTTCCGTCCACCGCCGCCGCGAACTTCCTCGCCTGCGTGGCGACGCCCGAAAGCCGTTGCAGGAAATTCAACGCCACCCGTTCCGCCGTCAGCATCGCCGCGGTCGGGCCTTCGATCGTCAGCACCTTTCCCTCTTTCTTGACGCGCGCTCCATCTTCGACGAGCAGGTCGACGCGGAGCGCCGGATCCACCCGGGTGAATACGCGCGCTGCAATTTCACCGCCGCACACCACGAGGTCCTGCCCGGCGGCGATGTATCCGCGGGAACGATGCGCCTTTGGGAAAATTCCGCGGCTCGTCACGTCGCCCAGACCCGCATCCTCCTCCAGAGCGAGCTCGATCAAGTGTTCCGTGCGTGGTGTCAGCATAGTGAAAGGGTGGGGACGCGGCTCCGCCGCCGTGAGCAGAGCGTCCGGCGCATCACGTCTTGGGCGCCAGCTCGAACATGCGCTCGATGCATCGCGCCGCGCGTTGGCGCAGATCTTCGTCCAGGGTGATGATCTGCTCGGGCCGCGGCGCTTTCAGTGCGTCGCGCACTTTTTCGAGCGTGTTCATCTTCATGTAGGGGCACAACCGGCAGCCGCCGATGAAGTTCTTCTCCGGATCCTCCACCTGCAGCCGGCTCACGAGGCCGCATTCCGTCAGCATCAGGAAATACGGCGCGGGGGTGGTTTTAACATACTTCATCATGGCGCTGGTGCTGCCGACGAAATCCGCCACCGCCGCCACCTCCGCCGTGCACTCGGGATGAGCCACGACTTTTAATCCCGGAAACTGCACGCGCGCCTCCGCGATCTGCGCCGGCGTGAACTGGTCGTGCACCATGCAGGTGCCATCCGATGACACAATCTCCTTGTCCACGCCGCGCCGCTTCATCTCCGCCCGCACGTTCTCCGCCATCAGGCGGTCCGGCACGAACAACACTCGCCGCCCCGGCAGCTTCGCGACGATGTCGTAAACGTTGCCCGACGTCACGCAGACGTCCGACTCCGCCTTCACCTCCGCCGTGCTGTTGATGTAGCACACGACTGCCGCATCGGGGTAGAGGCGTTTCAGTCGCCGCACGCCATCGCCATCGATCGAGTCGGCGAGCGAACAACCCGAGTGACGATCCGGCACGACGACCAGCGCCTCCGGCGAAAGGATCTTCGCCGTTTCGGCCATGAACACGACGCCGGCGAACACGATGACTTTCGCGCGCGATTCCTTCGCCTTTTCGCTGAGGTAGTAGGAGTCCCCTTTGAAATCGCCGACGCCGTAGATGATCTCCGGCTCCACATAGGAATGTGTGAGGATCACCGCGTCTTTCTCCTTCTTGAGCCGGTTGATTTCCAGCGTGAGCGGCGCGATCTCGCGGCACGTATCCAAGTTCCAAGTGCGTCCGTGCGGATCGCAGTCCACGTGCATCAATGCCCGAAGCAATCGCTCGGCTTCCAGTTCAATCTCTGTCGTCGGTGCGCTCACCGTCATCGTCATAGGAAAGGGAAACGTCACCTGATCCGACTGGCAAACGCGAGGCCAAGTTACGATGCATCCGCTCCGGAAACAACTTGCTCCGGTCGCGGTCTCCGGGAGCTTTTCCACTTCTCTGCGTGATCGCCTCCTTTGCGTCGATGTCTGCATACTCTCCAGCGCTGCTTCTCCGGAGCCGTAAACGGCTCTGATGTTCTATGGTCAAAGACCCCGCTTCCCGCGTAGATAGCCAGAAGCCCTCGTCCCGGAAACCGTTGCTGAAGATCGTTGGAATCGGCGCGTCCGCGGGCGGGCTGGAGGCGTTTACGGAGCTTTTGCGCAACCTGCCGACGTCCGCACCCATCGCCTATGTTTTGGTGCAACACCTCGACCCGACCCATCGCAGTTTGTTGTCCGAGTTGCTCGGCCGCACCGCGTCGCTCCCGGTCCAGGAAATTACGCAGAACACGCAGGCCGCCGCGAACCACATCTATGTGATCCCGCCGGATCGGAACCTCACGATCCTCAACCGCGTGTTGAAGCTCACCCCGCGGCGCAAGAGCAGTGGACCCGCGCGAACCATCGATCACTTCCTTCAGTCCCTCGCCGCCGACCAGAAGGAGAATGCGATTGGCGTCATACTTTCGGGCGCGGGTTCGGACGGTGCCAAAGGCATTGCGGCAATCAAAGCGGCCGGCGGCATCACCTTCGCGCAAGACCACGTCTCTGCGAAATACGACAGCATGCCGCGGAGCGCGATCGCGACCGGCTTCGTCGATTTTGTTCTTCCGCCCGAGAAGATTGCCGCGGAGCTCGGCCGGCTCGTCGACCAGCCGCTGCAAACGAAATCCCGGGCCGCCGCCAACGCCCGCCGCCGCCGCGCTTCGTTCGCGGTCGGCAGCACCGCGTTCGCCGGTGCCGCGCGCGAACCCGCCGCCTGGCCCGCGGCGCCCGAGGACCTCAACCTCCGCAAGATCTTCGTGCTCCTGCGCAGCCGCACCGGCACCGACTTCAGCTTCTACCGCCCCAACACCATTCGCCGCCGGCTCGCCCGTCGCATGGCGATGCACAAGCTCAAGAACCTCGAGGCCTACGCGCGTTTCCTGCGCGAGCATCCTGCCGAGGTCGATGCGCTCTATCAGGATCTGCTGATCAACGTCACCAGCTTCTTCCGCAACCCGGCCGTTTTCGAGGCGCTGAAGAAGCGGATCTTTCCGAAACTTATCCGCCCGCCGACCAACGTAGACACGCTCCGCATCTGGGTTGCCGGCTGCTCCACCGGTCAGGAGGCCTACTCGCTCGCCATCGCCTACGCCGAATTCGCCGAGCAGCACTCCGTGCGAACGCCGATCCAGATCTTCGCGACGGACGTGAACCACGCGGTCCTGGATCAGGCGCGCGCCGGGCGTTACTCGAAGTCGCACGTCGAAAACATCTCGCCCAAGCGTCTCCAGCGCTACTTCACGAAGGAGTCCGACGGCTATCGTGTGCAGAAGAACATCCGCGACATGGTCATCTTCGCGCAGCACAACCTTCTCACCGACCCGCCGTTCACCCGCGTCGATCTCATCAGCTGCCGCAACATGCTCATCTACCTCGAGCCGGCCCTGCAGCAGCGGATCATTCCGGCATTCCATTACGCGCTGAAGCCGGGCGGCTTCCTCGTTCTCGGCAGTTCCGAATCTGTTGGCCAGTTCAGCAACTTCTTCGAAGCCGCTGAAAAGAACCACAAGATCTACGCGCGGAAATCGGGCGTGAGCTGGCTGCGCTACGAACGTCCCCCCACGCTGCCCGCGCTAAAGGCCGGCGCGCGCACCACGCCGGCAACCCGCCACGCCGAGTTCAACTCCGTCGATGCCTTCAAGGAAGCCGATCGCCTCACGCTCGCGAAATACGCCCCCGCCGGTGTGCTCATCAACGAGGACGGCGAAATCCTCCAATTCCGCGGCGACGTTCAACGCTTCCTCGAACTCCCGACGGGCAAGGCGAGTTTCAATCTCCTGAAAATGGCGCGCGAAAACCTCGCGCTCACGCTGCAACGTTCGCTGCAACGCGCGCGCCGTGAAAACAAGCCCGTGCGGGAGAAGGAAGTTCGCTTCGGGCGCGCGCGCAGCCTCGTGAACATCGAGATCGTTCCGCTCAAAAATCTGCCCACCCGCTGCTTCCTCGTTCTTTTTGAAGCCGTCGCCGCGCCCCCTGCGTCCGCTCCGCGTCTCGCATCGGCCGCCTCTTCCTCCAAGATCTCTTCCTCCGAGCTCCGCCGCTTCGCCGATCTCAAGCGCGACTACGCCGAGATGCGCGAGCACCTGGAGACGCTGCGCGAGCAGCACGATACGTCCGTCGAAGAACTCCAGGCTTCGAACGAAGAGGTCCAGTCGGCCAACGAAGAACTCCAAAGCCTCAACGAAGAACTCGAGACCTCCAACGAAGAGCTCGAATCCGCCAACGAGGAACTCACCACGCTCAATGAGGAGCTCGCCACCCGCAATGCCGAGCTCCGTGAAAGTGAACAACGCCTTCGCGAACAGGCCCAGCTGCTCGAACTCGCGCCCGTCCTCGCCCGCTCGCCCAAGGACCGCATCGTCTTCTGGAACCAGGGCGCCGAAAATCTCTACGGCCACACCAAGGACGACGCGCTCGGACAGAACTCCCACATGCTGCTCGCCGCGCATTATCACGAGCCGCTGGAGAAGATCCAGGCCGAGCTCCACCGTCACGGCCGCTGGGAAGGAGAGGTGCTCCACCGCCGCAAAGACGGGCGCACCCTCGTCATCGCCACGCAGTGGGTCGCGCACCACGACACCAACGGCCGCCTCCGCGCCGTGCTCGAGGTCAACGCCGACATCACCGCCCGCAAGCAGGCCGAGGAATCCCTGCGCGCGAGCGAAGAGTTCAACCGACGCATTCTCGAGACCAGTCCCGATTCGGTGAAGGTTCTCGATCTCGACGGACGTCTTTTGTTTCTGAATACGAGCGGGCTCCACCTGATGGAGCTGGAGGACTTCTCCAGCGTCGCCTCGGCCTATTGGCCCGGCTTTTGGGAAGGAGAGGGGCGCTCCCTCGCCGAAAACGCCTGCCGTGAAGCGAGAGCCGGCGCGCTCTCGCGCTTCAGCGCTTACCGTCGCAGTGCGCGAGGGAGCGACAAGTGGTGGGATGTCGTTTGCCGGCCGATCCTCGGCCCTGACGGAAAGCCGCAGAAGATCCTCGTGATCTCGCGCGATGTCACGGTGCACAAAAATGCCGAACTCACGGCCGCCGAAGACGCGCGCCTCGCCGCGCTTCGCGCCGACATCGCGTCGGCCGTGGCCGCCAGCGGCGAGCTTCAGGCGGGGCTTCGGGAGATAGTCGAGATTCTTGTCCGAAAAATCGCCGGATCGATCGCGCGGATTTGGACGTTCGACGAAACGTCTTCGACCCTGCAGCTCCGCTCGAGCGCCGGCCTGCCGCTCTTGTCCGCTGACGCACATGCCACGATCGCGCTGGGCGGAACCCGCGTGGGCGAAATCGCCTCCTCCCGTCGTCCGAGCGTCCGCGTGCGCCTCGCCGCCGAGGACCTGGTGGACGAACCGTCCTGGTTGAAGGAGCAGCACATCGTCTCGTTCGCCGGCTACCCATTGATCCTCGAAAACCGTCTCTTGGGCGTCTTCGCTCTTTTCGGTCGGCACGCCCTGGACCCGCGCGAGCTCAACGAGCTCAGCCGCACCGCCGAGAGCATCGCCCATTTCATCAGCCGCAAACGTTCCGAGGAGGAGCGCGCTCGGCTTTATCAGGAAGCCGTTGTGGCCCGCAACGAAGCCGTCGCTGCCTCGCAGGCGAAGGACGATTTTCTCGCCGCGCTTTCACACGAACTGCGCACGCCGCTCAACCCCGTCCTGATGCTCGCCAGCGATGGGGCCGAGAATCCCGAATTCTCCGAAGCGGTCCGCGCCATCTTCAAAACCATCGCCACCAACGTCAGCCTCGAGGCGCGTTTGATCGACGATCTTCTCGACCTTACGCGCATCGCCCACGGCAAACTCGCGCTCGAGATGAAGCCGATCGACCTGCATGGCGTGTTGCGGGATGCGATCGGCGTGGTCGCGCGAGAAATCGAGCGCAAGCAGATCAGCCTCACCGTGAAGTTGCTCGCTCCCCGCGCCGTCGTCATCGGCGACACGGTTCGCCTGCAGCAGGTGTTCTGGAATGTCATGAGCAACGCCGTGAAGTTCACGCCGGAGGCCGGACGCATCGATGTCGAAACCGCCCTCGATTCGGCGCACGAGCGAATCCTGGTTCGCGTGAGCGACAACGGCATCGGCCTCACGGAGACCGATCTCGAGAAAATCTTCTCGGCCTTCTCGCAGGGCGAACACCGCTTAGGTGGTCTCGGGCTCGGACTCGCGATCTCGCGCCAGCTGCTCGAAAAACACGGCGGAGCGATCCGCGCTTCGAGCCCCGGACCGCGACAGGGCGCAACCTTTGAAGTCGAGCTCCCGCTAGCGGTGGATATCGCTTTGCCGCACAAGCGCGAGCGCCTGCCGGAGCCGCTTCCGGCCGTCGAGGGACACGGCCTCACTGCCGCCGAGCACGCGCGCCAGCGCTTCAAGCGGATCCTCCTCGTCGAGGACCACGCGCCCACACGCTCGTCGCTCCAGCAATTGCTCGCCCGACGAAAGTTCGAGGTCGTCACTGCAGGGTCGATCGCCGAGGCACATGAGCGGGTCCGCGAACGAACCTTCCAGCTTGTCATCTCCGACCTCGGCCTGCCCGACGGCGACGGCTGCCAGCTCTGGCGCGAACTCCGCGCGATCCAGCCCGATCTCCTTGGAATCGCGCTCAGCGGTTACGGCATGGAGGAAGACTTGGCCCGCTCGCGCGAGGCCGGCTTCTCCGAACATCTCACCAAACCCGTCAACATCCGCTCCCTCGACCGCGCGATCGCCGCCGTCGCGCAAATCCGTGGGCGATGACCGGTGGCAGAGTGGGGCAGGCGACGAGCCGTGACTTCACCCCCGCGAGATGCTGCGCCGCTCGCGCGCAAACTCCGCCAGGCCCTCCAACACTAGACGAGGTTCAATCCGGTCGAATAGTCCTTCGCTTTCGAAAAGCGCCGCGTTGCCTCCCGTGCCGAGCACGATCGCCTTTTCCTTCGCGAAAACTTCTCCGCGCACGCGCGCCACGAGTTCTCGAATCGCGCCCACCTGCCCGTAATAACATCCGCTCACGATCGCTTCTCGCGGCGAGCGCCCCACCGCCGCCGCGGGACGTCGCAGCGCGACCCGAGGTAGCAGGGCCGTCTTCGTTGCTAACGCCTCCGGCCACAACGCCGCTCCGGGCAGTATCGCTCCTCCCGCAACTCCTCCGTTCGCAGCGATGGCAGTCACTGTCGTCGCTGTGCCGCAATCAACCACGATCAAATTTTTCCCCCCATATCTCGACCGCGCGCCCAACGCGGCCGCGACGCGATCGGCCCCGAACTCCGCCGGACGGCGATAAGCAATCTCGAGACCATGCTTCGCTTGTGCCGACAACACCTTGGCATCGATCCCCCACGCCCGCCGAATCAGCCGCACGACATCGGGTGTCAACGCCGGCACCACCGAGCACACCGCCGCGCATGTCACGCCAGCACCCGCCTTCCGTGGCAAATGCACCAACTCCGCCGGATCGATCCGGAACGCCTTCCCGCGCCCCCGCGCCGAAAACACCCCGACGAACACCGATGTGTTTCCCACGGCCACCGCCAGGATCGAACCCTCACTCGCGTCCCCGCCGCGATTTCCCGACTGAGCGTTTCGCTTGCTCACTTTTCCGCCCCCAGCTGGCGGAGCACCTCTGCCGCGATGTCGTCCGGCTCGGCCAGTCGCCCCGCGCCTCCTTCTCCGCACGCATGCGGCCCTTCCACCGGTTCGATCACGCGCACGCCCCAACTCCGCAACCGTTCCACCGACGCCTTTGTGGCCGGGTGCTCCCACATCCTCGCGTTCATCGCCGGTGCGACGAGCCACGGCTTCGGGCCCAACTCCCACGCCAAAAAGAGCGCGCTCACCGGATCGTCCCCGAGGCCCGCGGCCAACTTGTTCAATGTATTCGCCGTGGCAGGACAGACGATCGCGAGATCCGCCGCCCGGGCCAGCTCGATGTGATCGAGCGCCCGTCCGGTTTCGAAGACTTCTGAAAACACCGGCCTCCCGCTCAATCCTTCCAGCGTCGCCGCGCCCACGAACTTCAACGCCGCGGCCGTTGCCACCGTCTGCACCGTCACGCCGGACTGGGTCAGGCGAGATACCACGGCGCACGCCTTGTAACAGGCGATCGAGCCACTGAGCAGAAACAAGACGTTCTTCTTCATCGCGAATTTCCGCTTTGGACCGAGGCCACGTTGTCGATCAACCGTGTCGCCCCCAGCCGCACCGCCCCCAATCTCCGCCCGTCGCGATCCTCGACATAGTCCACTTGAAACCCCGCGCGTTCGAGCCGCGTTCGCGCCGCCGTCGCATTGGGTTCCTCCGCGAGCGCCCGATGAAACTCGGGCGCCAAACCGCGCTCCGCTGCCGTCAATCGCCCATTGCGCGAACTCATTGCCAGACCGTCCGGTTCGCGCACGGTCGGGCCACCCACGATCTTCGTCTCGAGAAAAAAGGCGGCGGCCATGCCCCGCACCAACTCCAGTTGCTGGTAATCCTTCTCGCCGAAATATGCGCGGTCCGCTCCCGCGATTTGCAACAGCTTCATCACGACCGTCAGCACGCCGGTGAAATGCCCGGGCCGGTGTGCTCCGCATAGCTCCGCGCTGAGCCGATCTTCGTTCACGGTGTAGTGCCGACCGTTTGGATACATCTCTTCCACCGCCGGCACAAAAGCCACATCCACGCCCGCGGCTTCCATCACCCGGGAATCCGTCTCGAGCACGCGCGGATATTTCGCGAAATCCCGCGGATCATCGAACTGCGTGGGGTTGACGAATACGGACACCACCACGACGTCGCACTCCTGTCGCGCCGCCTCGAACAAAGAAACATGTCCGGCGTGCAGCGCCCCCATGGTCGGCACGAAGCCGATGATGCGATTCGCCGCCCGATGCTCCGCTCGCAACGCCCGCCACGCCTCGACTGTGTGCACTACCTTCATCGCCACCTCGTCATTTGAAACTCTCCCGACGAGTCGGAAACGTCCCGCCGCGGACCGCGCGCGAAAATTTCTCCACGCCATCGCGCACCAGCTTCGCTCCATCGGCAAAGCGGCGCACGAACTTCGGCCGGAACTCGGGATCGAACCCCAAAAGATCGTGCAACACCAACACCTGCCCATCGCAGCCGGCGCCCGCTCCGATCCCAATGGTCGGAATCTTGGCGGACGCCGTCACCGCGCGCGCGAGCTTCTCCGGGATGCACTCGAGCACGACTGCAAACGCGCCGGCTTTCTCCAGCGTTTCAACGTCCTCTCGCAATCGCGCCGCAGCCTCCTCGTCCCGCCCCTGCACCGTGTAACCGCCCAACGCATGCACCGATTGCGGCTGCAGGCCAAGATGCCCCATCACCGGAATTCCCGATTCGACGAGATGCGCAATCACGTCCGCGTGACCGCGCACGCCTTCGATTTTCACGGCGTGCGCCCCCGCTCGCATCAGTTGCGCCGCCGCATCGAGCGCATGCTCCACGCCTTTGCGCGCTGCGAGAAAAGGCAGATCCGCCACAACGAACTTTCCGCCGCCGGCGCTCGCCACCGCCCTCGTGTGCAGCGCCATTAGCTCGACGGTCGCGCCCAACGTGTCCGGTTGTCCGTGCACCACCATCATCGCGCTGTCGCCCACCAGCAGGCAGTCCACGGTGGTGTTCGCCAATAGTCGCGTCGACCACGCATCGTAGGCCGTCAGCATGACGATCTTGCGACCCTCGTGCTTCGCCGCGGCAAATTCTTTTACGCTGCGCATGGGGAAACTCCGACACGCAACACAGGAACCGCCATCATACAAGGCCCCGCCGTGTCAGCGCCTGCCGCAACCGCGTTGCGAAGGCTTCCTCCTCAACGTCGCGCCGCGTGCACGGCGATCTTCGCGAGCGCCTCGTCGAGCAGCTGAACCCGCAACGGCTTCGTCAAATGAATCGCGAAGCCTGCCGCATGGCTCCGCGCGATATCGCTCTCCATCCCATAGCCCGTGAGCGCGATCCCGGTTAGCCCGTGCTTCGAGCGTAATTCCTCCATCAGCTCGTAGGCGTTGCCGTCCGGCAGACCGATGTCGGAGATCACAAAATCCACCCGCTCGCGTTCCATCAGCTCGCGAGCCTCGCCGACGGAGCCGGCGGCCACCACCTCGTAGCGCCGGCGCATCAGCAACTGCTGCAACGTCGAACGCGTCGGCGCATGATCCTCCACCAGCAACACGCGACCTCGCAACACCTGCGGCTGCGCCGCCGCGGGACTCTCCGCGCCGGCATCCGCCGCCGGAGTCGTTTCAATCGGAGAGCGCGATTCCGCCCGGAGCAGCGGCAGCTCGATCGTGAACTTCGCTCCGCGTCCGCGTCCTTCGCTGGAGGCGCTGATCGAGCCGTGATGCAGCTCCACCAACATCCGCGATATCGCGAGCCCCAGCCCGACGCCGCCGAAGCGGTGAGAGCCCGTCGGCCCGGCATGGTCTCCTTGCGAAAACGCGTCGAAGATCCGCTCGATCTCCGCCGGCTCGAGGCCGATTCCCGTATCCGCGATCTCGACACGCAAGTGACTGCCCAGCCCCACGAGCCGCGTCTTCACGGTGATCTCTCCGTAGTCGGGCGTGAACTTCACCGCATTTTTCAACACGTTCCAAAAGATCTGCTGCAGCCGCACCGAATCGCCCAGCACGACCGGGTTGCCCTCGGCGAGCTGAACGGATGGCACGATCTTCTTCGCTTCGAGTTCGCCGCGAACCGTCGCCAAGGCGTCGCGCAGAATCGTGTGCACGCTGTGCGAACGCAGATCGAGCAGCAGCTTCCCGCGGGTGATGCGCGTGAGATCGAGCAGATCGTCGATCAGCCGGGCTTCCAGTTCGACGTTCTTCCGAATCGTGGCGAAATCCGCCCGCACGTGGTCCGCCAGCGCTCCGTCTTCCGCCGCCTCGCTCGCGAGCAACAACACCGGATTCAACGGAGTGCGCAGCTCGTGCGAAAGCGCCGCAAGAAAGTCGTCCTTCGCGCGCGATGCCGCCAGCGCTTCGTCGCGCGCGCGTTCGAGCTCCTTTTCCGTCCGCTTGGAGCTCGTGATGTCTTCCGTCACCGCGAGCGCTGACTCCACGACGCCTTGCGCGTTGCGGATGAACGCCACGCTGTTGCGCACCCACACGAATCCGCCCTGCGGGCGATCATAGCGCATCTCCGCCACAAACGAGGCGCCTTCCCGCGCGGAGTTCTCCATCAGGAACTGGTGATGACCCAGGTCCGCCGGGTGGATCACATCCTGCATCCGCAATTCCAATACCTTCTCCCGGGGACGCCCGAGGATTTCGCAATAGCGGTCGTTCACCATCAGAAAGCGCCCGCTCAGGTCCGTCTGCGCAATCCCCGCTCCCGCCTGCTGAAACACCGCCGACAACCGCTCCTCGCTCGCGCGCAAGGCCGAGTCGCTCGTCTGGATCTGGTTCAACATCGAGTTGAACGCCTCCGTGAAGCCACCGATCTCGTCATTGCTCAACTTCACCGCGCGGATCGAGTAATCCTTGTTTTCCGATACCACCCGCGCCGTGTTCGCGAGATCGAGCACGGGCTGCGAAATCAACCGCTGGAACCAGTTCGACAGAAACAGCGCCACGACCCCCGAACACGCGATGAGCCCCAGCAGCACCAGGCCATACACGCCAACGCGGCTGTAAACTTCCGCCAGGTCTCCGTGGACATACAGCGTGCCCACGCGATTCTCGCCTTCGACGACCGGTTGAAAGACGGTCACTTCCCGCCCGTGAAACTCGATCCCGTCCGGCCCCGGGTGATCCGGCGCTTCCGCATCGCGCGGAAACGAGACATAGACGCGACCATCCTTGTCGAAAAGCGCCGCGCCTTGCACCACGCGTTCCGCCCGCAAGCCCGACAGGATCTCCGCCGCCAGCTTTTCGTCGTCGTAGATCAGCACCGCCGTGCTGTTCGCGGCGATGATTTCTGCGACCGTCGCCAGATGCCGGCGGGTCATTTCCCGGTAGCTGTAGAGCTCGTAAGTCAGCAGCGCGAGCGACGCCAGTCCGAGCACGGCGAGGCTTGTGAGCACAATTATTCCGACGAGCTTTCGCTTGATGGGGAGGTCGCGAAAACGCATGGGAAATCAACTACGGCCGCACCGTTTCCGCCACGCGTAGCAACTTTGCGCTTAGCGTCAACGATGCCGCTCGCGCTGCCGCCAGATTTACCCGCAGGCGCACCTTGTTGTTCGCGCCCCGATTCAGCTGCACAATCCCACCGCGCTCCAGAAACGAGTCGAACTCCGCCACCGTGAGAATCGGCCGCCCTTGCAGACGCTCCAGGATCGCGCCGCTCGCCGCGCGTTCGCTTGATCCGATGAAAAGCAGATGGCTGGACGCGGCTTCTTCGACGTCGCGGAAACGCATCACTTCGATCCGATGCCGGCCAACGGTTTCGTGTTCCACCAGATCGTCGAGCGCGCGACCAAACGGATCGTGACCCAGCACGCCGATCACCAGCGGCGAATCCGGACCGGCAAACGCCTCCGGCGGCCACTCGACAAATTGCGTGAAATTGTAGAGCAGCACCGCCTTCACTTCCGATTCGTGGCGAATCCCCGCCGCGCTCGCGACGGCCATGGCGATGATCGCAAACACGATCGCGCCCAGCCAACGCATGACGCGCTTCCCCCGACGCTCGGTCCGGTGCATTCGTTCCAGCGGCATCAACTCAATACCTCCACGTCGCCTTCACGGCTCCGCTCGGTCCGATGTATTCGTTGAGACTGTTCGTGGTGACGAGTTCGCGGTGCGGACCGCAAAACAGATTTCGTCCAATCAGCGCGACTTCGAACGTGTCCGAGGGCACCCACGCCACCCGCACGCTCCCGACCGTAAATTCGTCCGACGCCGGATTCGGCCGCTCGCTCACGTGCCGCACCGACAGATCGACCTCCCAAAACCACGGCAGGTCGATATGCGCGGTCACGGTAAACATGTGCCGCGGATCGTTGCCTTCCGTGTTGCGCTGCGCCATGTCGCGCGAGCCCGGCGCTTGCCGGAAATCCAGATCGAGGTAGCGATGGCTCGCCTTGAACATCAACCGCGCCACGGGCTGATAAAGCAACGAGGTTTCCAACCCATGCGACCGTGCGCGCAAGTTGTTCTTGAACGTCACCGGCAGCGCGTCGGCGCCCGCCGGCTCGGTCGTGCGCAAATCGTCGTAGTCGTTCGCAAATGCCCCCACATCGAGCGACCACCGTTCGCCCCAGCGCTGCCTCCAGCCGAGTTCGAACGCCCGCACGGTTTCGGCGCCAAACGCTTCGCTCGCTTCCACCAGCGTCACATCCCCGATCGCCAGAAAGAGGTCGTGATCCACGCGCACGGGCGGCCGAACTGCCCGCGACACCCCCGCCCATATCGTGGTCGCGGCCGACGGCGTCCATGAGCCGCGAATCGACGGAGCAAACTCGAACCCCGAGAAATTGTTGTGCTCCAGCTTGGCGCCCGCCGTCAGCGACAAACGCTGGGGCCAAACCGTCCACGTATCCTGCACAAACGCGCCCGCCGTGTGCGTCGTGCGCTGTCGTGGACGCATTGTCCCCAGTCCCAAGTCTGCGATATCGTCGGTCGACACGTTCACATCCGTGCCAAACAGCAGGTCGTGGGCGCCTGCGGGCCGGCGATACTTCGCGCTGAGCGCGGTCGTGTTGCGCCGCTCTTTCCAGAACGACGGAATTTCCCGCAACGTGTGGTCGAAGTAGGAGAGGACCTCCCAGCTTTCCTCGCGCGACATCTCTCTTCTCACGCGCATCAACACGTTTGCTCCCGAGATCAGATGCTGCGTCGCGCGTGACTCCGGCAGGCCTTTGTTCGTGTAGGCGTCTCCCTGCACCGTGACCGCCAGCTCGTCGTCGACAAACGAGTCCACCCGAAAACCCGTCTGGCCGAAGTCCACGCTCGGCTGCGTGTGCCGGCCAGCCGCATCCTTCGTCCAGTCCATCTCGGAGTATTTCGCATAGACGCGATAGAATGTCCGCTCTCCCGCGCGCCCGCCGTAGCGCGCCGACACGAAAACCGGATCGTCCGTGCCGCTGCCCGCGCTCGCGAGCCAGCCCTGAGTATCATCCGCGGATTTCGTGACGATTTGCACGAAACCGTTCACCGCGAACGATCCCCACAGCGCGCCAACCGGTCCGCGCACCACTTCCACCCGATCGATGTCTTCCAACAGTGTGTCCTGAGCGTCCCACTGCACGCCGGAGAAAAACGGCGTGAACAAGCTTCGCCCATCCATCAGCACCGAAATCTTGTTCGCCGCGAGCACGTTGAACCCGCGCGTGCTCACTGCCCAACCGCGCGCAAACGGCTGCGCCACGTCGACGCCCGCCGCCAGCCGCAACACTTCCGGTAGATTCATCGCCGTCGATCGCCGGATCTCCTCGTCCGTCACCACGTCGATCGCGCCCGGCGCCGCCCACCACAGCTCCTCCTTCCGCGACATCGTCGTCACCTGCACGTTCAACAGCTCTTCCAGCGACATCGCCTTCATTTTCTCGATGCTGATGTCGCGCCCCTGCGCGAAACCGTCCAAGCCTGCCACCCCCAACACGATTGCTATCGAACGCAACCACGAGGGGATGCGCTTGGAAGAGATGGGGAGAGTCATGCGCAGGTAGGGACACCCAATCAGAAACCGAACCTGCCCGTCCAGCTGCGACTCGTCTGGGCCATCCGCCTGCAAACTCCGCGATTATCGCCGATCCGCCGCCGTCGCCGTGCTCACCGCTTCCAACGCCGCATCGAGCGCCTGCATGCGCACGGGCTTCGTCAGATGTTGCAGGAAGCCGGCCGCGCGACTGCGCGCCACATCTTCTTCCATGCCGTAACCAGTCAGCGCGATTCCCTTCAACCCGAGCCGATCGCGAAACTCGGCCATCAATTCATACCCGGTTCCGTCCGGCAGCCCGATGTCCGAAATCAACAGGTCGAACTCGCCCGCCCGCGCGAGTTCGCGCGCTTCCGTCGCACTCGCCGCCGAACGCACTTCGTAACGCCGCCGCACCAACAAATGCTCCAACGCCGCTCGCGTTGCCGCGTGATCCTCTACCAGCAGGATCCGCCCGATCCTTCCCCGCGGCGTTGCCACCGGCACTCCACCGATCGCACTCGGCTGAACCCCCCGCGGCGCCTCCGTCCCCAGCAGCGGCAGCTCCACCCGGAAGGTCGCCCCGTGATCGCGTCCGTCGCTCTTCGCAGAAATTTGGCCGTGATGCAGCTCCACCACCCGCCGCGAAATCGCCAGCCCCAACCCCAGACCGCCGAAGCGGTGTGACCCGCCATGCCCCGCATGATCGCCTTGCGCGAACGCTTCGAAGACCCGCTCCAGCTCCGCCGGCGTGATCCCAATTCCCGTGTCCGAAATCTCCACCACCACTTTCCCCCGCTCACGTTCCACGCGGCTTTCGATCCGCACTCGCCCGCTCATGGGAGTGAACTTCAACGCATTCTTCAGGATATTCCAAAACACCTGCTGCAGCCGCACCGAATCGCCCAGCACTTGCTGCGGCTCCGCCGGCGGCAGGACCGTCAGCTCGATGTGCTTCGCCGCGAACTCCGCCCGCACGGTCGCCAAAGCGTCTCCGACAACCGTGGCGAGATCCGTCGGCCTGCGATCGAGCGCGAGTTTTCCGCGGGTGATCCGCGTCAAGTCGAGCAGGTCGTCGATCAACCGCGCCTCGAGTTCCACGCTCTTCCGGATCGTGTCGAAATCCGCGCGCGTCCGCGGCGGCAGCTGATCGTCCGTCGCCGCCTCGCTGGCCAGAAGCAGCACCGGGCTGAGCGGCGTGCGCAACTCATGCGACAGCGCCGCAAGAAAATCGTCCTTCGCGCGCGATGCCGCCACCGCTTCGTCGCGCGCCCGCTCCAATTCCGTCTCGGCCCGCTTGCGCTGCGTGATATCCGTCAACACCACCACGAGTCCGGTGATTACGCCGTCCGCCGTCCGCTCGGGCACGAAGACAATGTGCCCCCAGCGGCGGGCGCCGCGGATCGGGATTTCCATCTCGAACTCCACCCGCTCGCCGGCCAGCGCGCGATCCATCTGGTCCCGCGCCCGTTCATACGCTTCCGGCCCCGCGACCTCCGCCACGTGTTTCCCCACGATCTCCTGCGGCGACATCCCATAGCGCTCCGCATAGGAGCGATTCACGAAGCGATACCGATGGTGATGGTCGAGTTGCGCCAGGAACACGGAGGCATGATCCGTCACCAACCGCAGCTGCTCCTCGCTCTTCCGCAACGCTCGCTCGGCCTGCTGGCGCTCCGTCACATCGACCATGATACACACCGCGCCGCGCACCGAACCGTCCTCCGCCAGCAGCGGCGTCCCGCTGCCATAAACCCAAGTCGATGTGCCGTCCGGAAATCGGAATTCGAAATCCTCGTTCACCACCGGCTGCTTCGTGCGAATAGCCTTCTGCAACGGCAGTTCGTTTTCGGAGATCCGTTTGCCGTTGCGAAACAGCTCGATTTTCCGGGTCGCGATCACCGTATCGGCTCGCACCGCCATGTTCTCCCCCGGCGCGACCCGCATCATCGCGTAAGCCGTCGCATTGCCCGTCACTCGCGTGCATTCCGCATCGTGCGCCATCCAGATGCCCGCCGGCGCCACTTGCGTGAGCACCTCGAGCTCCTGCCGGCGCGCACGCTCGGCATTGCGGCTCGCATGCATCGCTTGCTCCGCCTTCCGGCGATCTTCGATGTCCACGCACGATCCGATATAGCCGGCAAATTCACCGCCTTCTTCGCGCGGCACGCCGCGACTCAGATGCCAGCGATACTCCCCGTCGTGCCGCCGGAGGCGATACTCCAGGCTGAACGACTCCCGCCCGGCGAACGCCTTCTCAAATGTTGCCCACGTCCGACCCTCGTCGTCCGGATGCACGTTCGCGCGCCAGCCTTGATCCAATTCCTCCTCCAAGGTTCTGCCCACGAACTCGAGCCAGGGACGATTGCACCACACGCAGCGTTTCGCCGCATCCGTCATCCAGACCAACACGGGCGCATTGTCCGCCGCCGTCCGAAATCGCTCTTCCGTTTCCCGCAGCTTGGCCGCCGCGCGCTTTCGCTCCGTTGCGTCGATCACCACGCCCAGCCCGCGCCCCGGCCGGCCTCCTTCCGCCAGCACGACCGTGGCAAAAACATCCATCCACCCTTCGCTCCCGTCCTTCCGCCGAAAACGCCACTCGCCGGAAAAGGACGGTTCCTCGCCGCGCGCCAACTTCGCCGCCACCGCTTCGCCGGTCGGCAAATCTTCCGCCGGCACCAATTCCCGCCAGTTTCGTCCGAGTAGTTCCTCTTCCGAAAAGCCGAGCAAGCGCGCCAGCGCTGCGTTCGCCCGCACAATCCGGCCCGTCAGGTCACACTCGAAAATCCCCACCGACGCCTGTTCGAAAATCGCCCGATACCGTCCTTCTGCCGCACTCACCCGGACCGCGGATTCTCTGCGCACCTTCGCCAGATGCACGTGCGCACCGACTCGCGCGAGTAGCTCCCTCGACCCGAACGGCTTCGTCACATAGTCGTCCGCGCCGGTATCCATTCCCTCGATGCGCGCTTCTTCGCCGGCCCGCGCCGACAGCAACACCACCGGCGTCAGCTGGGTCGCGCGATTCGCGCGCAACGCCTTCGTCAACGCGATCCCGTCCATCACCGGCATCATCACATCCGTCAGCACGAGATCCGGTTTCCACCTCCGCGCGATCTCCAGGGCTTCCTCGCCATCCGCCGCCGTGCGCACGTCGTAGTTCGCCGACAACAATCGCGCGATATACTCCCGCATGTCCGCATTGTCGTCCGCGACGAGCACGCGCGGTCGCGGCCCGCTGGCCGTTTGCACCGGAGTTGTCGCAGGTTTCGCCGCATCGCGAATCCACCGCAACGATTCCTCCACAAACGCCTCTCCGCGCACCGCCGTCGACGCGAGCTCGCGCGACCCGCCGATTCGCTCCGCCGGAAGATGGGCGCGCCCCCGCGGAATCGACACGATGAAGGTCGAACCTGCTCCCAACTCGCTTTCGAGCGCAACCTCTCCGCCGTGCAGAACCGCCAGATCCTTCACCAACGCCAGACCAATCCCCGAGCCTTCATGCGTCCGGCTGAAGCTATTTTCGATCCGCTGAAACCTCTTGAAGACGTCGCCGTGATGCTCGGCCGCGATCCCCGTGCCGGTATCGCGCACCCGCAGCACGAAGCGGTCTGGCAACGTCTCCAAATGGACCAGGATCTCGCCGCGCTGCGTGAACTTGTAGGCGTTCGACAGCAGGTTGAAGACGATCTTCTCCCACATGTCGCGATCCACATACGCCGGCTCCGGCGCCGGCTCGCACGCCACGACAAACCGCAATCCCGCTTTCTCGATCGCCGCTCGAAATACCGCCGCCAGCTCCGTCGTGAGTTCCGCCAGATTCACCGGCTCGAAACTCGCCTGAATCCGCCCGGCCTCGATCCGCGAAAAATCCAGCAGCGAGTTCACCAGCTTCAGCAAGCGCAGGCTGTTGCGATGCGCCACTTCGAGCTGCAGCCGCACCGGCTCCGGTAACGCCGCGCCCCGGTTCTCGCTCAACAACTCTTCCAGCGGACCGAGCATCAGCGTCAGCGGCGTGCGAAATTCGTGACTGACGTTGCTGAAAAAATCCGTCTTCGCCCGATCCAGTTCCGCCAACGCTTCCGCCCTCCGCCGCTCTTCGGCATACGCGCGCGCATTCGACACCGCCGTCGCCGCCTGTCCGGCGACGAGTTCCAGAAAGCTCCGATAATCGTTGTCCAACGGACGCCGCGGGCTCGTCCCGCTCACGATGAACCCATACGGCATCGGATCTCCCGGGCGCGCGATCGGCAGCACCATCGCCGCATCCACCGGCTCCGGCCAGGGTCCCGCCTTCACCTCGCCAAACTGCGCCGTCACGCCGGCGCACACGCTGGCCGTCCCGGTGCGCACCACCTCGCGGAAGTTCCACGGATCGTCGCCATCGTTCGACGCCAGGTTCACCGTTTCCGGCGCCAGGGTCTCGAGTCCCTCAACCCCCATCGCCTCCACGCGCCGCGCCGTCTGGCCATCCGCCTCCAACAAATAAAACAACGCGAAGGGCACATCATGCCGGTTCTCCGCCAGCACTTCCGCGGCGATCCGACACGCCTGTTCCGCCGTCTTCGCCTCGGGCGCGCGCGCGCCAAGATCCCGCAATGTCCGCAAGCGCCGCTCCCCGACGACCTGCGACGTGGTCTCCGTGATGGCCGTGAACACTCCGCCCACGCTCCCGTCCTCGATCCGCGTCGGCGCGAACGAAAACGCGAAATAGCATTCTTCGTTGTAGCCGTGGCGCCGGAGCACCAGCAGCA
Source organism: Verrucomicrobiota bacterium (assembly GCA_023391285.1). Classification (GTDB taxonomy): domain Bacteria; phylum Verrucomicrobiota; class Verrucomicrobiia; order Opitutales; family Opitutaceae; genus Opitutus. Next base: position 31,074 of record JAEWBF010000125.1, read on the forward strand.
AGTCGTCCGCCCACGACGCCTGCCCCGTCGTCTCCACGGTTTCGAGAATCGGCCGAATCACGCTCTCCCAAATTTCCGGCCACACCGTGATGTAGCTCTCGCCCAGCGCCCACGGATGCTTCGCGCCCACAATCGGCGTGTAAGCGTCGTTGTAGAAATACAACCGCTCCGGCCCCCAGATAATGCAGATCGGATGCCGCGACGCCAAACAGATGCTCAACGCCGTCCGCAAGCTCTGCGGCCACGCCTCCACCGGTCCCAATCCTCGTTTCGACCAGTCGATCGCGCGGAGAATCGCTCCGGCTTCGCCCCCGCCAAAAAATGGATCGCTCGCGGCCAACGACGCGCTCGTCACTTCGCGCGCTATGTCCGTGGGCCGCTCCATCTCACACCACCTTCACTCCCGCGCTCCCGCCGGAGGCGGCAGCACAAAGTAGAATTCCGATCCACCTTCCGGCCGCGCCGCATAGCCGCAACGGCCTCCGTCCAGCTCCACCAGCCGCCGGACGATCGGCAGCCCCAATCCGCGCGGCGCACCCGTTTCGTGCAACCGATGAAACGGGTGAAACAACGCGTCCCGTTTAGCCGGTGCCATCGTGCCCGTGTCCTTCACCCAGAATCGTAGCCCGCCTTCGCCTGCCGTCCAACCTACATCGATCTTCACGCCCGCACCCGCGTGTTGCAGCGCATTGCGCAACAGATTCGTCCACACCACCTCCAGCCACGCCTGATGCCCTACGACTTCCGGCCACTCGTCCGGTTGCTTCAAGGTCGCCCCCGCCTTCACCAGCGCGTGCTCGATCCGCTGAAACGCCGCCCAGAACGCGTGGCTCATCTTGAAACGCTGCGCCGGCTCAGGCGATACCGCCGCCTTCGCCACGAAGCTCATCCGCTCAATCAACTTCACCAGCCCGTCCGTCGAATCGAGAATCGGCTGCGTGAGCGGCACGTTTTGCGGCGCATCTTCCGCCAGGATTTCGCGCAACATCTCCGTGGTCGTGACGATCCCGCCCAGCGGCGTCCGCAAATCGTGCGCCACGCGAAATCCAAAGGTCCCCATGTCACCGCGCAGCCGCGCGTTTTCCCGCCGCAACCGATGCTGCGCCAGCACGCTGCGAAAAACCCGTTCCAACACCTCCGCCCGCCATTCCTCCCGCGGCACCACCTCGGCGGACTCCGCTCCGGCAATCGCCGGCGGCGCGCCAAAAATGGCGATCGCCCACCGCGGCAATCCGCCCGCATCCAACGCCTGCTGCGCCTTCGCCAGCGTCACCGCATCCGGATTGCTCAACAACAACAGCTCCTCGCCGCGATCTCCCGCTGGCGGCACGTCGTCCAGCGACATAATCGTCTGCACCGCCACGCCCGGGAATGCGAGTTGCGCCGCCTGCGCCGACACGGCGGCGAAATCCGAGTCGTTGCCCAAGCGGAGAATAGGAGAAATCAGTGAAGCGGTGGCCATGGTTGTCCGAAAAGTAGTGGTCGCGCGTTTGCCGTCGCGTAAGGGGAGCTCGATCCCTCTTGCACCTCGCGGTCTTCGCAGGGCACGGAAGGATAGGTGCGGATACTTTGCGTCGCGTGCGTCGCCGCGACAACGCCGTTTTGCGTCAAAGCCTGCAGCTGGAACCACGTGCCGCATTCATCCGGTGCCAAATTGCTCCCGCACGATCTTCAACGCCGGCTCCTGCAGCCCCGTCGAACTCCAACACAGGTCGCGCTCCACTTCGCAATCGATGCCCGCATCGAAAGCCGCAAACACCACGCCGAGCACACACGCATCCGTGTCCACGCCGCACACCAGCGCCTTCTTGATCCCCGCCGCCTTCAGCCGCTCGATCGCATTCGCATCCAGGCCGTATCCGCGTTTCTCGATCACGATGTCGTCCGGTCCCGTCTCGATGATCAGCTCCGTCTCGGGCAAACCGCGCATGCACGAGGTCCGCTTCAACTTCCGATAGAACAACGTTTCCGTGTCGTTCACGAACTTCGTGAACACCCGCCGCGGAAACGTCCGCGCGCGCTCCTCGATCTTGCGGATCAACTCCTCGGGAATGGGAAAGGCTTTTTGCAGGTCGACGATGATGATGGCGTCCATGGGAAACGAAGACGAAAAAGCGCCTGAGAGCGAAAGCTCAGGCGCAAGGGAAGGGGAAACAGCGGAGCCATCATAGACCCAGCCGCACCGTGATGTTCCCGACCGTCTCAACCGTTTTCGCCCGGCGTCTCCGGCCGAACCCGCTGCATCGAACCTTGTCCCTCCCTCGATGCCCACCGCCGCCGCCCCTGAAGCCGCCGCCCCGCCGCTCTTTGACGTCGCCATCGTCGGCGGCGGCCCCGCCGGCCTCAACGCCGCCCTGATCCTCGGCCGTTGCGGTCGCCGCGTGCTCGTCTTCGATTCCGGCAAGCCCCGCAACGCGCACGCGCGCGCGCTCCACGGTTACCTCACCCGCGACGGCACCCACCCGATCGAACTCCGCGCCCTCGGCCGCCAACAACTCGACGCCTATCCGTCCATCGAAATTCGCGACATCGAGATCCGCACCATCTATCGCCGCGAAAACCGTTTCGAACTCATCCCTGTTTCCGCTCCACCGGTCTCCGCCCGCATCGTCCTCCTCGCCACCGGCCGCATCGACCACGTCCCACCCAAACCCGGTTTCTCCACCTTCTATGGCCACGGCGTTCACCATTGCCCGTATTGCGACGGCTGGGAACACCGCAACGAGCCCATCGTCATCCACGGCCACGGGGAAAACGCCTTCGACCAAGCCCTGCTCCTCCTCGTCTGGAGCCGCAACGTCGTCATCTGCACCGATGGTCCTTCGCACTTCACGCCCGCCCAAACCGAAAAACTCCGCGCCAACGGTATCCCCATCGTCGAATCCGAAATCGTCGAACTCCGCGGCGACTCCGATGGCATGCTCGCCGCGGTCGTCTTCCGCGACCGCGACCCGCTTCCCTGCCGCGCGCTGTTTTTCTGTTCCGACTGCGAGCAAAAATCCGAACTCCCCGAAAACCTCGGCTGCGAACTCGACGACGAAGGCTCCGTCAAATGCAACGGCCACGCCGCCACCAACGTTCCCGGCCTCTACGTCGCCGGCAACGTCCGCGGCGGCATCCACCTCGCCATCGTTGCCGCCGCCGAAGGCGCCGAAGCCGCCATCGCCATCAACCGCGCCCTCCACGAAGCCGACCTCCGCTGAGCTCCCAAAAACTTGTCATTCTGAGCGAAGCGGAGAATCCAGTTGGACCCTCGCGCGTCCTCACACCACCCGAATGTCTCTTTTTCACTCACATCCGTCCTGGAGGCGCGGTGCCCCCACCGCGCTCTGCGCTTTCGCCTTGTCCATCGCTCCCGCCTCCTTCGCGCAGCCCACCAACTCCGCGCCCCTCGCCGAACAACTCTCCCCGCTCACCATCACCGCCGTGCGCGCCCTCGACGCCGCCACGCCCGTTCCTTTCGCCACCACCACCGTCGACGCTGCCACGCTTCGCCGTTCGCCCAACATCTCCGTCGACGGCGCTCTCCGCGGCATCGCCGGCTTTAGCCTCTTCCGCCGCACCGACAGCCTCGTCGCTCATCCCACCGCCCAAGGCGTCTCGCTCCGCGGCCTCGGCCCCAGCGGCGCCAGCCGTTCGCTCATTTTGTTGGACGGCGTTCCGCTCAACGACCCCTTCGGCGGCTGGGTCGCCTGGTCCAAAGTCCCGCGTGAATCGCTCGCCGCCATCGAACTCGTCCCGGGCGCCGGCGGCACCGCCTGGGGCAACGCCGCGCTCGGCGGCGTGATCCAGCTTTTCACCGAATCTCCCGCCACGCCGCGCCAACGTTTCGCCGCGCGTGCTGGAAGTTTCGATACATGGGACGTCGAAGCGCAGCTCGCCGCTCCCGTCGGCACCGGCTCCGCCCAATTCCTCGGCCGCAGCTTTTCCACCCACGGCTACTTCACCGTCGCCCCCGAACGCCGCGGCCCGATCGACGCCCGCGCCGGTAGTCGCGCGCGCTGGGGCACCCTGCGTTTTCGCCAGCCTTTCGGCGCCGACGAAAACACCGTCGCCACGCTCACCGTCCGCCGCTTCGCCGAAGACCGCGCGAACGGAACGCCTTACCAACAAAACACCACCGACGAATCCTTCGCGTCCGTCGCCCTCGATTCGCGCTTCTCCGCATCCTTCCGCTGGAACGCCACCGCCTACGCCCAAAGCCAGTCCTTCAGCAGCACCTTCAGCTCCGTCAACGCCTCGCGCACCGCCGAGACACCCGCGTCCAACCAGTTCGACGTCCCCGCCACCGCCATCGGCGCCGCGTGGGTAGGGGAGTGGACGCCCGACGCAAACGCGCTCACCACCTTCGGCCTCGACGCTCGCGACGTCCGCGGCGAAACGCGCGAAGAATCCGCTTTCTCCAATGGCGTCTTCACCCGCCAGCGCTACGCCGGCGGCCGCCAAACCATCGCCGGCGCCTTCGTCATGCACAGCCGCACGCTCGCGCCCGATCTCCGCGTCGCGCTCGGCGTTCGCGCCGACACCTGGCGCGAATCCGACGGACACCGCCGCGACTACCTCAGCGACGCTCCCGCCGGCGACGAACGTTTTCCCTCACGCCGCGGCGAAGCCCTCAGCCCGTCCGCCGGACTTTCCTACGACGTATCCGAAAATCTGCGACTCCACGCCGCCGCGCAGCGCGCTTTCCGTCGTCCCACGCTCAACGAACTCTACCGCCCGTTCCGCGTGGGCAACGTGATCACCGACGCCAACCCCGCTCTCCGCACCGAAACCGTCACCAGCGGCGAACTCGGTTTCACCTTTGTAGGGCGGGGTCTCCCGACCCCGCGGTTCACCCTCGACGCCACGCTCTTCTGGAACGAGCTCCGCGACGCCGTCGGCAACGTCACTATCGCCGAAGGTCCCGGCACGTTCCCCGGCATCGGCTTCGTTCCCGCCGGCGGCGAAGGTCGCCGCCGCCTCAACCTCGATCGCACCCGCGTCCGCGGCCTGTCCTTGTCCGGCGAATACACCGTTTCCGACGCCCTCTCGTTCCACGCCAACTATCTCTACAACGACGCCACCGTCACGCGCGCGACGGTCGCGCCGCACCTAGCCGGCCTCCGCCTCGCCCAGGTTCCCCGCCACACCGCCTCCGCCGGTCTCACGTTCAACGTCAACCGCGTCACGTTCTCCTCGCGCATCCGCTACCTCGGCGCACAATACGAGGACGACCAAAACACCCTCCGTCTCGCTCCGGCTACCGTCGTCGACCTCTCCCTCACCGCCACGCTCACGCCGCACCTCGAACTCTTCGCCACCGCCGAAAACCTCTTCGACGAACGCATCGAAACCGGCCGCTCCTCCGACAACCTCTTCAACCTCGGCACCCCCCGCCTCGGCCTCCTCGGCCTCCGCCTGACCTACTAGCGCCGCCCCCCGCCCCGGTCTCCTCCCGCGCCCCCGTCTCCTCGCCCAACCACAGTGTAACCTAATAGGTTACACCTCTTTCGAGGGAGAACAGCCAAAGTGTAACCTAATAGGTTACACATTCCCCCTTGTCGTAGGTGGTGTCGACCCGCTCGATTTTGCGCGTAACTCTCACCCGTAAAACCCTCTGCGCGCGTCCCCGAAATTCCACTACGCCGCGCCTTGCCGTCCGCCTCTGCCGCCCCACGTTGCGAGCCCCTCGCATGGACCTGCAGCAGAAGCTCACCATCCTCGCCGACGCCGCTAAATACGATGCTTCTTGCGCCAGCAGCGGCACCACCCTGCGCAACTCCCGCGAGTCCGGCGGCATCGGCTCCACCACGCCCGCCGGCATCTGCCACAGCTACACGCCCGACGGTCGCTGCGTCTCACTGCTCAAGATTCTCCTCACCAATTACTGCACCTACGACTGCCTCTATTGCGTAAACCGCGTTTCGAGCGCCGTCCCGCGCGCCCGCTTCACGCCCGACGAGGTCGTGAAACTCACCCTCGATTTCTACCGCCGTAATTACATCGAGGGTCTCTTCCTCAGCTCGGGCATCATCCGCAATCCCGACTATACGATGGAACAAGTCGTCGCCGTCGCGCGCACGCTCCGCGAAGTCCACGGCTTCAAGGGCTACATCCATCTCAAAACCATCCCCGAAGCCTCGCAGGCGCTCATCGACGAGGCTGGCCGCTGGGCCGATCGCATCAGCATCAACGTCGAGCTGCCCACGCCCGCCGACCTTCAACAGCTCGCCCCCGAGAAAAACCAAGCGCGTATCGAAACGGCCATGACAGCGATCCGCGCGCGCATCGACCAATCGAAAGCCGAGCGCAGCGAAAGCCCGAAAGCGCCCTCCTTCGCTCCCGGCGGCCAAAGCACGCAAATGATCGTCGGCGCCACCGATGCCTCCGATGCCACCATTCTCTCTCGCGCTTCCACGCTCTATCAACGTCAGCGCTTGCGCCGGGTTTACTACTCCGCCTTCAGCCCGATCCCCGACGCGTCCCGCAAACTCCCGCTCGGCGCTCCGCCGCTCGTCCGCGAACATCGCCTCTACCAGGCCGACTGGCTGATGCGCTTCTACGAATTTCGCGTCGACGAAATCACCACGTCCGCCGCGCCCAATCTCGATCTCTCCGTCGACCCAAAACTCAGCTGGGCCCTCCGCAACCGTCAGCACTTCCCCATCAACCTCAACCGCGCCCCGCGCCACCTTCTGCTCCGCGTCCCCGGTCTCGGCGTCAAAACCGTCGATCGTCTCCTGCAAGCCCGCCGCTGGCACACGATCCGCCTCCACGATCTCACGCGCCTCCGCGTTTCGTTGAAAAAAGTCATGCCCTTTATCGAGACCGTCGACCACCACCCGCAGCGTGGCGTGCTCGAAGACGACAACCTCCGCGCCCGTTTCGCCGCTCCACTCGAACAACTCGATCTCTTCGCCACCGCGCCCAGCACGCTGACGACCGAGTTCTAAGTTTTCGAACGCCTATCCGCCGCCCATGACCGAGCTCGCGTTCGACGGCACGTTCGCCGGCTGGAAGACCGTCGCCCGTCACGCCCTCGCGCAAAACCTCGCGCCCGCCGACGTCCGCTGGATCGACCGCCGCTCCCAGCAATCCGAACTTGCGCTCGCGGCCGTCGACACACCGCCCGACGCGCCCACACCCGCTTCACCGGCGACCTTCCGTGTCCCACGCGACTTCATCGCTCTCGCCACGCACGTCGCCTGCCACCGCGACGAATCCCGCTGGCCGCTTCTCTACCGCGTGCTCTGGCGGCTCACGCACGACGAACCTCACCTGCTCGAAATCCCCCTCGACCCCGACATCGCCGCGCTCCACGCCCTCGCGAAAGCCGTCCGACGCGAGATCCACAAAACCCACGCGTTCGTCCGCTTCCGCGAAGTCACCACCGACGCTGGCCCGTGGTTCGTCGCGTGGTTCGAACCGCAACACCACATTCTCGAAGCCGCCGCTCCGTTCTTCGTCGACCGCTTCGCCGCGATGCGCTGGTCGATTCTCACGCCCGAACAGTGCGCGCACTGGGACGGCCACACGCTCACGTTCACCGCCGGCGTCGATCGCAACGCTGCGCCCGCCTCCGACGCCGCCGAAGACCTCTGGCGCACGTATTACTCCAGCATCTTCAACCCCGCCCGAGTCAAAGTCGGCGCCATGCTCAACGAGATGCCGCGCCATTACTGGAAAAATCTCCCCGAAACCTCCGCCATCCCGGCGCTCCTCGCCGAAGCCGCCCCGCGCTCACACGCGATGATCGCCGCTAGCGAGGCGCAACGCGTCCGCGCTTCCGACTTTTCCGCCGCGCCCATCCCGCACACCACCGATCTCACGATCCTCCGCGACGCCGCTGCGACGTGCCGCGCGTGTCCGCTCTGGCGCAACGCCACCTGCACCATCTTCGGCGAAGGTCCACCCCATGCCCGCATCTTCGTCGTCGGCGAACAACCCGGCGACCAGGAAGACCGCACGGGCAAACCTTTCGTCGGACCCGCCGGCCAGCTTTTCGATCGCGCGCTCCGCGCCGCCGGCGTCGCCCGCGAAACGCTCTACGTCACCAACGCCGTCAAACACTTCAAGTGGGAGCCCCGCGGCAAACGCCGCCTCCATCAAAAACCCAACGCCCGCGAAATCGCCGCCTGCCGCCCCTGGCTCGAAGCCGAGCTCCGCGCCGTCCAACCCAACCTCATCGTCTGCCTCGGCGCCACCGCCGCCCAATCCGTTCTCGGCGAATCCCTCCGCGTCACCGAATCTCGCGGTCAAAAACTTCCCACCTCCTACGGCGCTCCCGCGCTTATCACCGTCCACCCGTCCTCCCTCCTGCGTCTCCCCGCCGACGCCGACCCCACCGCAGCCTTCAACTCCTTCGTCTCCGACCTCCGCCGAATAAAAGGGTAGGGCGCGTTGTCCCAACGCGCCGTCCCGGCTCCCCTCTAAAAAGAGGGGTGCCCGAAGGGCGGGGTGTGTCCAAACGCCTCGCCCACCAAGTTCAGCCCCCGCCCATCAACGCCCACCTCCGTCCGCCCGCCGCGGCCTCTCCGGAATCTCCGGCTCCGCCTCATACACCGTCGGATCCACAAGTCCGGCCTCCCGAAACGCCTCTCGTCGCTCCACACACGTGCCGCACTTCCCGCAGTGCACCGCGCCGCCTTTGTAACACGACCACGTCCGCGCAAAATCCACGCCCAGCCGCGCCCCCTCGGCCGCGATCTGCGCCTTGTTCATCGCGATAAACGGCCGCAACAGCTCCACGTTCGCATACGTCCCCAGCCGCATCGCCTCGCCCATCGCGCGCATGAACTCCTCCCGGCAGTCCGGATAGATGGCGTGATCGCCCCCGTGCGCCGCGATCACCACTCCCGTCGCCCCCACGCTCTCCGCAAACCCGCCCGCGATCGACAACAGGATCGCATTCCGAAACGGCACCACCGTCTGTTTCATGTTCTCCGCTTCGTAGTGCCCTTCCGGAATCTCCCCGCCGCTCTTCAATAAATCCGACGCGAACAATCGATTAACAAATTCCAGCGCAATCACCTCGTGCCGCACGCCGAGCTTCGCCGCATGTTCCGCCGCAAAAGGGAGTTCGCGATGATTGTGCTTTGCCCCGTAGTCAAAACTCGCCACCGCGCTCACGCGATGCGCCCGCGCCGCCCAGTAGAGCGCCGCCACCGAATCCATCCCCCCGGAACAAAGCACCACCACATTCATCGTTTGTGTCGCTCCAAGAAGACGCAAATTCCGTCAAAGATAAAGTCCTGACCCGGTTTGGCTTCTTGCGACTTCTGCGCCTTTTTGCGGCTCTTGTCCCATGCTGATCCTGCACGATCCGCAATGCGCCGACTACGGCTCCTCGATGCGCCCGGAACAACCCGCGCGCATCACGAGGTCCGCTGCCCACCTGCAAACGGCCCATCCCGACTGGCTCTGGCGCGTCCCCAACCCCGCCGCCGAAGACTTCCTCCTCTTCGCCCACGCGCCCGAACACCTCCAACGCCTCCAAATCGCCCGGGATTTCGACGCCGACACACCTCATTTCCCCAACATCTACACCCACGCCCGCCGCGCCGCCGGAGCCGCCATCACCGCCGCCGAAATCGCCGTGATGGACCGCCAAACCGTTTTCTCCCTCATGCGCCCGCCCGGCCACCACGCCACCTCCGAGCAGGCCATGGGCTTCTGTTACCTCAACAGCATCGCGATCGCCGCGCTCTTTCTCCGCGAAAAACTCCACGTTCCTCGCGTCGCGATCTGGGACTTCGACGCCCATCATGGCAACGGCACCGAAGCGATCGTCCACACCCGCCACGGCATCCTCTTCACCTCCGTCCACCAATACCCCGGCTACCCCGGCACCGGCACGCGATCCTTCGACAACTGCAAAAACTGGCCAATAGCACCCCACACCCCGCGCGCCGAGCACATGGCCGCGCTTCGCCAGTCCCTCGACGTCCTCATCGCCTTCGACCCCACCGTGATCCTCGTTTCGGCCGGCTTCGACGCCTACGTTCGAGATCCAATCACCTCGATGTCGTTGGAAATCGACGACTTCGCCACCTTGGGCCGCTGGCTCCGCGAAACTCGCCTCCCCGCGGCCGCCGTGCTTGAAGGCGGCTATAGCGACGATCTGCCTTTGCTGATCGACGCTTGGCTTTCCTCATGGGAAAAATGACTGGGATTTGCGCATGATTTCACGTTTCCTTCCGTTCCGCGTTCGCCGATTGCTAGGTATCAAAGTGAGTTCACGCCCGCCCGCCTACACCCTTATCGACCAGCCTGGTCAAATCACGCCACTCCTCGACGCCCTCGATCAGGTCGATGAGGTCGCCCTGGATACCGAGGCGGACAACATGTTCCATTACCGCACGCGGGTCTGCCTTCTGCAGTTCCTCGTCGGCGACCAGATCTTCCTCGTCGACTCACTCGCCCCGCTTCAGCTCGACGGCCTCTGGTCCCGCCTCGCGCAGAAACACCTCATCATGCACGGAAGCGACTTCGATCTCCGCCTCCTGCACGACTTTTGCCGCTTCCGCCCCAAGAGCATCTTCGACACGATGCTCGCCGCCCAACTCATCAACCGCCCGCGCATCGGCCTCGCCTCGCTCCTGGAAGATCACTTCGGCGTCAAACTCTCGAAAGAGTCCCAGAAAGCCAATTGGTCCAAACGCCCGCTCACGCAGAAGATGCTCGATTACGCCGCGCTCGACGTCTTCCACCTGCCAGCCCTCCGCGACATCCTCACGCGCGAACTCACCAAACTCGGCCGCCTCGACTGGCTGAAACAACAATGCCGCGCCCAAATCGAGTCCGGGTCGATCGGCTTCGCGCCCGCCGACGAAAACGACTGGCGTATCGGCCGAAGCGAACGCCTTCGCGGCCCCGGTCTCTCCGTCCTCCACGCCGTCTGGCACTGGCGCGAACAAACCGCCCAACGCCTGGACGTTCCGCCTTTCAAGGTCTGCTCCTCCGAGCTTCTCCTGAAAATATCCAACGCCGCCGAAGCCGGCGAATCCGAGGCCACCATTCTCGCGAACGTCCACCTCGGCCGCCGCCACGACCGCCTCGCCCCATCGCTCTCCGCCGCCATCAAAGCCGGTCTCGCCCGCGACCCGAAAACGCTCCCCCGCCGCCGCGGCCGCGATCCCAATCACGTTTCGCTCAGCCAGGCTGAAATCGAACGGCTCGACCGCATCAAAGACGATCGCGATAAAATCGCGGCCCAACTCGCGCTCGACCCCACGCTCATCGCCAATCGCGCCCAGCTCGCCCAAATCGCCCGCGCGCCCAAGCGACTCGACGATCTGCTCCTCCCCTGGCAAGCCAACCTCCTCCGCGAAATCCCCTCCCTGAAATAGGTAGAGCGAGGCGTCCTCGCCGAGCCGTCGCTACGTGTCCTCCGACACCAACGCCAACATCGCCCGCCACCTCGCGCTGATGGCCGCCGCGCACCCCACGCGCGCCGCCCTCAAAATCCCTCGCGGTCGCACGCGTTCCGGCGACATCGATTACCTCTCGCTCTCCTTCGCCGAACTCGACGCCGAAGTCGACGCCTGGTCCGACCGACTCACCACCGCCGGCATCCGCCGCGGCGACCGCACGCTCGTGATGGTCCGCCAAGGCCTCCCGCTCATCGCCTCCGCCTTCGCTCTTTTCCGCCTCGGCGCCGTCCCGGTCATCATCGACCCGGGCATGGGCCTGAAAAACTTCCTCGCCTGCGTCGCCAGCTCCCGCCCGCGCGCTCTGGTCGGCATCCCGCTCGCCCAACTCGTCAGCCGTCTCTTCCGCCGCCCTTTCGCCACCGTCACCACCCGCGTCACCGCCTCCTCTTCACTCACCTCGCGCCTCACGCTTCCCAGCTCTCAACCCTCAACTCTCAACTCTCAACTGGTGAACAGCACGGCCGCCGAACTGGCGGCGGTGCTGTTCACCTCCGGCTCCACCGGCTCCCCCAAGGGCGTCCGCTACGAACACGGCATGTTCGACGCCCAAGTCCGCCTGATCCGCGACGCCTACAATATCCAACCCGGCGAAATCGATCTCCCGCTCCTCCCGATCTTCGCCCTGTTCAACCCCGCTCTCGGCATGACCACCATCGTGCCTGAAATCGACCCCCGCCGCCCCGCCGCCGTCGACCCCGCGAAAATCGTCCAAGCCATCCGCCAGGAAAACGTCACCAACTCCTTCGGCTCCCCCACGCTCTGGCGCAAAATCGCCGATCACTGCCTCGCCCAAAACCTCACCCTCCCATCTCTCCGCCGCGTCCTCTGCGCCGGCGCGCCCGTCCCTCAACAACTCTGGACCGCATCGCGCACCTTCCTCCCCAACGGCAAACTCCACAGCCCCTACGGCGCCACCGAATCCCTGCCCGTTTCGAGCATCTCCGCGTCCGAAATCGCCGCCTTGGAAAAACCACAGTGTAACCTATTAGGTTACACGTCCACCGCGGGCGCCTGCGTGGGCCGTCCGCTCCCCGAAATCGACGTCCGCATCATCGCGATCACCGATGCCCCTATCGCCACCCTCGCCGACGCCCGCGAACTCCCCCGCGGCGAAATCGGCGAAATCATCGTCCGCGGCCCCATCGTCACCCGCGACTACGACAACAACGCCGCGTCCACCGCCGCGGCGAAGATCCAAGTAACAAGTATCAAGTATCAAGATTCCCCTACGCCGCCGCCACCTCCTCTTGATACTTCCCACTTGATACTTCCCAATTCCGCGCCGCCCCACGGCGCGGTCTATCACCGCCTCGGCGATTGCGGCTACCTCGACGCCGACAACCGCCTCTGGTTCTGCGGCCGCAAGGTCGAGCGCGTCGAAACCTCTTCCGGCCCGCTCTTCACCGAGCCCGTCGAACAAATCTTTCGCCAACACCCGCGCGTCGCCCGCTGCGCCCTCATCGGCCTCGGCGAGCGCGGACAACAACGCCCCGCCGTCGTCGTCGAAATCAAACTTCGCAACTCCTCCGAATCCCGCGCCTTGGCCCGCGAACTTCGCCAGCTCGCGCTCCAACATCCCGCGACTGCATCGATCAAACTCTTCTACTTCCGCGAGAAATTCCCTGTCGACGTCCGCCACAACGCCAAAATCCATCGCCTCACGCTCGCCCGCTGGGCCCATACCGCCAAAGGCTTCGAGTCCGACCCGAAACGCTGACGCGTTTCCAAGTAACAAGCAGCAAGTAACAAGTGACAACACACCCGCGCCGTCCTCCTCTTGTTCCTTGCTACTTGTAACTTGATCCTTCCTCCCGCTACCACCCTCGTCACCGGCGGCACCGGCTTCCTCGGCCGCCGCCTGGTCGAACGCCTCCTCGCTGCCGGCCGCACCGTCGCCGTCCTCGCGCGCCGTCCCGCGCCCGATCTCGCCGCCCGCGGCGTTCGTTTCATTTCGGCGTCCCTCGACTCCCCCAACCCCGCCGAACTCGCCGCCGCCTGCAACGGAGTGGAAACCATTTTCCACGTCGCCGCCCGCGTTGGCGTGTGGGGCCGCTACGAGGATTACTTCCGCACCAACGTCCTCGGCACCCGCGCCCTCCTCGCCGCCGCCCGCGCCGCCGGCGTCCAAAATTTCGTCCACACCTCCACGCCCAGCGTCGTTTACAATGGCCGCGATCTCGCCGGCGCCGACGAATCCCTCCCGCTCACCACGTCCTGCCCCGCCGCGTATCCACTCACGAAAGCGATCGCCGAACGCGAGGTCCTCGCCGCCCACTCAGCCAACTTTCGCACCATCGCCCTCCGCCCGCACCTCATCTGGGGCCCCGGCGATCCGCACCTCGTTCCCCGCATTCTCGCTCGAGCCCGCGCCGGCCGTCTTCGCATCGTCGGCCCCGGCACCAACCAGGTTGACATGGTCCACGTCGACAACGCCGTCGACGCCCACCTCCTCGCCGAAGCCGCCCTGCGAAAGTGTAACCTAATAGGTTACACGCCCGCCGCCGCCGGCCGTGCCTACTTCATCACCAACGGCGAGCCGGTCGTCCTCTGGCACTGGATCAACCAACTCCTCGCCGCGCTCGGCGAACCGCCCGTCACCCGCCGCATTTCCCTCTCGACCGCCTCCGCCGTTGGCGCGATCTGCGAATCCATTTGGCGGATACTCCCGCTCCGCGGCGAACCGCCCATGACCCGCTTCGTCGCCGCCGAACTCGCCAAAGACCACTGGTTCGACCTCACCGCCGCCCGCCGCGACCTCGGCTACGAGCCTCGCATCTCCATGGCGGCCGGCACGGCCGAACTCATCGATTACCTTTCCCGCGCCAAAGCAGCGTAAGAGGCCCGCGCTATCCCCGCGGCGCCGGAATCCGCTCCGGCGTCATCCCCGCGCGCACCGCAATCGTCGCGCACACTTTCGGCACATACATCCGCGTCTCCGATGGCAGCACCGACGCGATGCCCGCAAACGTCGTCGCCTCATGCTTCTTCAACAGCCGCCGCACGCGCCCTTCGCCGGCGTTATACGCCGCAAACGCCAGCGGCCAGTCTCCAAATTTCCCATACAACTCCCGCAGATACTTCGCCGCCGCACGCGCCGATTTTTCCGGATGCGTCCGCTCATCCGGCATGAACGTGCTCAGCCCCAGCCCTTTCGCCGTCTCCGGCATGAACTGAAAAAGTCCCTTCGCGCCCACCGGGCTCTTCGCGTTCGGATTGAAGGTCGACTCCGCCTCCGCCAGCCACGCGATCTCCGGCGCCACGCCTTCCGCTTCAAACGCCTCGCGCACCACCGGCAGCAACTTGCCGGCATTCGCCGGAATCGGACGCTCGATCATTCGTTCCAACCACAACTCGTAGTGCGGAATTGCCACGCGAGCAGGGGAGGGCGCCGATTCCTTCGGCCGCACCGGCCCGGGCTCTTCCTTCTCCTTCTTCGTCACCTCCTGCTCAGGCTCCGACGCCGGCGTTGCCGCCGCATCCTTCGCCGCCTCGATGTAGTCGATCCGTTCCTGCAGCCAGTCCGCGTAGTCCTCATAGCCCGGCAGCGCCCGCAACGCCACCAACGCCGCCTTCGCATCCGGCAAATACTCGGCCAGCGCCGACAAATCCTCATCCTCGAGCGCCGCATTCAAGCTGCTCGCAAACTCGTCCCATCGCTCCTTCGTCGGAAATTCGAACTGCTCCTTGATCTCCGCCGGCGCCAACTGATCGAACAACGCCCGCCCCGTCTCATACAACGCATCCAGCGAAACCCCGTCCTCTTCCCCGGCTTCCTCCTCGGCACCCAGCGCGGTCGCCACCCCGAAAAGTGCCACGATCGCTACGCGGCGAAACCGGCTTGCAGGTGATGTTCGACGGAACGTGCTCATCGTTGGTTCAGCGCCTCCGCGACAACCGCCTTCAAGCGCAGTTCCGGCCGCTCGACAAACACGAGATCTTCGCGCCCGAAATACCGCCCGCGATTCTTCATCCCCCAATCCGTCGTCGCCATCCGATAGGTTCGCAAGTCGTCGATGTCTGTCGCTGCCGGTCCATCCGCAAACTGAAATTCCCCCCGCCGCTCCTCGAAGGGCGTATCCACATTTTGGTTAGCGCGCGCCAGCAACCGTTTCAGCTCCTCGCCACTTACCTCCGCCACGCAAATCGTTCCATCAAACCGCACGCACGCATCGAACGCCTCCCGCGTCACATTCCCCGCCGGCAACCCGTCGCCGAAGGTCGTGTTTCCAATCAACACCGCATCCACCCCCGCCGCTTGCCGCACCGCTCGCGCCACGAACTTCGCCGCCTCCTCGCGCGGCATCGCTTCCTTCGTTCGCCCGACCACCGTCAAATCCTCCGGCGACAAATGCCTCTCTCGCGCCCCCCGCACGACGTTCGCCATCTCCGCATCCGCCGGATCGTCGTCCCGAATCGCCACCTGCTCCACCTCCCACGTCACCTCTCCGCCCTCTCCACGTCGCAGCTTCGCCACCGAGAAAAACCCCTGCCACGCTCCCGAGTGCACATACACCGTCCGCCCCATCCGGTGCACGAACCGCAGATGATCATGCGCTCCCGCAAACAACGCTCCCTCCGGCACCACCGGAAAAATCTCCCGGTCATACCGCACGCCCGAATGGCTCAACACCACGCGCACGTCCGCTCGAGCAAACCACTCCGGAAACTTCTCCCGCGCCCAAACGGCCGGAGTCGTCAGATCCAATTCCGGCCGCACCGCCGCGCGATACTGCGCGATCAAATCCGTCGCCACGCCGACGATCACCACGTCCGTCTCACCCAACCGTAGCGCCGCTCCTCCCGGCGCAAAGCCTTCACCCGTCTCCCGACTCAGCAGACTTCCCACCACCACCGCGCCCGCCTCTCGCAATCGCCGCACCGATTCCGCGACATCGTAAAATTCCGCCTCGTGATTCCCCAGATTCACCACCACCGCCCCGCGCCGCGCCAGCGCGCGAATCATCGCAAAATCCACCTCTCCCGCACTTCGCTTCGCCACGGCGTTTCCCAGCTCGAACACATCGCCATTGATCAACACCGCCACCGGCACGCCCGCATGGTCGGCCCGCACGCGATCCACCTGCGCCACGAACTGCGCCGTCCGCCCATAAGCCGAATGCTGATCGCCGATCACAACCAACACGACCTCGGGCGCCCGTGTCTGGCCGGCCTCCCCGCGCGTCCCGAAGAACAAGACCCAACCGACCGCGATCCAGAAAACCCCGCGCATCCGCCGATCGAACAACCCATCTTGGTCCCTCGCAAGTCGCGTCTCTGTCCATCCATCTGCGAAGGCGTCGCGGTTTTCTTCCCTGGCCCCTTGACCTTTGAGCCTCGCCTGTCCTTGTCGCGACTACTTACCCCGGCGATGTGAACGGTCGCGAGCTGTGCGTAATCGAATTTCGCAAATCCGTCCTCCCCTCCAGCAGGGCTGGTTCGCTCCCGTCAGCAAACCAACCCCCAGCTCCAATGCTCCAACTCGTTCGCCCGGCGCTTTCCGCGCTCCTGCTCGTCACCTCCTTGTCTGCGCAACCCATCGTGGACGATTTTTCCACCGGCAACGACTGGGTCACGGGCAAAGGCTCCGGGTCCGGGGCGTTTTCCGTTACCGACGGAAAGCTACAATACACCGCCGGCAGCTCGTGGGGAAACTCTGCGGAAGTGATGCCATCGAGCGGAGGCAATTTCACTCGGAGCGATTCCGATACCACCCGCCTTGTCGGCTATCTCGACCAAAGTTGGTTCGTGCAGGTTAAAGCCACGATTCCCGAGTTCGGTGTATTGAACCCGGATTCTACTTCCACTCCTCGTCCGCAGGACGGATCGGCCCAAGGATTCATGGCCCAGCTCATCGTCAACGATCTGGCCAACGGCGCGTATAACCGCGGAGTGTATATCCAAGCTGGATACGACGCGACTTGGGGCCAAAGCGTGCAGGCAAGTTCCGGTGGCTGGGGCAATCAGCAGCCGTATGTCGGCGTAGATACCTTGGGTGTCCGCGATGTGCTGTTGCGCGCGGATTACGACGCCGCGTCTCATTTTTTCACGGCCTCGGTGTCGCTGGATAATGGCACGAGTTGGGTCGCGCAGACATCTTTCAATGTCACCGGCCCCGCTGACACCGCGCTCAATACCGACAGTGGTTGGGATGTCTCTGCCGACTTTTCCGACCCGGTCTTCGGCATCGCTCTGCTTGGCGTTTCCCACAATCTGGATATCTCAGGATCGAACAGCATCGTCTTCGACGATTTCACCTATGCCGGCCTGAGCGACGGCGGCTGGCCCGCGGGGCCCGCCATCCCCGAGCCCTCCACCTATGCCGCCCTCGCGGGAGTGGCCGTTCTCGGACTGGCTTTCTGGCGCAAACGCCGCGCCGTGGCCGCCTCGACCGCATCCGATTGATTGCAGGCTCGTTGTTCCTTTTCACGCCCGCCAAGCGCTCGCCGCTTCGCGGGCGTTTCCGTTTCCCGCGTTGACCCCCGCGGCCCACGGTTTACCTAGAACCGCTCCGCGCGTGAACCGGGTTCATATCAAAACCTACGGCTGCCAGATGAACGAGCGCGACAGCGAGGCTGTCGCGGCAATGCTGCGCGCCCGCGGCTATCGCATCGTCACCGACGAAAACGACTGCGACATCCTCCTCCTCAACACCTGCTCCGTCCGCGACGCCGCCGAGCAGAAAGCCATCGGCAAAGCCGGCTACCTCCAGGCCCGCAAAAAGAAACAGCCCGACTTCGTTCTCGGAATCCTTGGCTGCATGGCGCAAAACCGCGGTGCCGCGCTTCTCGATCAGCTGCCCGACGTCGATCTCATCGTCGGCACGCAGAAGTTTCACCAGGTCCCCGACTACCTCGACAACCTCCGCGCCGCGCGCGACGCCGGCGTCCCCATCGGCGAAACCATCGTCGACATCGCCGAGGAAGCCGGTTCGCAAAACACCATCCGCGACCACCTCCTCCCGCAGGACGCCACCTCTCAACCCTCAACCCTCAACTCTCAACCCGGCGGCGCCGCCGCGCCGCTGCCGCAAGTCACCGCCTTCGTCTCCATCCAGCAGGGCTGCAACATGGATTGCGCGTTCTGCATCGTCCCGAAAACCCGCGGCGACGAACGCTCCCGTCCGATGGACGACATCGTCCGCGAATGCGAAAGCCTCGCCGCCCGCGGCGTTCGCGAAATCACGCTGCTCGGCCAGATCGTCACCAGCTACGGCCGCCGCGATTACGTTCACACGAATGGCATCTCGCCTTTCGTGCAGTTGATCGAGCGCGTCCACGCCATCGACGGCATCGAACGCATCCGCTTCACCTCGCCGCATCCCCGCGGCTTCAAGGACGACCTCGTCGCCGCCTACGCGCGCCTGCCGAAACTCTGCTCCTACGTCCATCTCCCGATGCAGAGCGGCAGCAATCGCATCCTGCGCGCGATGAACCGCCCCTACACGCGCGAGCGCTACAAGGAGATCGTCGACGCCCTCCGCGCGACGACGCCCGGCATGTATTTCTCCACCGACGTCATCGTCGGCTTCCCCGGCGAAACCGACGCCGAGTTCGAGCAAACGCGCGAGCTCTTCGAGGCCTGCGACTTCGACATGGCCTACGTCTTCAAATATTCGATCCGCACCGGCACGCCCGCCGCCGACATGGGCGACCAGATTCCCGACGAGGTCAAAGAGCACCGCAACCAGGTCCTCCTCGACATCCTCCGCCGCAATTCCGAACGCCGCACCGCGAGCCTCATCGGCACCACCGAGGAAGTGCTCGTTGAAGGCCCCGACAAAAGCGGCGCCCGTTTCACCGGCCGCACCCGCGGCAACCGCGTCTGCGTCTTCGACGCCGACCCGCGTCTCATCGGCCAGTTCGTCCCATTAAAGATCACCCGCGCCAGCGTAAGCACCCTCTACGGCGAGCTCGCCCTCGCCGGCGTCGAAACCTGAATAGCCGCGACGATGCGCTCACCGCGCAAAAAACATTCTCCTTCTTCTTTGCGCCTTTTTGCGCCTTTTTGCGGCTAATCCGATGTCGTTGCTCCTCGCCACCCTTCTCCCCGGCCTCGCGCTCCTCGCTCTCGGCCTTCCGCTGCTCCTCAACAGCAGCCGCGCCGTCGCGATCCTGAAATCCTTCCCGCGCTCCACCAGCGCCGCGCTCATCTTCTTCGGCGCGGGTTCGCTTTGGTTTCTCTACAACGTCTGGCATCTTTCGCCCGCCGACTTCGGCAACTACCGCGTGCCGCTCGCGCTCGGCTTCGGCGTCGTCGCCGTGCTCGCGTTCAAATGCGTGCCCGACTTCCTCGCCGTGCGCGGCCTCTGCGTGCTCACCCTCCTTTCCGCTCAACCGCTCCTCGGCGCCGCTTACATGGAGTATCAACACCCGCAGCGGCTCTTCATGGTGACGGTCGTCTATCTCCTGATCGCCATCGCGATCTGGTTCGGCGCCTCGCCCTTCCGACTCCGCGATTTCTTTGGCTGGCTCTTCGCCCGTCCCGCTCGCATCCGAGGGTTCGGCGCCGCGCTTACCGCCTACGGCCTGCTGCTCTCGATCGTCGCCTTCACCTATTGATTCTCCGCTCAACCGGTTCGCAGTGAACGCCACTCCTCCTCCCGTTCTCCTCGTCCTCGCCGGTCCCGCCGGTTCCGGCAAAAGCACGCTCTGCGACCGCCTCGTCTCCGAAGATCTGTCCTTCTCGCGCGTCATCACGACGACCACCCGCGCTCCGCGCCCCGGAGAAATCAACGGCGTCCATTATCACTTTTTCACGCCCGACGAGTTCGACCGCCGCGTCGCCAACGACGAATTCCTCGAATGGGCCTGGGTTCACGCCGACCCGTCCTCCCGCAAGGACCGCCGCTACGGCACACTCAAATCCAGCGTCTTCGAACCGCTCGCCCGCGGCGAAAATCTCGTCATGAGCGTCGACGTCCAAGGCGTTGAAAGCTTCCGCCGCGCCGCTCGCAGCAACCCGCTCCTCGCCCGCCACATGACCACGATCTTCATCGTCGTCGACCACGAGCGCCTCGTCGCCCGCATGCGCGCCCGTGCACAGGACAACGAAGACGAAATCGCTCGCCGCATGGCCACCGCCGAAGCCGAGCTGCGCGAGGCGCATAAATTCGATTTCCAAATCCACAGCCGCACCCGCGACGAAGACTTCGCCGAGCTGTTGAACATCCTCGAGAAAGCCCGCGCCAAAGTCCTGGCGGGGTAGGTGGAGCCCGCCGTCCCGGCGGGCTAAGGCTCGAGGGTAGGGCGAGGCGTCCCCGCCGAGCCGTTTCACGCTCTTGCTCGTATCGTAGTCGTGCTCGAGTTCGACCTCGATCCGCGACCGGCCGGTCCACCGAACCTCCTTCCCCTCCCGCGGTCTGGAGAAAATGGAACTCACCATCGCGGGCTACGCGATCGATCGCCGTAAGATCATCACGTTCATCGCTATCGTTCTCGCCTGTATCGCGCTCGCGCTCGTTTACCGGCAGATCGATGTCGCCGCGCTTCATCGCCGCGCCGAGGAAATCAACGGCTTCCTCGTCTTCGTCCTGATCACCGTTCTTCCGCTCTTCGGCTTCCCCGTCAGCGTTTGCCACGCCATCGCCGGCGTCCGCTTCGGTCTCGGTCTCGGCCTCGCGCTGGTCGCAGCTTCGATCGTGCTTCAACTCCTCGCCAGCTACGCCCTCGTCAAACTCGCGCCGTCCTTCTTCGCGCGCCACATGGAGCGCTGGCGCAAAAAACTCCCCAAAGCCGCTCACGTCCCGCTCACGCAGTTCACGATGCTGCTGCCCGCCGTGCCGTATTTTGCCCAAAACTACGTCCTTCCTCTCGTCGGCGTTCCGCTCGGCACCTACCTGGTCTGGGGCAGCATCATCCACATCATCAAATCGATCATCGGCGTTCTCTTCGGCGAAATGAGCGACGACCTCACGCCCGCCCGCATCGCCATCTTCGTCGCTTACGCGATTGCCATCACCGTGACGACGGCGTGGGCGTTTCGACGCCTGCAGGCTCGAATAAAAGATCAGCGACCAGCGGCAGGTGGTCGGAAGCGACGCGCGTAAGTTCATTCCGCGGCACGATCACGTTCTCCACGCGAAATCCTTCCGACAGAAATATGTGGTCCAGCCGCATGAAGGGCCGCATCGAGCTAAACGTGCTCAATGGCCGATGTCCCTGCCGCGCCGCCTGCACATCGCGAAAGCGCTTCGCGGCCAGCCCATACGGGCGGCTGCCCGGCGTGAGATTGAAATCGCCGCACATCAACACCAGCTCGTCGCGGCCCAGCCGGCCCAGCCACTCCGGCCCGAGCAGCGCCTGCATCTGTAAAAACCGCTCGTAAGGCCCGAGCCCGAGATGCGTCGTGACCACGTGAATGATCGTTCCGTTCACATTCACGCGCACCCAGAGCGCGGATCGCGGCTCCTTCCACCAGCCTTTCGGATCATGCGGCAAATGCGCGCGCCGCACGATCTCCACGGGCCAGCGACTGAAAAACGCATGCCCGTAATGCTCCTCGCCGCGTGTGATCGTCGGACAAAACACCGCGTGCATCCCAATCTGTTTCCCAATCAGCGCCGCCTGATCTTCCGCTCGCGAACGCCTCCGCCCCAAATCCACTTCCTGCAACGCCACGATATCCGGCGATTGCGCCGCAATCACCCGCGCCACCCGACGCGGCGACACGCGTCCGTCCATCCCGCCGCAGCCGTGAACGTTGTAGGTCATCAGTCGCAAACGTCCCGCGCCGGGAGTCACTTGCACATGCGGTTCCAGCGATTCGCGTCCCAAATAATGCCGCGCCGCCGCCCGCAACGCCTGCGGCCGCACAAAGGTCTCCGCGCCCGCCGGCAACACCGTGCGAGGCGGCAACAAAAGGAACCCGCGGGTCTCGTCCGGCCCGAATCCGCCGTGTGCCCCACGCTCGCCTTCCGCAAAACTCCACGCGCCTTCCGTCGGACTCCAGCCCACCAATATCAAATCGCCGGAATCCGGAATCGCGCAAAAATTTGCGACGTCCTTCGCGATCGTCTCGCGCAGCTCCGGCGCATGCGCCTCCAGCAGCGCCGGCATCTCCTCCGGCACGCGCGTCTCTCCGCCCGCATGAAACCACGTCACCCCGCGCTCCGTGCGGACCAATACGCCCGGCACGCCACGTTGCACCAGTCGCCGCGCCAAGGCCACCCGCTGGTCGTCGGTCATCGCATTCGCGAAATACGCATGCCCCACCGGACCCATCGCCGCGACGATCACACTCTTTCCTTCCTCCAACGTGATCGACTCATCCGCCCGCATCCGCGCCACCCGCGCCTGATAACGCCGGTTGCGCGAAAGCCAGGTCGACGCCTCCACGGGCCGCCGCTGCGAACGCGCGCGCCACGCGCGATCGCGCTGCTTCGAAATCTCCAACGCCTCGTGCAGCACCGCCTCGATCCCTTCCGGCACCTTGTCCGTAAACGGCCGCGTCACTTCCTGTCCGTGATCCGAAAAAATCCACACCGCATAGTCGCGCCGTTTCGACCGATGCGCCGCCCGCACGATTTTCCGGATCGCATTGTCGATGCCGCGCAATCCGTAGTGCGCCAGCGCCGAGCCCGGGCCGCGCACGTGCGCATGCTCGTCGTAGCCGACGAAGTTGATGTGCACGATCGGCAGTCCGCGCGTGACTTCGATCTGCCCGCTCAACGTCAGCAGTTCGCGCAGCCCCACGCCCACAAACACCCGCGAGACCATCAGCATCAGCTCCGGTTTGGGCAGTCGTCCGCGCGCGATCGCCTGCACCGCATCGCTCACCGCTACGCCGAGTTCGATCATCAACCGCCACAAGATCCGCACCACCGAGGGCAGCTGAAGAATCGTGAACAAAAACAAATTCTTCACCTTCCCGCTGCGCCACATGTCGCCGAGCCCGATGCTCGCCGCACAAAAATGACTTTCCTCCTGCCCGGCGCCGCCGGTGTAAATGTTCGACCACGAACTTCCGCCTTTCAGTAGACCTTCCGCGGTCTCCGCGCATTTCGCTTCACGCGCCTTCGCCCAGTCCGGATCCCACATCCGACCGACTTTCTTCATCGTCCGATCGAAGAAACTGAACGCCGGCACCGCCGACTTCACCCCGTAGTAAAGCTCCGCCTGCACCGCCGGAGTCGTCGACGGCAGCCCGGGATAAAACGTCCGCATCTCGTAGCCTTCGCGCGCGATCAGCCGCGACACGAACGGCATCCGCCCCTTCGCCAGCGCCGCTTCGACCTGCTTCCGCGCGAGCCCGTCGATTTGAATCAAAAGCAACCCCGGCTCCTCGCTGGTGCCGTGCGACGGCGTCAGCCCCAAATGTCGGATCGCCCACTCGTTCCGGCTCAGCCGAATCCGCGCCCGATGGATCAATGCTTCAACGCCCGCGAACATCGGTCGAAAACTTCAAATCCCAGACGCCAAACTCCAAAAAAAAACCCAATCTCAAATGGGCATTCAGTCGCGTTGGTCCTTTGGGATTTCTTTGGCGTTTGATCATGGGCCTTTGTGATTTGCCGCTGCTCCTCAGCGGCGTTTATCGGCCGCCGACGGCCTCCGCCACCGCCTGCGCTTTTTCCGCGAGCAGATTCCATTCGACCTGAATCCGCTCCAGCAACGTTCCCCACGGACTCCGCTCCACCATCATCCGCTCGCGCCGCGTCATCTGCCGCACGTCTTCATAAAACTTCAACGCGAGCTCCGCGCACCGCTCCTTCGAAAACATCTCCGCCGTCTCTCGCGCCGCGGCCGAGAATTCCTTCCGTCGCGCCGGATCGCCGTGCAATCGCTCGAGCGCGTTCGCGAACCGTGCCGCGCTCGCGTTTTTCGCCAGCATGAAACCGTTCACGCCGTCGCGCAGCACTTCGCGCACGCCCGACGCATTCAACGCCACCACCGGACACCCCGCCGCCATCGCTTCCGACAACACCATGCCCTGCGTCTCCGTGAACGACGCAAACACAAACACATCCATCGCGTTGTAAGCGTCCGCGAGCGCCTTCCCCGTGTGTTTCCCCGCCATCACCACGCGTTCCGCCACGCCGTGCTGCTCCGCGACTTCGCGCAACTTCTCCTCCGAAGGCCCGCCCCCCACGACAAGGAACCACGCTTCGGGCGTCCGCTTGAGAAACAACGCCACCGCTTCCGCGAGATACTCCAGGTTCTTTTCCGGCGCGAGCCGGCCCACATGGCCCACCACAAACGCCTTCTCCGGCACCTTGAACTTGGAACGAAACTTCCGCCCGTCGCCCGCCGCAAACGCACCCACGTCAATGCCCGTCGGCACCACGCGAATCGGCACTTCGACGCCCCGACGTTTGATCAACTTCGCAATGCTCTCGCTCGGCGCGATCACCCCGTCGCAGAGGTTCGCAAAATGCGTCGAGAGATTGATCGCCACCTCCTTCAACGCCGGCGAATCGAACGGCACATAGTGCGTGTAATCTTCATAGCGCGTATGATGCGTGAAGATCACCGGCGCATTCTTCGTCGCCGCTATGCGCAGCGCCGTGTCGCCCAGCAAAAACGGATGATGCGCGTGAATGATATCCGCCCGAAACTCATCCAGCCGAGGCGGCGTGGCCACGATCGGCAGCTTCACCGAAAAATCACTTCCGTTGAATTTCTGAATCGCGGGAATCCGCTCCACCATCGCGGCCTGCCGCGGCGGCAGCGACTTCCCCTCGAATTCCGGCGCAACCACCAGCACACGATGCCGACGCTTCCGAAACTCCTCCGCAAACGTGCTCACGGAACGAGCCACCCCGCCGACGTGCGGCAGGTAGGTGTTGGTCATCATGCAGATATTCATGCGTCGTCACTCCCGGACTCGCGGGAGAGTCTCCAAAGACCTTCGAACCTCCTCACGGTTCGCGCGCTTTCGGCAACCCGCGCCCTCCCGTAGCGGAACGCGTGAGCGTTTCGCCCTGCGCCGGACGAAACGCTCACGCGTTCCGCTACATCCCCGAAGACTCGGTCGGGTTCCCCCGCACCACCACGTCGTTCCGTTCCTCACCCGCCGGCAGATTCACCGTTTCACAACCAGGGACGCGGATCTGCCGCCGCGGCGCCGCGCCCCGCCATTCACCTTCGATCTTCACCCGCACGCTTCTTTCTCCCGTGCGTGCGAACCTCACGCTCACCGCGCCCCACGGCGTCAACGTCGGGCCAAAACCCGCCTCGCCCGCAGCCAACCATTCCGGCTTCACGCCGGATCCAATCACCAAAGCCCCGCCACCGTCGACTTCCTCCCGCACGAACAGATTGCGCACAAACATCAACCACTCCGCCGCCGCCCAGATATGCTGCCCGTCGCCCATGCATCCGCCCAGCGTCAACGGATGAATCGCCTCCGGCCATTGCCCGGTCGGCGACGCCAGCCGCACCACCGCATCCATCAGCTCCCACGCCGACCGCGCATCTCCTGCCCGCAGCCGCACCTGCGCGAGATGCAGCGTCAGATACGCATTGATCCCCGAATGGATCATGTTCTGGAAAAAACCGCCGTCATGCAGGCAATGCCCCTGCAGATAATCCGCCGTCCTGACCAGCGCCTCATCGCCCGCGGGAAACAACTGCAACGGATAATCCGCCACCAGCGAGCCGACCGCGCCCGAATCCATCCGCCGGTGGGGCGACGCCGGAATCGCTTTCGGATATCGCCGATTTGGACCCGCCGGAAACGATTTCACGATCGTATCCAAAAACTCGGTCGCTTCCGCCGCACACGCGTCCGCCAGCTTCGCATTCACCGGCCGCAGCAACTCCGCCGCCCCGCGCAAACCGCCCACCGCCCAGAAGTCGTCCCAATAATAAAAATCGTTCGGCCCCAGATGCTCCGCGCTGAAACCCGCCGGCAACAATCCTCCTTCCAACTTACCATCCTTGGGCAGCCGCTTCTTCGTGATCCACTTCGCGCCTTTCGCCACCGCCTCCAGCCATTCCCGCGGCAGCGTTTCGCCCGTGAGCGACGCGAAGCGATGATAAAACCACAACGCCTCGCCGTTGCTGTCCCACTCGCCTTCCTGCGAAAGAAAATACCCGTCCATCCGCTGCCGCGGCGCGAACTCCTTCATCGCCCGCCGCGTCCGCTCCACGCCGCCGAGCGACAGGAGCGCATTCAGCACAAACACCGCATCGCGAAACCAAAACCGCTTATACGTATAAGGTCCCGGATACACTTCGCGCGGCGCGTGCAAGACCGTGTTCGCCAGCGCGAGATCATACAACCGTTGCACCGCCGCATCGCTCACGTGCAGCCGCGCCAGCCCCGCCATCGCGTCGCTCCAACTCTGCGTCGCTTTGAAACTCGGACGATGCCGCGCATCGAGTTCGTCGTAGATCGGCACGCGAATCTCGCAGGTATTGTTGTCCTCGCCTGAAGTCGGGAACAACGCGACCGCCGTCGCCATGCTCACCGGGCAACTCACTTCCTTGTCCGCCAGCGGCTCGCGCAAGCGCAGCAACACGTCGCCGTGCGCGTAGTTCGACAGCAACTGCTTCGCCGGCGCCCGATCGAAAATCACCTCGTTGCGGCCATTCACGAGAAACCCGCTGCGCTGCGTCATCGTTTCGATCGACTGGATGAAGCTGACGCCCTCCGGATTGTAAGGCCGCACCGCCACCGCCACCGCGCCTTTTTTTCCTCCGTGCACCTGCAGGCGCACGCGACACTGCGGCTCGCCCTGTTTGAAGCCTAGTTCGACGATCGACTCCAGCATCACGCCCGTGGCGCCCGCCGCTCCGCGGGCGCCGGGGTTCGCACCATTTCCACCGGAAAACCGCGCGACGGTCCGCACCCGCAAATTGTCCGTCAGCCTCACATCCTGCTCCACCTCCGCTTCGCCCAATTTCGACGGCAACATGACCGCTTCGCCGTTCTCCGGCACGAACCAGAAATCCAGCGACCATCCATCGAACAACGGCGTCACCAATCCCCGCGGATCCACGATCGGATAAAACGCCACATCGGGCAAACCGACCGCCGTCCAGTTACGATGCGTGAGATTGATATGGCTGAACGAAAACGCCCGCGGAATAAACGACGGATCGCCCGGATTGAACTGCCGTTCGACCCAGTAGGGCCACACCCAGTCGAGATTGTTTTGAATCGCCTTCGTGTTCACGAGCCCGCGCGCGTGAAACAACATCCCCGCGCGCAACAGCTCGATCGGCTCCGCCACTTCCGAGGGCTTGGCGAAGCCGCGCAAGCTCGCCATCAGTGCCACCGGGTCGAGAAACCCATAGGCTCGCGCGATGCGCGTGATCAGAAATCTCACGGGTCGTGAACGCAGCATGACAGCTCGGGGCTAAGCCCCATTGTCCGCCACATCCCGAAAAAGTGCCATTTCGCGGCCCGTAACGAATCACCGAATACGCACCGGCAGCGCGTGCAACACCAGCACGGCGCGACTCCCACCACGACCTCACGCGGAAAATCCACCATCGGCCATGTAGGGCGGGGTGTCCCGACCCCGCCGCTGCGACGCCGCGATCACCGACGTTCAAGCCTGACGAGGACGTCAGGCTCCACCTCACTTCCGCCAGCGCACCACATACAGCGATTCCGGCGCGAGCTCCGCGAACGGCATCCATCCTTCGAAACCGCCCTCGGGCGTCCATTTCGGCGCCGTCACCTGCGCGCTTTCGATTTCCTCGCTGAGCTTCCACGCCGGGCGCACCGGACTCTTTTCCATACTTAACGTGATTCCACGTCGCGGCTCCGCATCGAAATTCCCGATCACCAACACCACCTCGCCGTCCGCCTCGCGCATCTGCACGTAAACATCCGGTTCACTCGCGCTCACGGCGAGCCGCTTACCCTGGCGCAACGCCCCCGAGTCCAGATTCAACGTCACCAACTTCTGATACAACGCCCACATCGAATCCGAGCGATCGATCTGCGCGGCCACGTTCACTTCGCGAAACTCCGGCTGCGGCGGTTTCCACGCGCGCACATCGGCTTTCGCAAAGCCCGCGTTCGGCGGCTCGCTCGTCCACGGCATCGGCGTGCGCAGCTCCGGATCGGGTTTTGTCGCCTGCATCCCGAGTTCCTCGCCGTAATACAAAAACACCGTCCCCGGCAGCGTGAACAAGATCTTCGTCGCCAGCCGCGTCGCCGACTCGCTGCCGCCCAGCTGCGTCCTCGCGCGCTCCTGATCGTGATTCGTCAACAAGGCCGCCCACGGCGCCGCGCCTTCATACAACGCATCCAACCGCTCCAATGCGCCCGACAGAATTCTCGGCTCGCGCAGCCGCACCGCTTCGATCGTCGCGCGCGCGAGATCGAATTCGAACGAGCTGTCCACCGCGCCGCTGCGAATCCCTTTCGCCACTTCGCCCATCCGCGCCGTATTCTCCGCGATCACGAAGCTTCCCGGTTTCACCGCATGACAATGGTCGGTGAACTCCTTCAACCACGCCCGCGTTTCCTCCGTGTCCTGCAGCGCGCCGCCCACTTCGTGGAAATACCGCACCGCATCCAATCGGAATCCGTCCACGCCCACCTCCTTCAACCAGAACTCCGCCGCCCGCCGATGATGCTCCGTCACGCGCGGATCGTTGAAATTCCAGTCCGGCATCTCCGACGAAAACACGCCGTAGTAGAATCCGCCTCCGCCACCTGGCACCGGATGCCACGCCCGCTGATCCCACGGCCCGAACAATTCCAAAGGCACCTCCGAAAATCGAAACATCTTCCGCTTGTCTCCCTCCGAGTCTTTCGCGCTTTCCGCCACCGCCTCCAAAAACAGCGGGTGCTGCGACGACGCGTGATTCAGCACCGAATCGATGATCACGCGAATCCCGCGCCGATGCGCTTCCGCCACGAATTTCTTGAACAATGCGATGTCTCCAAATTCCGGATGCACCGCGAAATAGTCGCTCACGTCGTAACCGTGATAACTCGGCGACGGATGAATGGGCATCAACCACAGCGCCGTCACACCGAGTGACTTCCCCTCCGCGCCGCGGCCGTCGTTCAAGTAATCCAGCTTCTCGATCAGCCCTTGGAAGTCGCCGACGCCGTCGCCGGCGAGCGGTCCCGTCGATGCATCCGCAAACGATCGCACAAAGATCTCGTAGAACACCGCATCGCGCCACCATCCCGGCTGCGGCTCGCTGGCAAAGGCCGGCGTCGCGATCAACGCGAAGAGCGTTGCCGCCCGCATCCATGTAGGAGCGCGCTTGCGCGCGATCCGATGCGTTGATGCTCGAACGAGACCTGCCATCGCCTGCGAGCAGGCTCCTACGGTTGTCATCTTCATCGGGTAACCGGGGTTTCCTGACAGCGTGCGTGGCGCGTCCATGCGGTCAAAAACCAGCCTGCGGAGAATTCATAGGCGGGCCGGACAAAACTTCGGTCCAGCCATCATGGTTCCCTCGCGCGCGCCGAGACGTCCCGATCTTTGCGGCGGAAAATCCAAGTTTTTTCCTGTCCATCTCGGTTCTCTGCCGGACTCGCCGTTGGCGTGCTCGCTCGTCGCGATGCACCGTTTTCATCAACCCCGGGGCGCGCTCGCCGCACCTCTTCGACCCAAACCACCACTACAAACATCGCTTCCGCGCCGGTGTCGCCGGCCGCATTCGGAAACCTGCAGCCCTGTCATCCCATGTCATCGCAACCGCAGTTCCCCACGTTTCGAGCGAGCCTCGCGCTCCTCCTGTTACTTCCTTCGATCGCTTCCGCGCAAACCCCGTCCGCCACCTCCGCGTCCTCCGAGGATTCCCAGCAAAACCCCGCCGGCGGCCTCGTTGTCCTCGATCGCTTCACCGTCACAGGCGGTTTTGCCGGCAGTCTGGCCGCCGCCGCGGAAGTGAAACAAGCGATGCCCGGCATCACCGAAATCGTCGCCGCCGAAGACATCGGAAAACTCCCCGACATCTCCATCGCCGATTCGCTCAGCCGCTTGCCGGGTCTCGCCACGCAACGGCTCAACGGCCGCAGCCAAGCGATCAGCATTCGCGGGCTCACCGGCGACTACACGACCGGCCTGCTCAACGGGCGCGAACAAGTCAGCTCCAACAGCAATCGCACCGTCGAGTTCGACCAATATCCCGCTGAACTTCTCAGCAGCGCCGTCGTGTATAAAACCACGCAGGCAAATCTCATCGGCCAGGGTCTCGCCGGCACGATCGATCTTCGCACGGTGCGTCCGCTTACGCATGGCCGCCGCACGGTCGCGGCCAACGCGTTCTACGATTGGACGCAGCTTGATGCGCTCAACGCCGGCATCGACGACAACGGCTATCGCTACAGCGCGTCCTACATCGATCAGTTCAACGACGGCGCGCTGGGCATCGCCTTCGGCTACTCGCACGCCGACATCCCCGGCCAGGGCGAGCAGTGGAACGCGTGGGGTTATCCCGCGGCCGACGCCGCGCAAGATCCGTCGCAGCCGTGGGTGATCGGCGGCGCGAAGCCTTTCGTTCGCTCGAGCGAGCTGAAACGCGACGGCCTCATGGGCGTGATCGAATACAAGCCGAGCGACGTGTTTCACTCCACCATCGATCTCTACTATTCGTATTTCGATGAAACCCAGCTCCTGCGTGGCATCGAGATTCCGCTTTACTGGGGTCCGAACCAATCCGGATTTCAGCCGGGCTTCACCGTGGACGACGGGCTCGTGACGAATGCGGTCTTCAACAATGTCTTCGGCGTCGTCCGCAACGATATCGTCGCGCGCAATGCCGACGTTTACGCGGGCGGCTGGAACTTGAAATTCGGCGACGGCTCCGGATGGACGTTTGAGGGCGACCTCAGCTACTCGCGCATCGATCGCAAGGACCGCGTGCTCGAGACTTACTCGGGCACGGGCTCGAATCAGGTCGGCACGCCTGACACGATCACCGTCACGATGGGCCGCGGCCGCGGCGCGAGCTTCGCGTCGACGCTCGATTACACGGATCGTAATCTTGTTCGACTCACTGGCCCGCAGGGTTGGGGCGGCGACGTCGTCCCCGGCGGCCAAGCCGGATATCTGAAGAATCCGAAATCCGAAGACGCACTCACGCTCTTCAAATTTTCCGCGAAGCGAAACCTCGGCGGGTTTTTCAACCTGCTCGACGTCGGCGGCAGCTACAGCCGACGCACGAAGTCCGAGGTCGAAGATGGCTATTATCTCGCGCTCGCCAACGGCCAGATGTCGGCCGAGCTGCCTCCGTCCACCGGCGTCACAGACCTGAGCTTCATCGGGATCAGCGGCATGGCCAGTTACGATCCGCTCGCTGCGCTCTATGGCGGCACTTTCCTGCCGCTCACGAATCCGCACACCGACGTCATCTCGAACGATTGGGACGTCAGCGAAAAGGTGGCCGTCGGCTACGTGCAGCTCGGCATCGAGAGTCGCGTGGGCGGCATGCCGCTCACCGGAAACATCGGCGTGCAAGTCATGCACACCGACCAAACCTCGCGTGGCCTCTCCGCCGTTCCGATCGAGGGCCGCTCGGTCAACGTTCCCACCGAAGGGGGCGATCGCTATTGGAACGTGTTGCCCAGTTTGAACCTCAAACTGCAGCTCGCCGAACGTCGCTTCCTTCGCTTCAGCATCGCGCAACAACTCGCGCGCCAGCGAATGAACGACATGCGTGCCGGACGTAACACCACGTTCAACTCGAACCTGGCGAGTTCGCCGAATCCCGGCGACGCGTGGAATGCCAGCGGCGGCAATCCCGAGCTGAAGCCATGGCGTTCGAACTCCGTCGACTTGGCGTTCGAACAATACTTCCGCGACAATATGGGCTACTTCGCGGTGTCCGCGTTCTACAAGGACCTGCGCACCTATACCTATAACCAAAAAGTCATCGCGGACTTCACAGGCTTTCCGAGCGGCGGGGTCGCACCCGCGACTTACCTCGGGGTTTACGATCGTCCCGCCAACGGCGATGGTGGCACGATTCAAGGGGTCGAGGCGACGCTCTCGCTGCCGAGCGAATTGATTTTCCCGTCTTTCCGCGGACTCGGCATCATCGTCAGCGGCGCCTACAACGACAGTAACATCGAGCCTTATGGACCCGGCTCGTCGGGCACCTCGATTCCCGGACTCTCGCGCAAGGTTGCGAGTGCGACGATCTACTATGAACGCGGCGGTTTCTCCGCGCGCCTGAGCGAACGTTATCGCTCCGCGTATCGAGGAAACATCTACACCTTCGGTCCGCGCGGAGAGAACTTCCGCACGATTCACACCGAGCAGGTGATCGACGCGCAGATCAGCTACGAATTCAAATCGGGTCCGATGAAGGGATTCACCGTGATCCTGCAGGGTTACAATCTTACCGACGAACCGCTGCAGACCTCCGAGCAAGGCGACCCGCGGCTCGTCGTCGATTATCAGAAATACGGCGCGTCCTATTCGGTCGGCGTTTCGTATAAATTCTGAGCACTTGAAAACGTTCTCTTCTGCGGTGGAGCCCGACGCCTCCGTCGGGCTGGAGAACCCGCCTGCGCAAGTCCAAGCGCAACCGTTGCCACGGGCCATCGAACGCAGCTCCGTCATGGATCCTTCTCCGCCGACCTGGCTCAACACGCGAAGCGCCGGTGTGCTCGCGCACGTGTCGTCGCTGCCGGGCGAGTTCGGCATTGGCAATCTCGGCGCGGGCGCGCGCGCGTTCGTCGATTTCCTCGCGGATGCAGGCGTGCGTTACTGGCAGATTTGCCCGATCGGTCCGACGGGTTACGGCGATTCGCCTTATCAGCTCTTCTCCAGCGCGGCGGGGAATCCTTACTTCATCGATCTCACCGAACTCGAAGCGGCCGGTTTGCTCGAGACGGGGGAACTCGTCGAGCTGCGCGGCTTGCCGCTGCGGCGCGTCAATTACGGGCATCTCTATTGGACCTTCTGGCCGGTGCTCGCGCGCGCGGCGGATCGATTCGCGAAGAGCGGCGCCGTGCAGTTCGCGGATTTCGGGTCGCTGCACGACTTCCGTGTGCAGCACACGACGTGGTTGCAGCCGTTCGCCGATTACATGGCGTTGAAGGCTCACTTCGGGGGCGAGGCCTGGATGACCTGGCCCGAGGCTTACAGCGCGTGGACACCGCAATTGCACGCGCAGCTCCCGCCCAAGGTCGCGCGGGATGCGGAGCGGCACGTGTTTTACCAATACCTCTTTTTTGGCCAGTGGCAGCGGCTGCGCCGTTACGCTGCGACGCGAGGCGTGGGGATCATTGGCGACGTGCCGATTTTCGTGGCGCTCGATAGCGCCGACACCTGGCGGCATCGCGCGGTGTTCCGACTCGATCGACGCGGCGTGCCTGAAGCGGTCGCGGGCGTGCCGCCGGATTATTTTTCGAGCTACGGTCAGCTGTGGGGAAACCCGCTCTACAATTGGGAGCACCTGGCCGACACGGGATACGCGTGGTGGATCGAGCGGCTGGCGGCGGCGTTTCAACTCTACGACGTGATCCGACTCGATCACTTCCGCGGGTTCGACACGTATTGGGAAATCCCCGCCGACGCGGTCGATGCCCGCTCCGGGCGATGGTTGAAAGGACCGGGGCTCGCGTTTTTCGAAGCAGTGAGAGCCGCGCTCCCGCAGGCGCGCATCATCGCCGAGGATCTTGGATATATTGGCCCCGACGTCGTCGCACTGCGGCGCGCGAGCGGATTGCCCGGGATGAAAGTGCTGCAATTCGCGTATGGGCATGACGCGAACAATGCCAATCTCCCGCACCATTTTCCGCTCAACAGCGTCGCATACACTGGCACACACGATAACAACACCACCCGCGGCTGGCTCGAGCAGCTCTCGAGCCCGCTGCGGGACCAGGTGGATGCTTATTTCCAGCTGCGCGGTTCGCGTTCCGCGTGGCCGATGATCCGCGCGTTGCTCGCCACGACATCGCGGCTGGCGGTGGTTCCGATTCAGGATCTTCTCGATCTGGGTGCGGATGCGGTCCTGAACCGGCCCGGAACGACCGTCGGAAACTGGCAATGGCGATTTACCGACGCGCAACTGGCACGGTTGGCGAAGACGAAAGCGGAGACCCTGCGCGAGTGGATCGAACTCTACGATCGCACGGGCACGCGTGAAGTCGTGGATTACAGTGAGCCGCCGGGAAGTCATTGATCCGATCCGTGAACCACAGAGGCGCAGAGACACAGAGGTTGGAGATGTCTTCTCTGTGCCTCTGTGTCTTTCTGGTGAACTCGATTGATGTATGAACTCCCGACCGCTCGCGCTCGCCGAAATCGTCAAGATGAGCTTCGGCTTTCTGGGCATCCAGTTCGGCTGGGGGCTGCAGATGGCGAACATGAGCGCCATCTATCAATACCTCGGCGCGACCGAGAGTGAGATTCCTTTACTCTGGCTGGCGGCGCCGGTGACGGGCCTCGTGGTGCAACCCATCATTGGATACTACAGCGATCGCACGTGGACGCGGCTCGGGCGGCGGCGACCCTATTTTCTGGTGGGCGCGATTTTCGCGAGCCTGGCGCTGGTCGCGATGCCGAACTCCTCGAGGCTCTGGATGGCGGCGGGACTGCTGTGGATTTTGGACGCGTCGGTGAATGTGAGCATGGAGCCGTTTCGCGCGTTCGTAGGCGACCTGTTGCCGCCGGAGCAGCGGAAGGTGGGTTTCGCGATGCAGAGTTTGTTGATCGGACTCGGCGCGATCCTGTCGTCGGCGTTGCCGTGGTTGTTGACGAATGCGTTCGGAATGGCGTCGGGCGTCGGCGACAGCGGCTCGCGAATTCCGCAGACGGTGCATGTGTCGTTCTACATCGGCGCGGCGGTGTTTTTCGGAGCTGTGCTCTACACGGTGCTGACGACGCGAGAGCATCCGCCGGAGAACTTGGAAGAGTTCGAGCGTGAACGCGCGGCGAGCGCGGGCGTGGGGCGTGCGTTCGGCGAGATCTTTCGCGGTGTGCTGACGATGCCGCCGACGATGAAGCGGCTCGCGGTGGTGCAGTTTTTCACGTGGTTCGGATTGTTCTGTCTGTGGATCTATTTCGCGCCGGCGATTGCGCGCAGCCTCTTTGGCGGCGAGCCGGGAACGGAGTCGTATCAACGCGGCATCGAATGGGGCGGTGTGTGCTTCGGCATCTACAATGGCGTGGCGTTCGCGTTTGCGTTTGCGCTGATCCCGCTGGCCCGACGTTTCTCGGCGCGTGGGATTCATCGCGTGTGCCTGTTGCTCGCGGCGGCGGGATTTCTGCTCGTGGGAATCTGGCCTGATCCGATCTGGTTGTTGGTGTCGATGGTTGGAGTCGGGATTGGTTGGGCGAGCATCCTGTCGATGCCGTATGCGTTGTTGGCGAATGCGATCCCGGCGGGGCAGATGGGATTTTACATGGGCGTGTTCAACTTCTTCATCGTGCTGCCGCAGATCGCTGCGTCCGCGATTCTTGGTCCCATCGTTGCAGGCTGGTTCGGGGGGCAGGCGCTCTACGCGATTTTGCTCGGCGGCGCGTCGATGATTGTCGCGGCGGTCGCGTTGAGTTGGGTGAGGGAGTAGCGGAACGCGTGAGCGTTTCGTTACGAGCCACGAAGCCCAGGCAGTTGTTCGGCGAACGTTTGAGGGCGGGTGCGCAACTGGCTCGCGAGCGGTTCGAGGTTCAGGGCGAGACAGGCTTGGCGTTGGGGGCTGACGGCGGGGGTGTCGGCGCGGGTGACGGCAACGATCGGCGCGGCGGATTCGGAGAGGTTGAAATGCGCGCGGATGCGCACGCCGATTTCGTGGCGGGAGAGGAGTTCGGTGCCGGCCCAATGGAAGACGCCGCAGAGGTCGCGACGATCGAGGAGTTCAATGAGAGCTTCGGCGAGATTGTCGGCCGTGCAGGGTTGGCGGAACTCGTCGGTGTAGAGTTTGGGGGTGCGGCCGGCGGACCAGTCGGCGAGCAGGCGTTCGTGCAGCGAGCGGCGTCGGCCGGGGCTGTTGCCCATGAGGAGCGGTGCGCGAACGGTGGCGGAGTGATGGGGCGCGGCGGCGAGCACGGCCTGTTCGCTGGCGAGTTTTTGCGCAGCGTATCGGTTTATCGGATGCGTTGGATCGTGCGGCGCGTAAGGCGTGGCGAGTTGTCCGTCGAAAACCTGTTCGGACGAGAGGTGAAGCAGGCGTGCGTCGAGTTCGCGGGCGAGTTGGGCGAGAAGCGCGGGGAGAGTGACGTTCAACGCTTCGGAGCGAGCGGGATCGGCGTCGCATTGGGCGGGTTCGGAAATCGCGGCGCAGTTGACGATCGCGTCGGGCGCGGCGGAGCGGATGGCGGCGGTGACGACGGAATCGTTGGTGAGATCGAGGGCGAGGCGATGGGAGAGTCCGGGGAGTTCGCCGGTAAAGCGGCCGACGGTGCCGATGACATCGTGACCGCGAGTGGCGGCGAGCTGGGCGAAATTGCCGCCGACGAGGCCGGAGGCGCCGGTGAGGAAGAGTTTCATGAAGAAGGGAGAAGGTAAGGGGATCGGGGAGAACCGCGAAGGACGCGAAGTGGCGCGAAGGGGTGAGGCGTTTACGGAACCGTTCGTTCCAGGTCGGCTTCGCGGTCGGAGGATGGTTGCATCTGAGCGCGAGCGAGCTCGCGGCCTACATTTTGTTGGGCCAGAGTTCGGCGGTGCGGGCGGCGATGGCTTCGCGGAGGTCGTCGTGGAGCGGCGAGGCGGGCGGGCGCCACAGCGCGGCGATCTCTACGGTGTCGAAGCCGGGAAGGGGAAGCGTGCGGACGTTGGGATGTTGGAGGAGATGCGGGACGTTGACGCCGACGCCGAGGCCGTAACCAATGCCGACGTATTGGGCGACGAGCTCGGTGGAGCTGGCTTCGATGGAGGTGGGCCAGTCGACTTTCATCCCGGTGAGACCTTTGCGGAAAACGCGTGCGATGGCTTCGCCGGCCGGCAGGCAGATGAGCGGTTCGTCGATGCGATCGCGCGCCCAGAGTTCGGCGGCGGATTTGAGGCGGGACGATTTGGGGACGATGAGGACCGGCTCGAGTTGGATGATCGGAATGCTTTTCAGGCCGGATTGAGGACGGGTTT
The DNA here is from genome assembly GCA_023391285.1 of Verrucomicrobiota bacterium. Taxonomy (GTDB): domain Bacteria; phylum Verrucomicrobiota; class Verrucomicrobiia; order Opitutales; family Opitutaceae; genus Opitutus. The sequence continues at coordinate 68,443 of JAEWBF010000125.1, forward strand.
GGAGCGGCGTGATGGCGAGGTCGATCTCGCCCTCTTGGAGCCAGGTTTCGAGCTGAGTTTGAAAGCCGGTGCGAAAGCCGAAGCGGAGCGCGGGATGTTTGCGGCGGAGGCGCTCGATGATCGGCGGGAGATAATCGCGCAGGATGAGTTCGGAAGCAGCGAAGCGCAGGATGGGCGCCTGACGATTGCGGATGCGTGCGGCGGCGGCGTCGGCGTTGTCGAAGAAAGGGCGGGCGAAGTCGTAGAGCTCCTTGCCTTCTGAGGTGAGGCGGAAGGGTTGGCGGTCGAAAAGTTTGGCGCCGAGATCTTGTTCGAGTTGGAGCACCTGGCTGCTGACGGCGGGTTGTTGAATGCCGTAAGGGATGTGGCGGACGGCGCGGCTGATGCCTCCATGTTTCGCGACGTAGTAGAAGAGCTCGAGGTGATGGAGGTTCATCGAGGCGGATGAAGGCGGAGCGCCAGAGGCGAGACAAGGACGCGGGGTGTCACGGGGTTATTGAGAGTTTCGATAAGCGGCATCGGGTTTATCAATTAACGCGAGCGACGGCGGATCGGGTAGGCTGGGGGCGTTATGAAAACACGCACTCAATCCCTGGTTGTTACGGTCGCGATCGTTCTTGGTTTCGGAACGGTCGCTTTGTCGGCTCAATCCTGCGCGGCGACGTCGCACCTCTCGGCTGCGGCCGGACATTCGGGCCAGGCTTCGAAGGAGCTCGGCAAGGCTGGTCTCGGTTCGGGCGAGGCCGGTGTGAAGGTGGTTTCCGGCGTCGCGGCGGTGCCGGTGTATGCAAGTGGTGCGGCGCTGGCCGCGACGGGTTCGGTCGTTTCCGCGATCGGAGACACCAGCACGGCGGCGGGGAAAGCGGCGACCGAAGGCGCGGGCGAGATCTGGGATTTCGCGACGAGCGATCCGGCAAAGCGCCCTGTCTTGAACCGCGAACGGGCGGTGCCGCCGGTGAGCAACGCGAATGCGGCCCGGCTGGCGGATGTGCCGCCGTCGATGGTGTTGCAGGCACGCCGCTAACGCGGAGCAAAACGCACGAGACGAATTGCCATGAAACGCATGCTGCGGGCGGTCACCTGGGTGGCCGCGATTTGGATCAGCGGTGTCGCGTGCCTCGCTCCGGCTCATGCCGGGGCGAGTGCCGACAGCCGCGTGGGAGTCGAGAAGTTCGGCGAGGCGCCGGTGCGCGAACTCGCGTTGAGAGTGAACGACGAGTTGGACGCGCGGAAAGTGAATGTGGCGATCCTCGCGCGAGCGGGGCGGCCGCGTGCGGAGTTGCCGAAAGGAATCAGCTACACGCATGTGGCGTTCGCGGTGTTCGAGCCGGTGCGCGGCGCGGATGGAGAGGTGTTTCACACCTATGCGGTGTATAATCTCTACCAAGGCGCGGACGGGCGGGACGACCGGAGCTATCTGAAGCAGGATCTCACGTATGACTTCGTCGCGGGTGTGGCGGAGAAGGACGTGGCGGTGTGTGTGCCGGTGGAAGAATTGCAGCGGCGGATCATTGAGACCATCCGATCGCCGGCTTACGTGGCGCTGCACAATCCCGACTACAACCTGCTCACCAATCCGTGGGTCGATCGATTCGACAACTGCGTGACGCACACGTTGAAAGTTTGCATGGCGGCGCTTTACGAGACGGACGACCGGGCGCGCATCTATGCGAACATCCGGAGCTATTTTCGGCCGACGCCGGTGCGACTTGGGCCGGTGAAGTCGATCGGGGCGCACTTCGTCGAAGGGCTGAGCCACGAAGACATGGATCGGAAGCGGGGATTGCAGACGGCGAGCTACGATTCGTTGAACGCGTTTCTCGCGGAAAATGGTCTGGTGAAGGAAGCGTTCACGATCGAGATGCGGTGAACGATCGGCGGGAGGGGCGGGGCGGTGAGGCGGAGTGGGTTGCGTGATGACAGTTGAGAAAAGTCGCGAGTGGCGGCAGTGGTGAGGCATGGAGCCGCGCGCGCAATTTGAGGCTGAGCAGGTTGATGGGGAGTTCGAGCGGCAGGAGGATGCGTTTCGGGAGTGGATCACCGCGGATGGGTCGAGCGGATATCCCGCGACGGCGGGACGGTATCACTTGTATGTGTCGCTGGCGTGTCCGTGGGCGACGCGGGTGGCAATGGTGCGGCGGATGCTGGGATTGGAGAAGGCGATTGGGATGACGGTGGTCGATCCGGTGCGCGATGAACGCGGGTGGGCGTTTCGCGATGGTCCGGGGTTCAGCCGGGATCCCGTGAACGGATTCGAATTCTTATCCGAGGCTTATCGTGCGACCGATCCTGGTTTCCGGGGGCGATGGACGGTGCCGGTGTTGTGGGACAAAGAGACGAAGCGGATCTTGAACAACTCGGAGGATGATATCTGCCGGATGTTGAGCGATGCGTTTGGGTTTCACGCGCCGAAGGGCGTGGAGTTGTTTCCGGAGGAGTTGAAAAAAGAGCAGGCGGAGCTGTCGGCGTGGATTTACGAGCGGATCAACAATGGCGTGTATCGGGCGGGCTTTGCGACGAAGCAGGCCGTGTATGAGCGGGCGTGCCGCCGGTTGTTCGAGGCGTTGGACGAGTTGGAGAAGCGGCTGGTGGAGTGTCGGTATCTGTTTGGCCGGCGGATTGTCGAAACGGATTGGCGGTTGTTCAACACGCTCGTGCGGTTCGATGCGGTGTATCATGGGCATTTCAAATGCAACGTGCGGCGCATCGTGGATTATCCGAATCTACAGGGGTATTTGCAGGATTTGTATCAGCAATCTGGAGTCGCGGACCTGGTGAGCTTCGATCACATCAAACGGCACTACTACGTGACGCATACGGAGATCAACCCGACGCAGATTGTGCCGCTGGGGCCGGAGCTGGATTTGTCGAAGCCGCATGGGCGGGAACGGATGTGAGGGGAGAGAACCACGAATGGACACGAATGGACACGAAGGTCGGAGGGTTATTTGGGGCGTATCGGTCTCTCCATGTTTTCAGGGGTTTGATTTCTTAACCACGGATGGACACGGATGAACACGGATGAGGAGGGGCTGATTTTTATTCGTGTGAATTCGTGTTCATTCGTGGTCCGGGTGCGCGGTTTGATCCGTGTGCATCGGTGTCCATCCGTGGTTAAAAATTTCTTCTACTAACAACATGAACGAGAAAATTGGATTCGTGGGCGTGGGGCGGATGGGCGCGAACATGGCGCGGCGGTTGAAGGACTGCGGGTATGCAGTGACGTCGGTTTACGACGCGCACGGGCCGTCGGCGGCGGACCTGGCGACGGAGCTCGGGGCGGCGCACGCGGTGTCGCTGGCGCATGTCACGGCAGCGGCAGACGTGATCTTCACGGTCGTGACGGACGACGTGGCGCAGTTGGCGGTGTTTTCGGAAGAAGGAGACTCGTTGCTGACGGAGGCCGCGGGAAAAATCTTCGTGAACTGCGCGACGATCACGCCGCGGACGCATATCGAGGTGGAGCGGCGGGCGAAGGCGGCGGGCGCGGCGTCGCTCGAAGCATGCATGGCGTCGTCGATTCCGCAGGCGCGCAACGGGACGCTTTATTTGATGTGCGGCGGGGAGCGCGACGTGTTCGAGCGCGTGGTGCCGATTTTAGGGAAGCTGAGTTCGGCGCTGCGCTACATCGGGCCGGCGGGGACGGCGGCGCAGGTGAAGGCGCTGGTGAACATGGTCATGAATATCAACACGGCGGGGCTCGCGGAAGGACTGGGGTTGGGCGCGGCGCTGGGATTGGATTTGGAGATGTTGCGCGAGGTGTTTGCGCAGACCGGCGCGAATTCGCAGGTGTTGAAAACGGACGGCGAGGACATGCAGAACCGCGCGCATGATTGTTATTTCTCGGCGGCGCACGCGGCGAAGGACAGCGGGATCGCGGCGATGCTGGGACACGAGGCGGGTTTGAAACTGCCGCTCGCGGAAGCGACGAAGCAGCAGTATGACCGGATGGTGACGCTGGGGTTGGGCAGCCTGGATAAGAGCGGTGTGGCCGAGCTGACGTTCAAAGGAAGGCACGGGTGAGCGGCGGGGTTTGAACCGCGAATGCACGCGAAGAAACGCGAAGCGCAGGTCTGAGATTGCCGACGTGGCTTGATGACGGGGAGAACGGCGCCTTCGAGGTGGCTAAGGGTGATGAAGTATTCCCGGTGGCGCGCGCGGCGGTGTGCTCGGTGAGCGTTCCGGCCTCGTGCATCTCAAGAACTCAGCAGTTTGAAGAGCGGCTCGTTGATGTAGAAGTTGGTGCGCCCGAGCTTTACCTTCCGGATAAAGCCGGCGTCGCCGAGCTGATCGAGATACTTGGTGGCGGTCTGGCGAGACACGCCCAAGTCGCGCTCGATGAACTCGATCTTTGTGTAGGGGTGGCGGAACAAGTTGTTGAGGAGATCCTGGCTGTAGAGCTTCGGATATTGTCCGCGCAACCTTTGCTTCGCCTGCTGCATCAACTCACGAATGCCATGAATCTGGGCGATCGTCTGGCGCGAGGTTTCCTCGACGGCCGTCAACATGTAGAGAACCCACGTTTCCCAGTTGCCGGAGTCACGCACCGTTTGGAGGTGATGGTAGTAGTCGGCTTTGTGGCGGACGATGTAGCGACTGAGGTAGAGCACCGGCAGGTCGAGCAGCTTGTGCAATACCAAATGCAGGAGGTTCAGGATTCTGCCGGTTCGACCGTTGCCGTCGTAGAAAGGGTGGATACTTTCGAACTGGTGGTGCAGCACGGCCATCCGGACCAGTGGGTCGGCGTGGCCGGTGTGGTCGTCGAGGTGAAAATAATCGAGGAAGTTAGCCAGCAGGCGCTTGATCTCCTCTGGGTCCTGAGGGGGCTCGTAGATGACGGCGCCTGTTTCCTGATTTCTGAGGAGGGTGCCCGGCATGGTGCGCAGCCCGGTGCGGCTGTTAAGCAACGTCGCTTGGATGGCGAGCACGTCGTCCAGGCGAAGAAACTTCTGCGAGCGAACTCGATCGAAGCCGAGTTTTAGTGCCGCAGCATAACTATGCACTTCCTTGGCGGCGATGCTGGGAAATTGCGCCGCCAGCAGGTCGCCTTGGAAAACCTCGTCCTCGGTGGTGATGATGTTCTCGATTTCCGAAGAGTCCTTGGCTTCCTGTAGCGAGAGGGTGTCGATGAGAATCGTTTCGTTTGGGATCGTGCCGGCGACTCCCTTCAGCTCAGCGAGTTGCCGATGCGAACGGGCGAGTTGGCGCAGCACGGCGGGTGTTTCCAGATCCACGGACGCCGGAAGTGGAAGAAGGGGGGGGGGGGCGCTCACGTGTTAAGAAAAGCGCCGTTTGTTTAACACGTTTCGCAGACGTGTAAAGAAAAGCGCGGTTTTCTTGGCAGGTTGACTGAACATGTCGAAGAAAGGGCCCTTTCGGGTGTGGACGGCTTCGCGCCGATGGGTTTCGGCGGAGAGCGTCGAGCGTGGTCACGGATTTCTTCTGTTCCGTGACGGCGGGAAAGCAGGTTGTGAATGCGAGCAAATGTTCATGAAGAGAGCGCGAGCGTTGCCGGCTTGTTCGGGCGTGGGCTTTCGCGGCGGCGATACTGACGAACGCTTCATCGCTGCGCGTCGCCCGCGGCCGGGGGAGCCAGGTGCTCTACGTTTGAAGAAACGTAGAACTAGAACCGCGGCATGAACGGTGGTTCGGGAACCACGAAGGGTGCGAAGGGAGGGGGGGCTCATCCGAGGGTTTGCAGCGGTGGGTTGAATCTGGGTGCATCCGTGTGCATCCGTGGTTCATTCCTCACGCATGAAAACGGCTCGGCTGAATCGGTTGTTCAATCCGCAGACGCGGCGGTGCTTTGACGTCGCGCTCGATCATGGGTTTTTCAACGAGGGGTCGTTTCTCGCGGGGATCGAGGATTTGCCGAAGGCGGTCGAAACGATCGTGGCGGCGGGGCCGGATGCGATTCAACTGACGGTAGGGCAGGCGCCGCATTTGCAGAAGCTGCCGGTGCGCGGCAAGCCGGCGCTCGTGCTGCGGACGGATGTGGCGAATGTATATGGGACGCAGCTGCCGCGGACGTTGTTTTCGCGGATGATCGCGGAGCCGGTGGAGCAGGCGGTGCGGCTGGATGCGGCGTGCGTGGTGGTGAATCTGTTTCGGATTCCCGAGCAGCCGGAGGTGACCGATCAGTGTATTCAAAATATCCTGACGCTGAAGCCGCAATGCGACCGATTCGGGATGCCGTTGATGATCGAGCCCTTGGTGTTTCAACCGAACGCGAAGGCGGGCGGGTATATGGTCGATGGCGATTTGGCGAAGATCGTGCCGCTGGTGCGGCAGGCGGTGGAGCTGGGGGCGGATGTGATCAAGGCGGATCCGACCGACGATGTGGCGGTGTATGGAAAGGTGATCGAAACGGCGGGTGGCGTGCCGGTGTTGGTGCGCGGCGGGAGCAAAGCGCCGGAGCGGGAGATTTTGGAGCGGACGAAGGCGTTAATGGAGCAGGGGGCCGCGGGGATCGTTTACGGAAGGAATATCATTCAGCACCCGAAGCCGGCGGGGATCACGCGGGCGTTGATGGCGGTGGTGCATGAAGGGGTGAGCGTGGAACGGGCGATGGGGATGCTGGGATGAAGGAAGAGATAGATGAACCGCAGAGGAACGGAGACACAGAGGAGTGGAACCACGGATGGACGCGGATGAACACGGATGCGGATTTTAGTTTAACCACGAATGGACACGAATGAAGGCTCTGTGGCTTTGTGCCTCTGTGGTTCAAATCAGCTCATGAATTCGAATGTGGTGCGCGTAGGGGTGATTGGAGCGGGGTTGATGGGGCGAGAAGTCGCGAGTGCGTTTGGGCGGTGGTTCGCGTTGTTGGATTGTCCGGTGCGGGCGGAGCTCGTGGCGGTGTGCGATGTGAACGAGCGCGCGCTGGAGTGGTTTCGGCAGGTGCCGACGGTGAGGTTTTTCGAGACGGATCACCGGGCGCTGCTGGCGCGCGAGGAGGTGGATGTGGTTTACGTCGCGGTGCCGCATCACCTGCACGAGGCGATTTATTTGGATGTGTTGCGGGCGGGGAAGGATCTATTCGCGGAGAAGCCGTTTGGGATCGATCTCGCGGCGGCGCGCCGCGTGGGGGATGAGGCAAAGACGTTGGGGAGGTTTGTAAGGGTTTCGTCGGAGTTTCCGTTTTTGCCGGGGGCGCAGCGGGCGATCGAGTTTGTGAAAGGAGGAAAATGCGGGCGGGTGATGGAGGTGCGGAGCGCGTTTTTGCACTCGAGCGATTTGGATCCGGCGAAGCCGATCAATTGGAAGCGTCAGACGAAGTTTTGTGGCGACGCGGGGGTGATGAACGATCTGGGTTTGCATGTCGCGCATGTGCCGCTGCGGCTCGGGTGGCGGCCGGCGAGTGTGTATGCGCAGTTGCAGAAGATTTATGCGGAGCGGCCGGATGGGCGTGGGGGCGTGGCGGCGTGCGACACGTGGGACAACGCCATCGTGCACGCGAATGCGGAGATCGGCGGGGCGGTGGTGCCGTTGACGCTGGAGATGAAGCGGCTGGCGCCGACGGAGACGAACACGTGGGTGCTCGAGGTTTTGGGCACGGACGGCGGGGTGCGGTATTCGACGAAGGAGCCGAAGACGTTGTGGGTGTTTCGGCGGGGAAAAGAGCAGACGTGGGAGAAAACGGATTTGGGATTCGCGATGCCGTTTCGAACGATCACGGGCGGGATTTTCGAGCCGGGGTTTCCGGATGTGTTGCAGCAGATGTGGGCGGCATTTTTGGCGGAGCGCGCGGGGAAGTTGGAGGGGCGATTTGGATGTGCGACGCCGGATGAGGCGGTGACGCAGCATGAGATTTGGGCGGCGGCGCTGGAATCGCAGCGGGAGCAGCGGGTGGTGAAGGTGTGAGGGCTGGCCTCACGCCAAGGGCGCAAAGCGCGCCAAGGAGTTTTAACTTTGCGGCCTTTGCGGCCGTGGCGTGAGGTTAACAAGGATGAAGCGATCGGAGATCAATCGGGCTTTTCGGGATGCGGGAGAATGTTTTGCGCGGAATGGGTGGGCGCTGCCGCCGAATGCGCGGTGGGATATCACGGATTTTGGATTGGGCGATTTCGCGCGGTTCGGGCTCACGTTGATCAATTTGGCGGAGGAGCCGGAGTATTGTGAGAAGCTGATGTGGGCGCGGCGCGGGCAGACGACGCCGGCGCACACGCATGCGAAGAAGAAGGAGGATATCATTTGTCGCGCGGGGGAGCTGACGCTGCGGTTGTGGGCCAAGAAGCCGGTCGAGGGCGCGAACGAAGGTGGGATGTTGATGGTGCCGGTGAATGGGGAGCGTGTGCAGGTGCCAGCGGGCGCGCCGGTGGTGCTGCCGGCGGGTTGGCGGGTGACGTTGGTGCCGGGGGTGTGGCACGAGTTTTGGGCGTCGAGCGAGGAGTGTGTGATTGGCGAGGTGTCGACGGCGAACGACGATCTGCACGACAACTTCTTTGTGGATACTCGCGTGGGACGGTTTCCGGGCATCGACGAAGATGAGCCGGCGGAGGTCAGATTGATTTCGGAGGGCTGATGGAACGCAGCGGTATCATCGCAGGCGGAAACTGGCTGATCGATCACGTGAAGGTGATCGATGCGTGGCCGGAGCAGGATTCGATTGCGACGATTCTGGAGCAGTCGTGGGGCAACGGCGGCGGACCGTATAATGTGTTGAAGAACCTGGCGAAGCTGGGGGCGGGGTTTTCGTTGGAAGGAATCGGTTTGGTGGGAGAGGACGCGAGCGGGGAGAGGATTCGCGAGGATTGTCGCGGGCATGGAATCGATGTGCGGCAGCTGCGCGCGACGCTCGAGGCGCCGACCTCGTTTACGGATGTGATGACGGTGGCGACGACGCGGCGGCGGACGTTTTTTCATCAGCGTGGGGCGAATGCGCTGCTGGCGCCGGAGCATTTCGATTTTTCGGCGACGCGAGCGAAATGGTTTCACCTGGGGTATCTGCTCTTGTTGGACGGGCTCGATGCGTTGGATGCGGCGGGGAAGCCGCGGGCGCTGGAGGTATTTCGCCGGGCGCGCGAGGCGGGGTTGAAGACGTCGCTCGATTGCGTGAGCGATGGGGGCGGACGCTTTCAGTCGGTGGTGGCGCCGGTGGTGGCGGACGTGGATGTGTTGTTCGCGAACGATTTCGAGGCCGAGCAGCTGACGGGGCTGATGCTGGGGCGCGGTGAGACACTGCGGCGCGATGCGATCGTGGAAGCGGGCGGTTTATTGCTCGGGCGTGGCGTGCGGGAATGGGTGGTGATCCATTGTCCGGAAGGCGTGTGCGCGTGCGGTGCGAACGGCGAAACGATTTGGCAACCGAGTGTGCGAATGCCGGCGGAGGAGATTGCGGGAACGGCGGGGGCGGGGGATGCGTTGGCGGCGGGTGTGCTGATGATGTTGCACGACGGTGGTGGCATGGAGGCGGCGTTGCGGCTCGGCGTGTGTGCGGCGGCGGCTTCGCTGCGACATCCAACGTGCTCGAATGCCGTTGAAGCGGCGGCAAGCTGTTTGCGGTTGGGCGAACGGTTTGGGTTTTACGGCAGATGAGGGGAAAACCTGTCGGGCTGTTAAGGTTTTTTCGGAACCAAGCGGCCTCGCCCGCTACTGTGCTGCCGCGCGTAATGCGCCCTGCTTCTGCGTGCTGCTTCCAGCTTCATCACCGAGAAGGGCGATTCAGCGCTGTCTCGCGATGAGCGACAGCGCGCGCTTTGCCGTTTTCGCAAAGCAGTGCGGCCTCGCAGGTGGCGCGCGATGTTCCTTCTAGAGCTCCTTTTCCCATGCCTTCCTTGTCCCGTTCCACCCGTGTTGAAAAAAAGTCTCGTGCCTCCGCGAAGACCCGGTCGGGCGCGCGCACGAATGGTGTGAGTTCCGCAGAACCCAGCGGCGATGCGTTCATGAAGGAGTTGCTGGGCGCGTTGGACGCGGTGGTGGAAGGTGATTTCTCGACCCGGATGGCGTCGGATTGGACGGGGTTGAATGGAAAAGTGGCAGAGCGGTTGAACGAGATGACCGCGCGGATGGAGCGGTTTAACACGAGCTTGTTGCGGCTGCGCCGGCAGGTGGGTGAAGAAGGCAAGATTGGCGAGCGGTTGCCGATCGGCGATGCGGTGGGGAATTGGGCGGAGCGGGTGGAGGCGATCAATTCGATCGTGGACGATCTCTCGCGTCCGACGGTGGAGGTTGGCCGCGTGATCGGCGCGGTGGCGAATGGCGATCTTTCGCAAGCGATGCCGCTGGAGTTGGGCGGTCGGCCATTGAAAGGCGAGTATCTGAAGACGGCGAAGCTGGTGAACGGGATGGTGGGGCAGCTGGAAGCGTTTTCGGTTGAGGTGATCCGCGTGGCGCGCGAGGTCGGCACAGAAGGTAAACTGGGCGGGCAAGCGCAGGTGAAGAAAGTGTCGGGCGTTTGGAAGGAGTTGACCGAGTCGGTTAATCAGATGGCCGGCAATCTGACGGCGCAGGTGCGCAACATTGCGGAGGTGACGATCGCGGTCGCGAACGGCGACTTGTCGAAGAAGATCACGGTCGATGTGCGCGGAGAGATTCTGCAGCTGAAGGAAGCGATCAACGTCATGGTCGACCAGCTGCGGTCGTTTGCGGCGGAGGTGACGCGCGTGGCGCGCGAAGTCGGAACGGAAGGCAAACTGGGCGGGCAGGCGGTGGTGCCGGGCGTGGCGGGCACGTGGAAGGATTTGACGGACTCGGTGAACGCGATGGCGTCGAATCTGACGGCGCAGGTGCGCAATATCGCGGGGGTGACGACGGCGGTCGCGCGCGGGGATTTGTCGCGGAAGATCACGGTCGACGTGAAAGGCGAGATCCTCGAGCTGAAGGAAACCATCAACACGATGGTGGACCGGCTGAATGCGTTTGCGTCGGAAGTGTCACGCGTGGCGCGCGAGGTCGGCACGGAAGGAAAACTCGGCGGGCAGGCGCAAGTGCCGGGCGTCGCAGGCACGTGGAAGGATCTGACGGACAACGTGAATTCGATGGCGAACAACCTGACGACTCAGGTGCGCAATATCGCGGACGTGACCACGGCGGTGGCGCGGGGAGATTTGTCGCGCAAGATCACGGTGGAAGTGCGCGGGGAGATTTTGGAGCTGAAGAACACCATCAACACGATGGTGGATCAGTTGAACGGCTTCGCGGCGGAAGTGACGCGCGTGGCGCGTGAAGTCGGCACGGAAGGCGAACTCGGTGGCCAGGCGGTGGTGCCGGGCGTCGGCGGCACGTGGAAGGATTTGACGGATTCGGTGAATGCGATGGCGACGAATCTGACGGGTCAGGTGCGCAACATCGCGGAGGTGACGACGGCGGTCGCGAAAGGCGACTTGTCGCGCAAGATCACCGTGAACGTGAAAGGCGAAATTTTGGAGCTGAAGAACACGATCAACACGATGGTGGACCAGCTGAACGGGTTTGCGTCGGAAGTGTCACGCGTGGCGCGCGAAGTTGGCACGGAAGGCAAGCTCGGCGGCCAGGCGCAGGTGCAAGGTGTGGCGGGCACGTGGAAGGATCTCACGGACAATGTGAATTCGATGGCGGCGAATCTGACGGGTCAGGTGCGCAACATCGCGGAAGTGACGACGGCCGTGGCGAAGGGCGACTTGTCGCGCAAGATCACGGTCGACGTGCGCGGAGAGATTTTGGAGCTGAAGGACACGATCAACACGATGGTGGATCAGCTGAACGGGTTTGCGTCGGAAGTGTCGCGCGTGGCGCGCGAAGTCGGCACGGAAGGCAAGCTGGGTGGCCAGGCGGAAGTGCCGGGCGTGGCGGGCACGTGGAAGGATTTGACGGATAACGTGAATTTGATGGCGGCGAATCTGACGGGTCAGGTGCGCAACATCGCGGAGGTGGCGACGGCGGTCGCGAAAGGCGATTTGTCGCGCAAGATCACGGTCGATGTGAAGGGCGAAATCCTGGAGCTGAAGAACACCATCAACACGATGGTCGACCAGCTGAACGGATTTGCGGCGGAAGTGACGCGCGTGGCGCGTGAAGTTGGCACGGAAGGCGCGCTCGGTGGTCAGGCGCAGGTGCCCGGTGTGGCTGGGACGTGGAAGGATTTGACGGACTCGGTGAATGCGATGGCGACGAACCTGACGACGCAGGTGCGTAACATTGCGGACGTGACGACGGCGGTGGCGCAGGGCGACTTGTCGCGCAAGATCACCGTGAACGTGAAGGGCGAGATTCTCGCGTTGAAGAACACGATCAACACGATGGTGGATCAGTTGAACGCGTTTGCGTCGGAAGTGTCGCGTGTGGCGCGTGAAGTCGGAACGGAAGGCAAACTCGGCGGCCAGGCGCAGGTGCAAGGTGTGGCCGGCACGTGGAAGGATCTCACGGACAACGTGAATTCGATGGCGGCGAACTTGACGGGTCAGGTGCGCAATATCGCGGAAGTGACGACGGCGGTGGCGAAGGGCGACTTGTCGCGCAAGATCACGGTCGACGTCCGCGGGGAAATTTTGGAGCTGAAGAACACCATCAATACGATGGTGGACCAGTTGAACGGATTTGCGTCGGAAGTGACGCGTGTGGCGCGCGAAGTCGGCACGGAAGGCAAGCTCGGCGGCCAGGCGGAAGTGCCGGGCGTGGCGGGCACGTGGAAGGATCTGACGGACAATGTGAATTCGATGGCGAACAACCTGACGACGCAGGTGCGCAACATCGCGGAAGTGACGATCGCCGTCGCGAACGGCGATTTGTCGCGCAAGATCACCGTCGATGTGCGCGGCGAGATTTTGCAGCTGAAGGAAACCATCAACACGATGGTGGAGCAGTTGCGGTCCTTTGCGTCGGAAGTGACGCGCGTGGCGCGCGAAGTCGGCACGGAAGGGCGTCTCGGCGTGCAGGCGGTGGTGCCAGGCGTGGCGGGCACGTGGAAGGATTTGACGGATTCGGTGAACGCGATGGGAGGCAATCTGACGGCGCAGGTGCGCAATATTGCGGACGTGACGACGGCGGTGGCGCGCGGCGACTTGTCGCGGAAAATCACCGTGGATGTGAAAGGCGAGATTCTGGAGCTGAAGAACACGATCAACACGATGGTGGACCAGCTGAACGGATTTGCGGCGGAAGTGACGCGCGTGGCGCGTGAAGTCGGAACGGAAGGCAAGCTCGGTGGCCAGGCGCAAGTGCCGGGCGTGGCGGGCACGTGGAAGGATCTGACGGACAACGTGAATTTGATGGCCGCGAACTTGACCGATCAGGTGCGCGGTATCGTGAAAGTGGTTACGGCGGTCGCGGATGGAAATCTGCGGCAGAAGCTGACGGTGGAAGCCAAAGGTGAAGTCGCGGCGCTCGCGGAAACGATCAACAACATGACGGACACGCTCGCGACCTTTGCCGAGCAGGTGACGAACGTGGCGCGCGAAGTCGGTGTGGAAGGCCGTCTGGGCGGGCAGGCGCACGTGCCGGGCGCGGCGGGCACGTGGAAGGATTTGACGGGCAATGTGAACTTGCTTGCGGCGAATCTGACGACGCAGGTGCGCGCGATTGCGGAAGTGGCGACGGCGGTGACGAAGGGCGACTTGACCCGATCGATTCAGGTCGATGCGCGCGGTGAAGTCGCGGAGCTGAAGGACAACATCAACACGATGATCTACAATCTCCGTGTCACGACGGAGACGAACCAGGAGCAGGACTGGTTGAAGACGAACCTGGCGAAGTTCACGCGCATGCTGCAGGGCCAGCGCGATCTCTTCACGGTCGGCAAGATGTTGTTGTCGGAGCTCGCGCCGCTCGTGGATGCGCAGCAGGGCACAATTTATCAGATGGAAGCGGATGGCAGCGGGCAGCTGTTTCTGCGGTTGCTGGCCGGATACGCGCAGAATGCGGGTCAGCCGGAGCGGATCGATCTGGGCGAAGGCCTGGTGGGCCAATGCGCGGTGGAGCAGCAGCGGATCTTGCTGAACGATTTGCCGGCGGGATACACGCGCGTGCAGTCGAGCCTCGGCGATGCGGCGCCGGCGAGCATTGTGGTGCTGCCGGTGTTGTTCGAAGGACAGACGAAGGCGGTGATCGAGCTGGCGTCGCTGCATGCGTTCAGTGTGACGCACGTGTCGTTCCTCGAGCAGCTGACGCAGTCGATCGGTGTGGTGTTGAACACCATCGAAGCGACGATGAGGACGGAAGGATTGTTGAAGCAGTCGCAGCAGCTGACGGTGGAATTGCAGTCGCAGCAGAAAGAGCTGACGCAGACCAACGAAGAACTGGCGCAGAAGGCGCGGCAGCTGGCGGAGCAGAACGTCGAAGTGGAGCGGAAGAACGCGGAAGTCGAACAGGCGCGCCGCGCGCTGGAGGAAAAGGCGGCGGAACTCGCGCTCACTTCGAAATACAAATCGGAATTCCTCGCGAACATGTCGCACGAGCTGCGGACCCCGTTGAATTCAATTCTGATCCTTGGCCAGCAACTGGCGGATAACACGCAGGGAAATCTCTCGCCGAAGCAGGTGGAGTTTGCGCGGAACATCCACTCGTCGGGTTCGGATTTGTTGAACCTGATCACGGACATTCTCGATTTGTCGAAGATCGAGTCGGGGACGGTGACGGTCGAGGCGGAGGAGATCAGCTTCACGTCGTTGCGGGATGCGGTGGAGCGGAATTTCCGGCACGTGGCGGAGGCCAAGAATCTGCCGTTTCAAGTGGAGTTTTCTTCGGGGTTGCCGCGGACGATCCGGACGGATCCGAAGCGGTTGCAGCAGATTTTGAAGAATCTATTGTCGAATGCCTTCAAGTTCACCTCGCACGGTCAGGTGGGCGTGAAGGTGCAACTGGCGCCCGATGGTTGGACGCATGGGCATCCGGCCTTGAGTCGGGCGCCGCAGGTGATCGCGTTTTCGATCAGCGACACGGGCATTGGCATCGCGCAGGAAAAGCAGAAGTTGATCTTCGAGGCGTTTCAGCAGGCGGATGCGGGCACGAGCCGCAAGTATGGCGGCACGGGCCTGGGCCTCTCGATTTCGCGCGAGCTGGCGGCGTTGCTCGGGGGCGAGATCCGGCTGAACAGCAATCTGGGGCAGGGCAGCACCTTCACGCTGTATTTGCCGCTCTATTACATCGAGCCGGCGCCGGAGAAGGCGCGATCGGCGTCGCCGGCCTCGCCGATCATGCTGCCCGCGCCGCGCGAGGAAGTGATTCTCGACGACCGCGAGTCGGTGCAGCCGGGCGATCGGAGTTTGCTGATCGTGGAGGACGATCCGCACTACGCGCGGGTGTTGCTCGGGCTGGCGCGGGAAAAAGGTTTCAAGGGGATCGTGGCGACGCGCGGAAACGCGGCGCTGACGCTGGCGCGGCAATTCCAGCCGACGGCGATCACGCTGGATGTGTTTTTGCCGGATATGCTGGGGTGGACGGTGTTGAACAACCTGAAGCTCAGTCCGACGACGCGGCACATCCCGGTGCAGATCATCTCGGTGGAGGAAGAGCGATCGCACGCGTTGTCGCGCGGGGCGTTTTCCTATACGGTGAAGCCGACGACGACGGAAGGGCTGGAGCAGTGTTTCGAGCGGATCAAAAAATTCGTCGAACCGCACACAAAGCGTTTGCTCGTGGTCGAGGACAACGACCTGGAGCGGCAGAGCATCGTGGAGTTGTTGAATCACGACGACATCGAGATCTCGACGGCGTCGACGGGACGGGAAGCGATCGACAAGCTGCTCGATCAGCCGGTCGATTGTTGCGTGCTCGATCTCCGGTTGCCGGACATGAGCGGGCTGGAGCTGCTCGAAAAAGTGCAGGCGGAGCCGGCGCTGCGGGACATTCCGATCGTGGTGTTTACCGGCAAGGATCTTTCGCGCGAAGAGGAAGCGCAGTTGCGGACGGTGGCGAAGAGCGTGCTTGTGAAAGATGTGCAGTCGCCGGAGCGGTTGTTCGACGAAACGGCGCTGTTCCTGCATCGCGTGGTGAGCAATCTGCCGGAATCGAAGCAGAAGATGTTGGATCATCTGCACGCGTCGAACGAAGTGCTGCGCGGCCGCAAGGTGCTGGTGGTGGACGACGATGCGCGGAATATCTTCGCGCTCACCACCATGCTCGAGAATCAGGAGATGGAAGTCGTGAGTGCGATGAACGGCCGTCAGGCGATCGAGATGATCCAAAACCAGCCGGACATCGCGGTGGTGCTGATGGATATCATGATGCCGGAAATGGACGGCTATCAGACGATCAAGGAAATCCGGAAGGATTCGAATTTCACCACGCTGCCGATCCTGGCGCTTACGGCGAAGGCGATGAAAGGCGACCGGGATAAATGTCTGGCAGCGGGAGCGTCGGACTATATCGCGAAGCCGGTGAATACGAACGAACTGCTCTCGTTGTTGCGCGTATGGTTGTATCGGTGACGCATCGCGGCGCTTGGAGACAACGCGTCCTACCTTCATGACACCGGCGGCCGTCAATATCCTGCTTGTCGATGACGAGGTGCGTAATCTCGACGTGCTCGAGAGCCTGCTGCATTCGCCGGAATACAATCTCGTGCGGGCGTTGACGGCGGAGCGGGCGTTGATGCTGCTGCTCGACGGTGAGTTCGCGGCGATCGTGCTGGATATTCAGATGCCCGGCATGAACGGCATCGAACTGGCGAATCTCATCAAGCAGCGGCGAAAGACGCAGCACATTCCGATCATTTTTCTCACGGCGTATTTTCAGGAGGACAAGGATGTCCTCGAAGGTTACGGGATCGGGGCGGTCGACTATCTCACGAAGCCGATCAATCCGCAGATCCTGCGTTCGAAGATTGCGGTGTTCGTGGATTTGTTTCGGAAGACACGCGCGCTGGCGGCGGCGAATGCGGCGCTCGAGCAGGAAGTGGTGCAGCGGCAGAAGGCGGAGGAGTCGCTGAAGATCGCGAACAACGAATTGGAGAACCGGGTGCGCGCGCGGACGGCGGATTTGTTGCGGGCGAACGACGAATTGCAGCAGCGCGAGAAAGCGCTGGCGTCGCGCGAGGCGCAGCTGCGGCTGGTGACGGATTATGCGCCGGTATTCATTGCGCAGATCGATCGCGATCATCGCTTCAAGTTTGTGAATCGCACGTATGCGCGGAGGTTCGGTTACGAGCCGCGGCAGGTGATGGGCAAGCACTTCACGGAAGTGATGGGCGAGGAGCCCTACCTTGCGATTCGGGAGCAGCTCGACGCGGCGTTGCGGGGCGAACGGGTGGAGTTCGAGGCGGAGATTCCGTATGCGTCGCTGGGGCCGCGGTGGGTGTTTGTGATCCATGAACCGGAACGTTCGCCGGAGGGCGAAGTGGTCGGGCTGGTGGCGGTGGTGACGGACATCACGGAGCGCAAGCAGGCGGAGCGGGCGGTGACGGCGGCGCGCGACGAGGCGCTGGCGGCCTCGCGGGCGAAGGATGATTTCTTGGCGCGGCTGTCGCACGAGTTGCGGACGCCGTTGAATCCCGTGCTGCTCCTGGCGAGTGAGGCGGCGGAGAACCCGAAGCTTTCGCCCGACGTGCGGGCGGATTTCGAGACGATTGCGCAGAACGTGATGTTGGAAGCGCGGCTGATCGACGACTTGTTGGATCTGACAGCGATCACGCGAGGCAAGCTGTCGCTCGCGATGAAGCCGGTGCAGATTCACACCGTGCTGCATGATGCGCTCGCGATGATGCGGCAGGACATTGCGCAGAAGCAGCTGCGCATCGTGCTGCAGCTCGCGGCCGACCGGCAGACGGTGATGGGGGACGACATGCGGTTGAAGCAGGTGTTTTGGAACGTGATCAAGAACGCGGTGAAGTTCACGCCGGTGGGCGGGCAGATCACGATCGAGACGGCGGTCGTGAATTTGGAAAACGTTGCGATCCGAGTGACGGACAGCGGTATCGGGCTGACGGCGGAGGAGAGCTCACGGATCTTTGCGGCGTTTGCGCAAGGTGATCACGCGGCGCACGGCAACGGGCGGTTTGGCGGATTGGGACTTGGTTTGGTGATCTCGAAGATGCTCACGCAGCTGCATTGCGGACAAATCTCGGCGAGCAGCGCCGGGCGGGATCGTGGCGCGACGTTCACGATCGAGCTGCCGCTGAGCGTGGTGAACGGCGAGCGGCCGGAGCGGCGGGTGAGCGACAGCGCGCCGGCGGCCTCGGAGGCTGCGCCGCCGGCGCGTGCAATGAGTGTGCTGCTGGTGGAGGATCATCAGCCGACCTGCGTGGCGTTGCGGGAATTGCTGGCGCGTCGTGGCTACCGCGTGACGACGGCGGCGACGGTGGCGGAGGCGCGCGGGGCGGTGGATGGCGGGCGCTTCGATTTCGTGATTTCGGACGTCGGGCTGCCGGATGGAAATGGGTGCGATTTGATGGCGGAGTTCCGCGATCGATTCCGGCTGAAAGGCGTGGCGTTGACGGGATACGGAATGGACGAAGACATGCTGCGCAGCCGGGCGGCGGGATTCGTGACGCATCTCACGAAGCCGGTGAGCGTGCAGGCGTTGGAGCGGGCGCTGGCGCTGGTGATGGATGGGGATGGGATGAAGGTGGGGGCGTGAGTGGGGGGGGCGAAGCGCGCGCGGGGGGGGCCCCGCGCCGCCCGGTGGAAGGAAGTGCGGGTTCAGGGTGGTTGCCCTTCGGTTT
>JAEWBF010000005.1 GCA_023391285.1 Verrucomicrobiota bacterium
TTGCAGCGGAATCAACTGCACCCCCAAACACCCCGAAAAGGGGCCTAAACGTTCACCAACTGTTCACCTCGGCAGGAAGAAGGGGCCTACGAGGGAAAATTTGGTGCTCAGGAAGGGACTCGAACCCTTACGCCTTACGGCACACGCCCCTCAAACGTGTGTGTCTACCAATTCCACCACCTGAGCGTTTCCAAAGAGGAAGGCGGACTAAGAGAGATCGCACGAACCTTGTCCAGCCCTGAAATCGCATTCATTTCATCTCGCGATTTACCGCTACTGCGGAGCCTTCACGGACCACGCAAAACCGTTGGTCCAGCAGGCTGTTCCACCACCGTATCACGGGGTTCGCGCGTGATCAAAATCTCCGCCGGCGCCATCCCTTCGGTCATCCGATACTGCACGCTGCCCGACCCACCGTAAAACGCCGGCGGCACTTCCCCGACGCGCTGATACTCCGCTCGATCCGCCGCCCGCACCCACAACTGGAGCGCTTCGTTCTGCGCCAACGTCGGTAGATTGTAGAGGTTGAGATAACCGCGCTGCTCCTTGTCGTCGAAAACCGCCCACGCATACGGTGCCAGCGCGGAAGGCTGCGGATCTACCCCCGCCGCCCCGGGCGGCTCCACTCCCGGCGCAATCGCGCCGTCGCTGGCCACGACCACTCCCGGTTCGGTCAAAATGCTCCGCGCCACTTCCACCAAACCTCGGCGGTCCCCCAGCGCGTAACTCCTCTCATCCACCAATTCCATCGCCGCCAGCCGGCCCACCGATTGATCGAACGCCACGCGTGTCGCCCACTGCCGCGTTACCGCATCGTAGTCGCCACGCAACGCCGCCGTCGTCCGCTGCAACTTCGCGTGTTCGTCGCGCAATCTCGCGAGCTCCCGCGAGGTCTTCGCCAGTTCCACGGCGAATGTCGCCGCCACGCGCGGTTCCGCCTCGCCGCTCGTGGCCGACCCGGCGAGGGTGCTTCCGCGGAGCTCAGCGTTGCCGTCGGTCGCCTCGATCGACGCCCGTGCGCCGCTCTCGTTCGCGTCCGGTTCGGTCCCGCCCCGTTGCGCCAACGCGCTCCCCTCGCCCGCCGTCGAGGTGCCTCCGCGCGCCGGCACCGGCCGGCGAAAATCGATCAGGTTCAACATCAACAACGCGGCCGCCGCCATCGGCCACACATACCTCGTCCACGGTATCACGTTGGTCGCTACGGGCGCCGCCGCGGCCGGAGCCTCGGCTTGCCCGGAACTCGTCCGCGCGAGAATCGCGTTCAACGCCGCGCGCTGATCCGTCGCGCTCATCGGCGCCGCCGGGGCCTGTTCGCACGCGAAATGCGCCACCGCATCCGCGCACGATTTCAACCCGACGCGCGCCGCCGGATCCCGAGCGAGGCGCGCTTCGAACGCGGCCCGGCTCTCTGCATCCATCTCGTTCAGCAGGTAGCGAAGCGCTTCGGTTTCGAAGGGATCATTCATTGGCTTCAAAAGCATGCCGGAGTTGCATCCACGGCCGCATCAAACGTTGGCACAACGACCGCCGCACCGCCTCGATCACCAGTCCGATCTGCGCATGCACCGTGTCGCCGAAAAACGGAACCTCGACCGCCTGCCGGCGCAAAGCCGCCAGCGATTCGCCGCAATCCGCCACCGCGGCCCGCGCCGCGGGAAACCGCGCGAGCTTCTCCTCGAAGGCCGCTCGCTGAGCCTCGTCCATTTCGTCGAGCACATAGCCCATCGCTTGATTTTCGAATTCCTTAATCATGGCGCATGACGAGTTGCCGCAGCTTTTGCAGGCCGCGGCGGAGATGATTTTTCACGTTGCCGATCGGTGTGCCCATCGCCGACGCGATCTGCGCCTGCGTGCACCCGCCAAAAAAAGCGAGCTCCAGCGCCTGCCGCTGCGCGCCCGAAAGCTCCGCAAGATGCCGCGACAAAATCTCGTCGCGATCCGCCCAATCGTAGCGCGTCTCATTGCGGTCGACCGGCTCGCGTTGAAATGCTTCGTGCAGCAGGCGCCGGCGCGCGCCTTTGCGCAATTGATCGATCGCCGCGTTGCGCGCAATGAAGACCAGCCACGCCACCACTTCGCCCCGCTCCGGCCGATACGCCGCCGCCTGCCGCCAGGCCTTGATGAAGGCGTCCTGCACCGCTTCGCGCGCATCCTCGGGATCTTCGAGAATCCGCCGGACAATCCCATGCACCTGCGCATGGAACTGCAGATACAGCAGCTGGAGCGCTTCCGCGTCCCCGTCCGCCATCCGGGCCACCAATGCCCGGTGATGGGCGAGCGCATCGGCTTCAAGTCCTGCCACAGCGCGGGTGGATCTACTTGCCTGCACCACGGAAATCAACTCCAGCGACATTTCTCAACGGCCACGCCTCCGCCGCCGTTCAAAATCCCCACCGCACGCCGGCCGAAAACACGTGCGCCTCCCGGTCGAAACTCGGATCGAGATCCGTGTAGTGGTAAGTCAACGACACGCTGGTCCGCTCCGCGATCGCATACGAAACCGCCAGCGCGCCGCCCAGCGTAAAGCCATTCTCGCTGTGCGTTCGCGGCGGAATCGCTGCGATCGTCGGATCCGACATCGTATAGCTCGCCCGGCCCCGGCTCGACACCCAGTTCACTTCCGGCGCCAGCCGGAAAGTCCATTTGCCCCGCGGCCAGCTGAACTCCGGCGCCAGCGTCAGCAGATGCACTTCATCTTCATAGCGCCCCCACACCACCACCGGCGTGTTGACCGGCCCGCCCTGATTCGGCGGCGAGCCAAATTTCGCCGCCGCCTCGATGTCTCCAATCGCATGATACGAAAGCCGCACGCTCAACCCCTCGTCGAGCCGATATCCCGCCGTCACAAAGGGCGCGGTCTTCGCCTTGCCGCCCAGCGTCTGCAACGGCTCGGGCGAGCGTTCGAAACGCTCTCCGTGCAAACTCAAATAGCTCGCGCCAAGCTCGGCATAAAAGCCGACCGGCTGCGCGGCGGCCGTCGCGGCCGCCACCCCACTCAACAGAGCAAGCTTCAGGTATCGCATGGTGTTCTTCATCGTTGAACACCTTCCTTTACGGCGCCGGCCCGCCGCCGGAGTCACCTCCGCCAAAAAATCCGCCGCCGTTCTACCCGCGCTGCCGATCCGCCAGCCCTCGCGCCAATTCCGCCGCCAGAAAAGGCCCTTCGAAAATCATGCCGGTGTAGATCTGCACCAGCGTCGCGCCGGCATCCAATTTCTCCGCCGCACTCGCCACGTCGTCGATCCCGCCCACTCCGACGATCGGCAACCGCCCTTCCGTCGCGCGCGCGATGTAATTCACGATTTCCCGCGATCGCACGCGCAGGGGCCGCCCGCTCAATCCGCCCGCCTGATTCACGTCCGCAAACCAGCCCGGCCGCGCCAGCGTCGTATTCGTCGCGATGATTCCATCGAGCCCGAACTCCGCGATCGTTCCCAGCACCGCATCGATCTGCGGAAAACTGAGGTCGGGCGCGATTTTCAACAACACCGGCACCCGCCGCGTCCGCGCCCGGTTGGCCGCCGTGATCGCGCCCAGCAATTCTCGCAACCGGCTCTCATCCTGCAGTTGACGCAGGTTCGGCGTGTTCGGGCTGCTCACGTTCAACACCACGTAGTCCGCATGGTCCGCCAGCTTCGCGAAGCTCGTGAGATAATCCTCCGTCGCCTGGTCGATTTCCGTCACCTTCGACTTGCCCAGATTCACCCCCAGCGGAATTCGCCGCCGCCCGCGCGGCGCCTGCCGCGCCAACCGCTCGGCGAGCGCCTCGGCTCCATGATTATTGAAGCCCATCCGATTGATCACCGCGCGATGCTCCGGATAACGAAACACCCGCGGCCGATCGTTCCCGTCCTGCGCCCGCGCCGTCACCGTTCCGATTTCAACATGCCCGAAACCCAGCGCCGCCGCCGCCGGCCAAGCCTTGCCGTGCTTGTCAAAACCCGCCGCCAACCCCACCGCATTCGGAAATTTCAGCCCAAACGCCTCGATCGGACGCGAACACGCCGCCGGCAACCGATGCTTCCATTCCAGCAAGCGACACACCGGCGCCAGCTTCCCCAACACCGCCATCGCTTCCACCGCCCGCTCATGCGCCTGCTCCGGATCCATCCGGAAAAGAAACCGCCGCGCCAACGCGTGATAGACTCGTCCCATGGCGCGCGAGCCTGAAAACCATCCCTCAAAATGCAAGGCGGCGGACGCCCTAACCCCGCTTTCCGCGAGCAATTTCGCGCCTCGTTTTGGCGTTCGTTTTCAGACGCAAAAACACCGCCTTTTGTGCTTGTTTTTTAAAACACCCCTCGCACGCTGCGCCAAAATTCAGTCCTCCCCCTTTCACTCTCATGGCAAAAGCTACTTCAACCCTCGACTGGTGCGTCGTTCGACTCGGCGAGGATCATAACTGGTGGGTCGCAGAGACCAGCGATCCCGTCCGTTGGGATGTCGATGGCCTCAGCATCATCGATCCGCGCCAGTTGGCCCACTTGATCGATCTCGTCGATCCCCTCCGCGATTACGGGTTCGACCAGGACAACATGGAGCGGGCCTTCATCCTGTTCCGCATCGAAAAAGACCTCGGCAACGGCAAGGTCCGCCTCAAGCGCACCAAGGAATCGCTCTTCGAATCCGACGAAAAGCTCTTCGCCCTCCCCGATATCCTCGATGAGGAAAACGGCCCCTACGCCGATCTCCTCGATCACCTCACACGCTGCCGCGTGAAGATGCTCAACGACCTCTTCGAGTTCGAATCCAAGCTCACCGTCGACGAAGTCGAAGACGAGCTCCGCGAAGACCAGAACAGTCATTTCATCGAGGGCAAAGCCGTCCACTCGTTCGAGGAACTCACCTCGATCCTCGACTTCATGCCCGCCGGCTACGAGTCGGACGACGAAAGCCCCGCCAAGAGCCTCGACGAAGAGACCGACGACGCCGACCTCCCCGAACTCGACGAAGAAGAAGAGGAGAAACTCAAGAACGACGAATCCCTCAAATGGGATGACGACGACGAGGAAGACTCCGACGAAGACGACGACGAGAAGGACTCGGACGACGAGGACGACGACGAAAAGGAAGAGGACGACGAAGAGGCCGACGACGAAGACGAGAAGCCCCGCCGCAAATCCCGCGGCAAACGCTAATCATCCCCTTCCCCCAACCACTTGCAGCGGCGGTCTTCTGACCGCCGCTTTTTTTGTATCGAATCCGCGCGTATCCGCCGCAACCAGACTGCCCACCCGTCGACGCGCAGGCGCACGCCGCACATCCCTCCCCTCTTCGCGACCCCTTACATCCCCGCGCGAACCCCGTCATTGCCTTCCCGTCACTCGTTCCCCTATCTCGCCGCCATGCATTTCCGCCGCGCGTCGCTCGCCTGCCTGGCCGCCGCCTTCCTTGTTCTCTCCACCGCCTGCGTCACCACCGACCCCAGCGCCACCGCCGCTAACACCGCCATTCCCGCCGCCACCTCCAGCGCACAACTCCGCGCCGGTGACAGCCTGACGATCTCGCTCCAAGGCGTGCCCGACCCTTCCATCAACGCCGTCCAAATCGACGATCAAGGTTCGATCACGCTTCCCTTCATCGGCCCCGTCGCCGCCGCCGGCATCAACACCGGCGAACTCGCCCAGCGCATTCGCGAAACCTACCTCGCGCGCAAAATCTACAATCACGTCGATGTGTCCGTCAGCGTCACCGAGCGCTACGTTTACGTGGGCGGCGAAGTGATGCGTCCGGGCCGCATCGTTTGGACCCCCGACCTCACCGTTGCCAAAGCCATCCAGGCCGCCGGCGGTTTTTCCCTCTATGCGCGCGAAAATCGCGTCAGCCTCGTTCGCGAGCAGCAAACGTATCCGGTCGACGTAAAACTCGCCCAACGCAGCCCGTCTCAAGACCCTCGCCTCGTCCCCGGCGACTCCATCCAAGTCCCCCGCTCGCCGTTCTGAAATAAGTTTCGAGTTCCGAGTTCAGGGTTCCGGGTTGAAAGTTTCTAACGTCCTTTCGCATTCGTTGTCGAAGAACTCGGAACCCGGAACGCCAAACTCGGAACGGCGGCGCCCCCCCGCGCGCCGCCGCCATTTCTTTGGCGAAATACGTGAGAATCATGTCCGCCCCCGCCCGCTTGATCGCGAGCAGCGACTCGTGTCGCGTCTTCGTCAAATCAAGCCAGCCCATCTTCGCCGCCGCGTGC
>JAEWBF010000006.1 GCA_023391285.1 Verrucomicrobiota bacterium
ACGGCGTCCCGACGGTATTGCTCCGTAAACTTGCGACGGCGCATTGCGCCGTCTGAACTCGATTGGGTCATTGGTAGGCTCTCTTTCTTGAGCCCAACTCGTGTCCGTCAAACCGGGGCAACCTCAGATCTACGGTCGCGCCCGTCATCACGTTTCTTTTGATCACTTCACGCCAAGCGGGAGAAAAGAAGTAATAGAATAGAAACTCTCTATTAACCTTCTGAGGGTCCGTTCGAATCAGCGCCATACGTCGGCCGAGGCACCCACGAAAGCCCTGGGGAATAATCGCGTAACGGTTCAGCGTAGCTTCGTAGGTAAATACGATGTCGCCCGGCCTTGGCTCCACTCGGCGCGTCCAAGCTAAGTAATCCTCTTCGGCGATGTGCCGAATCTCGGACAAATCGAGATGACCGTCGTCCGTGACGTTTTTGATACCCAGGAAGACTGGACCGGAATCCGACGGCTTGGGTGTAGCGTGAGGCCCATCATACAACCCTTCGTAGAGCTCGCTGATCGGGACGGTCTTCCAGTTAGCCCGCATCTATAAGTCCTCCAAAATCCCCGCCACGTTCCCCGCAATCGTCCGCTCCAACTCCCGCGCCTGCGCGTTCAACGTCTCCAGCTCCTCGTTCAGCGCCTCGAACCGCTCCTTAAAATCCTCATCGCTCACCGCCTCCCCCGGCGCCACCCCCACATACCGCCCCGGATTGAGCGACCACCCCTGCGCCTCGATTTCCTTGATCGTCGCCGCCCGACACAGCCCCGCCACGTCACGGTATTTTAGATTTTCGATTCTCGATTTTGGATTTCCGAAAACCTCCGTCAGCTTCGCTTTCATCTCCTCTCTGCCTAGCGTGTAATCGGGCACCTCGCCGCGATAGAGCCGCACCACATTCGCCAGAAAACCGATCTGCGCCGGCGTCCACTCCCGATGCGCCCGATCCACCTGCCGGTAAATGTGCCGCGCGTCGATGAACAGCACCGTGTCCGCCCGCGGCGTTTTCGCCTTGCCGCGATCGAGAAACCACAACGTGCACGGCAGCGTGACCGTATAAAACATGTTCGGCCCCACCGCCACCATCACGTCCACCGCCCGGCTCTCGATCAGCTTCTGCCGAATTTCCTGCTCCGACGACCGCGCATCCGACGCCGAATTCGCCATCACGAACCCCGCCCGCCCCTTCGCATTGAGCGACGAGTAAAAGAGCTGAATCCACAGATAATTCGCATTGTCCGTCCGCGGCAGCCCGAACGGAAACCTTCGCCCCGGCCCCACGTCGTCCTTCAACCGCTCCTTGTCCACCGCGTTCACGTTGAACGGCGGATTCGCCAACACGAAGTCGAAGCGCCCCGTCGCCTCATGCGGGTCGTCGTAGTAACTGTTCACCTGCCCGCCATGCCGGATCCGTCCTTCAATGCTATGCACGGCGAGATTCATCCGGCAGAGCCGCCCCGTCTCGTCCGTCTTCTCTACGCCGTAGACGGAAATTTCCTTTCCGGGATCCTTCTTGTGCTCCGCCACGAACCGCGCCGACGACACAAACATCCCGCCCGACCCGCACGCCGGATCGAGAATCCGTCCGTGATACGGCTCGATGACCTCCGTCAGCAGCCGAACGATCGGCGCCGGCGTATAAAACTCGCCGCCCTTCTGCCCCTCCGTCCGCGCGAATTCGCCGAGGAAATATTCGTAGATCCGCCCAAACGCATCGTAGTCCACCGTCGCCGGAATTTCGGAGATCTTCTTGAGCAGCGCCTTGAGCAGCTTGCTCTCGAACAGATTGTAGGTATTCGGCAGCACACCCTTGAGCTGGTCGTTGTGCTTCTCGATATCGCGCATCGCCTCGTTCACCTTCGCTCCGATGTCCGCGCCCTCCGGCAGCGTGAGCAGGAAATCGAACCGCGCATTCGGCGCGAGATACAGCACGCCCTCGGCGTGATACGCCCCCGGCTCATCCACGCGCGATCCCCGCCGCGCCGAAGCCGACGCCTTCTCGAGCGCCGCCCGCCGCGCCGCAAACCGCACCTCCGCAAACCGCAGAAAGATCAGCCCCAGAATCGGGCTCGAATACTCCTGCGCCTTCAGCCCCGAGTTCGCGCGAAACTGATCCGCGGAATCCCAAAGGCGTTTTTCGAGGGTGTCGGTGAGCGTGTCTTTGGCGGAGGGCGCGACCCAGTGCATGCGTATCGAACCCGGCGGCGGAAGGCTGGATGCCACCGCAACGAAATAGCGCCGGGCGCCAATGACTTCGCACTGCCAATGCTCGGGTGTTCGACGCGCGGCGCTCCCGCTATCGTCGCCCGTGGCAAACGAGATGGCACAGCGCCTGGTGGCGCGAGTCCGGGAATTTCGAGAGCAGCTAAAGCTGACTCAGGCTCAGTTCGCCGAACGCGCCGATCTCGACTACAAATACTATCAATCCTGGGAAGGCGGCCGGAGGATCGACTTTCGGTTCTCCACGCTCGGCAAGCTCGCCAAGGCCTGCGGGGTCGAAGTGTGGGAGCTGCTCAAGTTCGATACGCCCGTCCTAACGCTGAGCGAGCATCCCGGCGCTTACGGAGCCAAAGGAACCGGCTCGTCGGACGCACCTCGTGCCCCCCGCAAAACGCGCAAACCGCGCCCTCGCGCCTGAGCCGCCTCAGAGCGCTCACGCACAGACACGGCCGCCAAAAAGGCCACGCGCGACGCGTGGCAGCGTCCGGCACCACGCCCACTCCTTTAACTTTCACCTTCAACTTTCAACTGCGCCGCATTCGACTGCGGCGCATGCGCCTTATCCGCCACCTCACCCCCGCCGGCCCCGCCTACGCCGCCCTCCAACCCGACGGCTCCGCTCGCGAGATTTCCGGCGACATCTTCGGCGACTTCATCGTCACCGATCGCACCCTCACGCCCGGCAAACTTCTCGCCCCAATCGCGCCCACCAACATCCTCGCCATCGGCCTCAACTACCGCCGTCACGCCGCCGAAGGCGGCAAGGACGCCCCCGAACGCCCCGTCCTCTTCATCAAGGCCACCTCGTCCGTCCAAAATCCCGGCGACCCCATCGAACTTCCGCGCTCCAGCACCAAGGTCGACTACGAGTGCGAACTCGCCGTCGTCATCGGCCAACGCTGCAAAAACGTCTCCCGCGCCCACGCCCTCGACTACGTTCTCGGCTACACCTGCGCCAACGACGTCTCCGCGCGCGACTGGCAACGCGACCTCGGCGGGGGCCAATGGTGCCAGGCCAAAAGCTTCGACACGTTCTGCCCGCTCGGTCCGGTGCTCGTCACCAAAGATCAAATACCGAATCCCAACGCCCTCCGCATCCGCACGCTCCTCAACGGCGAAACCATGCAAGACTGGAACACCGACGACATGGTCTTCGATGTGCCCGCGTTGATCGAATTCCTCAGCACTGACAAAACCCTCCTCCCCGGCACCGTCATTCTCACCGGCACCCCGCACGGCGTCGGCTTCGCCCGCAAACCTCCTGTCTGGCTCAAAGCCGGCGACACCGTCAGCATCGACATCGAATCGATCGGCACCCTCACCAACCCCGTGGTCGCCGTGTAGGGCGGGGTCTCCCCGACCCCGCCGTCCCACCCCCGCTGCGCCAGTCCCTCACTCCTCCACAATCTCCTCCAACACCCGCTTCGCCTCCTTCAACGGCGACGCTTTCAGCACAAATTTCATCCGCTGCTCCGCGTCACTCCCCGAGCCATACGCGTAATCCACGTTCACCTCCGCCAACGTCAGGGCCCGGCACACGTCCGCCAGTTTTCCCGGCTGATTCGGCAGCTCGATTTCAATCACGTCCGTCTCCGTCGGTTTCAGCCCAATCAGATCGAGCACCGTCTTCGCCTTCAACGGATCGCTCGTGTGCAGCCGCACCACACCCACATCCGGCTTGTCCAGCACCGAGATGCCGTGGATGTTCACACCGCTCCGCGCCAGCTCCGCCGCCGCGCGATGCAACGCACCCGGGTGATTCTCCAGCATGAATGAGATCTGTTTTACGACCGAGAATCGCATGCGTGCCGCTACGATGCCGCGCCACGCGCCACCGTCAAACGACAGCGGTTTCAACCCGTTGCATCACACGCTTTCGCCTGCTCCCCGCTCCCCATGAACCACATCCGCCTCTCCTCGATCGCTGAAGAAGAATCCCGCTCGCCCACCGGCAAATTCCACTCGTTCTCCCGCAACGTTTCCCTCGCGCTTGGCGGTATCCGAAATGGTGGGACATGGGCCGGCGCCCACCCATTCGACGTTCAACTTCGCCGCCTCCCGCCGGGCGCTGCAATCTGCCCGTATCACGCCCATTTCGCTCAATGGGAGTTCTTCTTCATCCAAAGCGGCGCCGGTTCCGCGCGCACGCCCGACGGCACCTTCACCGTCCGAGCCGGCGACTGCTTCATCCACCCGCCCGGCGCCGCCCACCAACTCACCAACACCGGCGCCACCGATCTCGAGGTGATCATCATCGCCGACAATCCGCCCTTGGACAGCTGCCATTACCCCGATTCCGACAAATACGCGCTTCGCCCTCCCGGCATCTTCTTCCGCGCCCACGAAACCCACTACCTCGACGGCGAAGACACCCTTCCGTCCGACGCCACCCCCAACCGCATGGGCCCCGCCCCCGCCGCCGCCGTCCTCACTCCGTTCGCCGCGCGCAAACTTCACATCGACGACCTCACGTGGGACGCCTGGCACTCACCGAAACGCAAATTCAGCGGCTCCTTCAAGGAGCTCTCCATCGCGCTCGGCGCGAAACGCAACACGCCCACCGGTCTTGGCGGTCACCCGTTCGAGGTCGAACTCGGCAAAATCGCACCCGGCGGATCTCCCTGCCCCTTCCACTCGCACGCCGCCCAATGGGAATTCTACCTCTTCCTCCACGGCACCGCCCGCGTGCGCGCCGGCGACGAAACTCAACTCCTCTCCGCCGGCGACGCCGTCATTCATCCTCCCGGCGAAGCCCACGCCTTCTCCAACGCGGGCGACACCGATCTCCTCTACCTCTCCATCGCCGACAATCCGCCCGCCGACTACTGGCACTACCCCGACTCGAACAAGTGGGGCCTTCGCTCCCCGCGCCTGTTTTTCCGCCCCGAGCCAATCGACTACTTCGACGGCGAAGAGTAACCCTCGCCTCGTAGGCCGCGACCTCCCTCGCGCTCCTTCGCTCGCGCTCCCCCGCCTCACCCCTTCGGTTTCATCAACTTCTCCCGCGCCACCAAATAGAGGAACCCGCCCAACACCGCGAACGGCACCAACGACAGCCAATTCGCATTCGGCCCGTTGAAAAACGGATTGTTCGCCGCCGACCACTCCGTCACCGCGCGATCGAAATCCGTCAACACCCCGCCCAGAATCGCGATCACGATTCCCGCGATCGCACCACCCGCGATGTAACCCGACGCCAACAACACCCCCGGAGACTTGTCGCTCTCCGCGTTGAACTGCTCCTCCGTCAGATTCGCGTGCGACGCCTGCTTCCGCGTCTTGCGATCCACCGCCCAGCGAATCATGCCGCCAATGAAAATCGGCATTGACGCAAACAGCGGCAGATACACGCCCACCGCAAACGCCAGCGCCGGCACAAACGACATCTGCAGCGTCACCGCAATCATCACGCCCAACAACACCAGCGCCCACGGCAGCTGCTGGTCCAAAATCCCTTTGATGATATAGGAAACCAGCGTCGCTTTCGGCGCCGCAAACTTCCGCACCGTCGATCCATCCGGCCGCGTCTCATGCACGCCGTTGATACCCGGATCCACTAGCCACACCGCCTCACCCGCGTCGTTCACCAAATACTTCCCCGCCGGGCCGCCCGCGAGATCCGTCTTGTGCCACACGCGATAACTTCCCGCATCGTCGCGCGCCTGCGGCCCTTTCAAACTTTCCCGCTCCTCACCCATCGCCGCCCCCTCCACGCGCAATCCCGGCGCCACCTGCGCCGCCGGCACATACACCGTCGCCGTCTCGTTCAACACCATCAACACCGGCCCGAGCGCGACCGCCGACACCAACGCGCCGACCATGATCGCATACTGCTGATACTTCGGCGTCGCTCCGATCAAGAATCCCGTCTTCAGGTCCTGCGACGTCGTCCCGCCATTCGAAGACGCGATGCACACGATCGCGCCCACCGACAACGCCGTCACGTAATACATCCCGCCCGTCCACCCGACCAAGAGAAACACCAGGCACGTGAACAACAGCGTCGCGATCGTCATCCCGGAAATCGGGTTCGACGTCGACCCGATCTCACCCGTCAACCGCGACGACACCGTCACGAACAAAAATCCCAACAACACAATCAACAGCGCGCCCACGATGTTCATATGCAGCGACGGCGCCATCATGATCACCGCCAGCAACACCACCACGCCGATCCCCACAAACTTCAGCGACAAATCCCGATCCGTCCGCGGCACTTCGCTGTCCGCCGTCGCCCGAACCGCCGACGTCACCGGCGCACCATTCGCCCGCCCCGCCCGCAATCCCGCCAATCCACCGCGCATCCCCGCCCAAATCGTCGGCAGCGATTGAATCAAACTGATCACGCCACCCGCCGCCACCGCGCCCGCGCCGATATAAAGCACATACGCGCTATAAATATCCCGATGCCCCATCTGCGAAATCGGCATCGTCCCCGGCGCGATCACCCCCGGCATCGTCTCGCCGAAAAACTTGATCATCGGGATCAGCACCAAAAACGACAGCACGCCTCCGCCCGCCATCAGCCCGCCGATCCGCGGCCCAATCACATACCCCACTCCCAACAACTCCGGCGACACCTCCGCCGAAACCGATCCCGCCTTCAACGGCGCCCCAAACACTTTCTCCGGAATATCGCGCCACAATTTGAACGCCACGTTCAGCGTCTTGTAAGCGAGCCCGATTCCAAAACCCGTAAACACGATCCGCGCGCCCAACGATTTCCCCAATCCCGCCGCCTCCGCCTCACGCATTTCCGCCTGCGCTTTCGGCGAGGCCATCGCCCGATCCTCCGCATTCGCGCCCGCCCGCAACACCGCCGCACACGCCGTCCCTTCCGGATACTTCAACTTACCGTGCTCCTTCACGATCAGCGCGCGCCGCAACGGGATCATCATCAAGATCCCCAACAACCCGCCCAACACCGCCACGAGCATCACCCGCGTTAGTTCCAAATCGAATCCGAGAATCAAGATCGCCGGCATCGTCACGCCGATGCCAAACGCCAGCGACTCCCCCGCTGATCCCGCCGTCTGCGTGATGTTGTTTTCCAGAATCGTCGCGTCGCGCAACCCCGTCTTCGACAACGCCCGAAACATCGCGAGCGAGATCACCGCCACCGGAATCGAAGCCGACACCGTCAGCCCCACCTTCAACACGAGATAAAGCGACGACGCTCCGAACACCAACCCGAGCACCGCGCCCGTCAGCACCGCCCTCACGGTAAACTCCCGCATCACGGTCTGCGGAGCGATGAACGGTTCGAACCGGGGAGCGGAAGAAGACGCCATAAAAACAGGAGTTGTTGGCCGCGCAGTATTCCGTGTCATAACTCCGGTTCAATCCGCGAAATCGTTTTTCCTCACCTGTGCTCCAATGGAGGCGCGGTGCCCTCACCGCGCTTTTCTCCCGCCTTCTCTTCGATGTCCGCCTCTCCCCACTCTCCCGCCGCGTCGCACACGCCCGCGCTCTCCCCCCGCGAAGCCGCCTGGCTCGCGCACACCTACCAACCCCACGCCGCCAACCTCACCGCGCGCGCCGTCCTCATCGGCATGCTCATCGGCGCCGCGATGTGTCTCTCCAACCTCTACGTCTTCTTCAAAACCGGCTGGAGCATGGGCGTCACGCTCACCGCGTGTATCCTTGCTTTTGGGACATTCCAACTCCTCGAACGCCTCCGCCTCGTCCGCCGCCCGCTCGGCCCGCTCGAAAACAACGCCCTCACCACCGTCGCTTCCGGCGCCGGCTACATGACCGGCGGTGGCAACATGGCCGCCTTCGGCGCGCTGCTCATGGTCACCACCCTCCGCCCCGAACCGCTCCCGATGATCGCGTGGTTCGCCCTCATCGCCGCGCTCGGCGTCTTCGCCGCCATCCCGATCAAGCGCCAACTCATCAACCACGAAGACCTCGCTTTCCCCACCGGCACCGCCACCGCCGAAACCATCCGCTCCATTCACGAAGCCGCCGCCGGCGCCGGCCGCAGCAAAGCCGCCTGGCTCGGCTGGTCCGCCGCCTTCGGCGCCGTGTTCACGTGGCTCCGCGATGCGTGGCATTTCATTCCCGGCACGATCGGCCTTCCCGTCACGCTCGCCGGCCGCGCGCTCGCCGATTGGACCCTCGCGCTCAAAGCCGAAGTCGTCCTCCTCGGCGGGGGCGCACTCATGAGTTTCCGCACCGGCTGGTCCCTCCTCCTCGGCGGCATCCTCACCTACGCCGTCCTCGCTCCCTCGCTTCTCGAACGCGGCATCATCTCCACCGTCAGCTACAAGGAAATCGTCGCCTGGTCCCTCTGGCCCGGCGCCGCCATCCTCGTCGCATCCGGTCTCACCTCGTTCGCGCTCGATTACCGCAGCATCGCGCGCTCGTTCAGCGGACTCGCCCGCATCTTCCGACGTAACCGTCCCAGCACTACAACACCCGCCACCACCGCGCCCACCCTCGCCACCATCGAATGTCCCGAATGGTGGTTCCCCGCCGGCTTCGCGCTCCTCTCGCCGTTCGTCGTCGCGCTCATGGTCTGGCTTTTCCAAATCCCGCTCTGGGCCGGTCTCGTCGCCATCCCGCTCGCCGTCGTCATGGGCTTCGTCGCTGCCCGCGTCACCGGCGAAACCGACGTCACGCCCACCAAGGCCCTCGGTCCCGTCACGCAACTTATCTACGGCGTCATCACCCCGGGAAATCTCACCGGCAACATCATGTCCGCCAACGTCACCGGCGGCGTCGGCCTCCACTCTGCCGATCTCCTCACCACGCTCAAAACCGGCTGGCTCCTCGGCGCCAAACCGCGCCACCAATTCTACGCCCAACTCTTCGGCGTCATCGCCGGCGCGCTCATCGTCGTCCCCGCCTTCAACCTCATTATTCCCGACGCTTCCGTGCTCGGCGGCGAAGACTGGCCCGCACCTTCCTGCGTTGTTTGGGCCGGCGTCTCAAAAGCGTTCTCCGACGGCATCGGCGCGCTCCACCCCACCGCGCGCACCGCCATCCTGATCGGCCTCGTTCTCGGCGTCGCCCTTGCGCTCCTGGAAAAATTCTCCCCGCAAAAACTCCGCGCTTACATTCCGTCCGCGTCCGGCCTCGGCATTGCCATGGTGATCCCCGGCTCGAACGCCATCGCCATGTTCCTCGGCTCCGCCATCGCCGAATGGCTTCGCCGCCAAAAACCCGCGCTCGCCGAGAAAACCGTCGTCCCCGTCGCCTCCGGCCTCATCGCCGGCGAAAGCCTCATGGGCATCCTCATCGCCCTCCTCATCGCCACCGGCTTGATCGCCTAAACAGCTCCCCCGCCGATGGAGGCGCGGTGCCCCCACCGCGCAACCTCCCTCCCGCCCGCGCCGCCGCTCACGGCACGTCAAAAATCTCCACCAGCGCCACCCCCGTCGTTCCCGCCGCGCCCGTCACATGCACGGTGTAAGCGCCCGGCTCCAACGTCACGAGCAACGCCGCATCCTTGCTCGCATCGCTCGCCAGCTGTTGCGCACCGACTGACGTGAACGCCGTCTTCAACGCCTGCGTCCCACCCCAATCGTCGTTCGTTTCCACCACGTTCGAACCGCGATACACCGTGATCTTCGGATCGGCCAAAACACCTTGCACGCCGCGCAAGGCCAACTCCGGCCCGAGCCCGCGAATCAACACCGTCTTTGGCCCGCTTCCGTCCAACACAAAACCCGCAATCAACGTCGCATCGCCCGCTCCCGCCACCGTGCGCGTCGACAGCGCCATCAACCGACTGCTGCCGCCCACGTCCGCATCATACGCCTCGACCAGCGCCACGCCCGCCGCCCCGCCACTCGTCACGTGCGCCGTGTAAACGCCGCCCGACACTTCCTGCAAGAGCGCCGCATCTTTCGATCCGACCGTCAGCGCCGACGCCCCCAAACGCGCACGCGCCTCGAGAATCGGTGCCGAATTCACCCAGTCGTTGTTCTCAGCCTCTTTGCTAAACGAAGCGCTCTGCGACTGATACCGATAAAGCTCCAGCCGCGGATCCGTGAGCGCGGTCGGCACAGTCGCCGCAATCCCCGGCCCCACGCCTTGCACGAGCAACTCCTTCGCTCCATCCACCACAAACCCCATGATCAACGTCTGATCTCCGCTGCCCGCCGCCGCGCGCGCCGCCAGCGCCACCAGCCGCGTCGTCGCCGATCCTTCCGGCAACACCTTCACCGTGACCGTCGCCGTCTCGCTCGTGTTCGTCCCGTCGCTCACGCGCACATTCAACGTGTAGCTCGGCGTCGCCGACGCATTCAGCGCCCCCGCATTCGACAACGTCAGCTGCCCGGTCGACGCGTTGATCGCAAACACCGACGCTCCCGATCCGCCCACGATACTCCACGCCGTCGCACCGGGCGCACCTCCGGTCGATCGCACCGTGCCCACCGCACGCCCATTCGCCCATCCTTGCACCACGCTGAAACTCTGACCCGGCGTTACCACCGGCACATCCACCTTCAAATACTCGCGTAACCACGCCATTGCCGGTCGCTCGCTCCCGTCCGCATTCACCAGATTCGCCGTCGGCCGCCACAACCCCGGCCGATAACCCCATAGCGTCACGCCGATCACTGCCTCATGCTCCCAGAATACGGGAAAATAACTCTGATAACGCGTGAGCTGCGCCTGATCCGTCGGCCCGTCGATATCGAACTCCGTCACCATGATCGGCACGCCCGTTGCCGCGAGCAGGTCGAGATTCGCCCTCGTGCTCGCCGGAGTCGTGTAAGCCGGATCGTGCGAAAACGAATGCCCCTGCACTCCCACCGCGTCGATCAACCCGCGCTCCTTCAGCAGATTCACGATCTTGATATATTCGTTCATCCGCCACGTCTCCGTCGTCACGCTGTATTCGTTCAACATCAGCTTCGTCGACGCCGGAAATCTCGCCCGCGCCATCTCGAACGCCTTGATGATCCAGTCCCATCCCGTCGCGCCCGCGCCTCCCAACGCATTGATGTAGTTCCCCCGCCCCGCTCGGTCCGGCGGCTGGTTGATCGGCTCATTCACCACTTCCAGGTATTCGACATCTCCATAATTCGCCGCGACCCAATCGAACCATTCTTCAATCTCCGCCAACTGCTCCGTCGCCGTCAGCGAATCCATCCACGCCGGTTGTTGGCTGCCCCACACCAACACGTGGAAGCGGAAAGGCAGCCCGTTGGCCTTCGCTAAATTATAGGAGGCGCGCAGCTCGGTGTCGTTCATGACATCTCGCGTGCCTTCCACGCTCCCCCACTTGCCCGCATTCTCCGGCGTCACCTGATTGAAATACTGGGTCAGATTCACCCGCTGCGCGTCGCTGTAGATGCCGCCAAGAAATTTCGGCTGCCCCGCCGCCAGCGGCTGCGCCA
Organism: Verrucomicrobiota bacterium; assembly: GCA_023391285.1. Classification (GTDB taxonomy): domain Bacteria; phylum Verrucomicrobiota; class Verrucomicrobiia; order Opitutales; family Opitutaceae; genus Opitutus. The sequence continues at coordinate 11,569 of JAEWBF010000006.1, forward strand.
CAGCCGCCGCGCCCGCGCCCACGAAAAACACCGCAAGTCCAAGCATCCGTTGAAATCTGTGCATGATCGAAGAGGGGATTTTTCCGACGCTGTATGCCAACGATAGACGGGGTGCAGCACACGCGCAGGAAACGTGCGCGCACCCTATGTCCACCCGCCCCGCCCGCCATACACCCCGCGATACTAACTGTAGAATCACGTCAGGCGAGTCCCCGACCCGCCCTCTCCCCGCCCGCTCACTCCACATCGAAAATCTCCACCAACGCCACCCCCGTCGTCCCCGCCGCCCCCGTCACGTGCACCGTATAAACCCCCGGCTCCAGCGTCACCAACATCGCCGCATCCTTGCTCGCATCCGACGCAATCGGTCCCGCCCCGATCCCCGCAAACACCTCCTTCATTTCCGCCGTCCCACCCCAGTCGTCGTTCTCGCCAATCAGCGTCGAACTTCCGCCGGCCATCCGAAACAGTTTCAACCTCGGATCGCTCAACACTCCCGACACGCCATCCCGCGTCGCCAGCGTCGGCCCCAGCCCACGCACCAACACCGTCTTCGGCCCCGGCCCTTCCAGCACCATCCCCACGATCAACGTATCGTCTCCCGCCCCCGCCACCGTTCGCGTCGACAACGCCATCAACCGGCTCCCGCCGCCCGCGTCCGCATCATACGCTTCCACCAACGCCACGCCCGCCGCCCCACCGGACGCCACATGCGCGGTATAAACGCCCGCGTCCAAATCCTTCAACAACGCCGCATCCTTCGACCCTTGCGCCATCGCCGACGCACCGAGTCTTCCTCGCGCATCCAAAATCTCCGCACCGCTCACCCAATCGTTATTCTCCGCGACCTGCGTCCACGCCCCTCCGCCCCATCGATACAGCTTCAACTGCGGATCCGCGATCGCCGTCGGCACACTGCTCGCAATCCCCGGCCCCACGCCTTGCACCAACACCTGCTTGGCCCCGTCCACCACAAATCCCATGATCAACGTCTGATCCCCGCCTCCCGCCCGGCACCGCGCCGACAACGCCACCAATCGCGTATCGCTCTGCCCCTCCACTTTAACCGCCACCTGCTTCGTCGCCGTCGTATATGCCGTCGAATCCGCCGGCGTGAACGTCACCGTGAGCGTGTGCGTGCCAGCTCTCAACTTCGTCCATAAATCCGGACTGTAGCTGAATGTCCCCGGCACCGACGCCACCGCGTTGAGCTGCGTTCCACTGAGACTCTCTCCCGCCGCCATCGGCGCCGGATCGTTCCATGTAATCGAAGGCTGAATACGTCCACTCCCATCGGTTACCGTCAGGGTGGTCTGAATCGTCGTCACGCGATACGTGAAACTGTCGTGCGGGGTGAACGTCGCGGTCACCGTGTGCGTTCCTCGCGGCAGGACCGTGCCCGGAGCCGGACTGAACGTGAAAGTCCCTCCCACCACCGACCGCGCGCCGAAATGCCAATCTCCGATCGGCGTTCCTTCTCTGATTGGAGGCCGTTGTTCGATGGCGATTGGCGCCTCTCTTTGATGTCCCGTGTTCAACATCAACTGCGGTGTCGCTTCGTAGTCGCTGATCACGCCGAGCCCCAATTGCCCACTTAGGTTTTCGCCTGTCGCCCACACCGTGCCGTCCGCTTTCACATAGTAACTACAATAAGGTCCGGCCGACATCTGCACGACGCCCGAGCCCACCTTCACCGGCGTCGATCGTATCTCGCCCAAACCAAACCCAAATTGCACGGCCACCCACCCCGACGCCCACAACGTCCCATCCTTCTTCAGGAAAAGCGTATGCTCCTCTCCTGCCGCCACACTCGCGACATCCTCCAGCACGCGAACGGGCGTGGCGCGGTCGATCCGCGTGCCATCGCCAAGCTGCCCTTGCGCGTTTCGCCCCACCGTCCACGCGCTTCCATCTCGCCTCACAAACAGCGTGCAACTCCGCCCCGCATGAGCCGCCACCACGTCGTCTGCGATCTTCACCGGCGTCTGACGCGTTCCACCAAACGTGCCATCGCCAAGCTGGCCGTAGTAGTTCGAACCAAATCCCCACAAACTCCCATCGACCTTGATGAACACCGCGAATCCATACGTCGTCGAAACCGATTGCACCGATTCGGCGATTAGCACGTGACTCGTCGGCGTGCCATCGCCCAGCGGAAACGAGGAATCCGTGGAAAACCCCCACAACGTTCCGTCTTTCTTGATATAGAAACTGACTCCCTTCCCCGCCGCCACCTTCACCACATCCGTGGCCACCTGCATCGGCCCTCCTCGCCAATACCAGAGCGTGCCATCGCTTATCACGGCAAGGTCATGCTCCTGGCTCGCCGCCGCGGCGATCAAGGCATCTTCGCCCGGTCGCACCAGCGGACGCGGGATCGATGAAAAGTCCCCCACCAACCACCGCGATCCGTCCTCCCGCAACAACATCGCTCCATGCTCCGTCGCGTGCACAGATCGAACCGGCGTCACCGCCACAATCTTAACGGTTACCGTATCCGAAAGCACCGCTCCGCCCGGATTCGTCACCTCCGCGCGATAGCGACCGCTGTCCGCAAGCCGCGCCGGGTTCAAACTCAAGGCCGAACTCTGCTCGTCCGTCCCCACGACAAGTTCGCCGTCCTTGAACCACCGATACGACCACGCCTCCGTTGCGAGCAAATGAAGGAATGCCGGATAACCCACGAAGCCCACCACGTCCCGCGGCTGCTCCGTAATCACCGGCAGCGGCCGAGGCTCCACGCGCAATGTCGCCACGGCCGACACCGCCGTCCCAAATCGCGTCGTCGCCACACATCGAAACTGATCGCCGTTCATGGCATACGTCGTGAAGACGACAAGCGATTGCTCGTTTGAAAAGATATACGGCTTCTCCGCCGGCAAGTCCTGCCACGCTCCGCCGGCCGCCGGTCGCCGCTGCCACTGCAACGTGGGATACGGCACTCCCGATGGCACCGCCGTAAACGTCGCCGAGTAGCCCGCCGTCACCGTCTGATCCGTTGGCTGCGTCGAAAACGTCGGCGCTGACCGCGCGCCAAACTCCACATTCAACGTGATCCTCCCCGTATAGCCCGTTTCGCCTTCGTCCGCATCTCCCCAACCGTCTACCGCAATCCAATACGTCACCCCCGACTCCGCATCGAACATCACCCGGCTCGTCCGCTTCCGCTGCGATGTCGGATTCTGCTCCGGCGTCTCCTCGTCATCGTTCGACTCCACCAGCGTCAAGGCCGACACCGACGCGCCCGTGTAAACCGCCAGCACCGTGTCGAAATCGCTCCCGAACGTAGTGATCGTCACCTCGCCTCTCGCCGACGCCGTCCACTTCCACCACACCGAATGCCCCGCCGGCACACCTTGATGCGCTGGCTCTCCCGCCTGCCGGCTCGCCGCGATGTTGGTTCCCGTCGTCTGATAACTCTCACCCGTGAACGAAATGGCGCTCGCACTCGCGAACGCATCGTTCGCCGGCACAAATCCCGGCGCGCCATACAATCGCTGACCACCCGCGATATCATCCGACGTCAACGCATCGATGTTGCTCACCGTGCTATTCATCACCGCCGTCACACTCTGCCCCGCGTCGTCGGGATGATCCAACCCCAGCGCATGACCTAACTCGTGAATCGCCACGCGCCGAATATCTTCCTTCCCCGCTCGCGGCCGCGATCCGCGATAGGAATCCCATGAGACTCCGCTGGTGTTAAAAACAATATCCGTCTCACCGAAACCGTTGCCCGAAGTGTAGCTCAACGTCACTGCCAACATCCCCGGCGAAAACGCCTGACCGCTCACCGACGAATCCATCACCACTTCGTTAACACCGTTCCCCGTCACATAGCCGCTCGGGTTCATCGATTGTGCCGACAACTTCACCGTGCCGAGCTGCGCGTTCCACGCCTCCATCGCCGCCACCACGCTGCTGCGGAAACTGCTCCCATCTGACAGATTCGCCGTCCCCGATAGCTTCACCTGCATCGTCACCGGACTCGACCGCCACTTCACGACATAGATACCGCTCGCATCCGTCTTCAGGCTATAAGCCATCGCCGTCGCCCCTGCGCCGATCGACCAAAGGAAAACAGTGATGAGACGGCACACGTCGTTTAGCGCCCGCCGCCGCCTGTCGAGACTTCCGCTTGCGCGAAAGCTTTCCTCACTGGACCCATGGCTCGGAAACTGACCACGCCCCAGATTCGCATCAATCAAATCTGACACGTTCGAAAGCACTTCCCGCTACTTCCGACTTTACAGTCGCCGGAGCGTAACGGGTGAGCTCTGGCAGAGCCCACGCTGAAGGCTTAAAAAGCCCGGTGAGGGCGATTCTGCCTGCGGATGATCGATGCTCCGCTCATCTACATCGATCGGATCTGCTCGATAAACGGACCCGGACCGCCCTCTTGATAACCCATTTCCCCCACCCGCTTCCCGTTCGAATCGAGCACCACCACCGTGGGGTATCCACGAACCCCATACTCCTTGGCGAGCCGCTGGTTTTGCGCCGCCTCCGCCGCCGGCAGCCGCGTCCGCCTGGGGAAGTCCAGCTTTACTAAAACCATATTCTCCGCCGCGAAATCCGTGAACTCCGGCATGCGCAGAACTTCCCGCTCCAGCCGCATGCACCAGCCACACCAGTCCGAACCGGTGAAAAACAAAAACACCTTCCGATCCTCCGTCTTCGCCTTGCCCAGCGCCTCCGTGTAATTGGTCAGCCACGGCGCTTTCACCCGCTCTTCCTTCGGCAACGCCGCCAAAGCCCGCGCGCGAACGAACAGGTCCGTCTCCATCGGCGCCACCGCCATCATCTGCGCGTGCGCAGCGCTCCACACATGCAAATCTTGATTCACAATATCCGCCGCCGACAGTTCGGCTCCGGGCTGCAGCTGCCCTTTCGGGAACTTCAACGGCACGTAAACCGTAACCATCGGTGGCAACAACGTCCGGTCCTTCCGAATCGCCGCGAGATCGACCGCTCGCTGCTCCGGCGTGAGCGTCGCCCAATGCTGATTGGCCGCCGCCAACAAGTCGGTCGAATCGGCATCCAACTGCGCGGCCGAACCATCTGGCAAGAGCACCTCCACCTGCCGCGGCATGACTTTTGTCACCCGAACCTTCGTTCCCGCCACGAACTTCGTGCCATCGCTAAACGCAACTTCTTGCCGCAGACTCGCCATGGGCGCCCAGCGCTCCGGGCGGTTGACGAGATCATTCCATTTCCAGGCTGGCTGCGCGGCGGTTGTTTGCACTGCAGGCTGAGCACCTAAGACCGACGCAGGAAGAAACAAGAGAAGCGCGACGGACGCGGTGAACAGAAGACGGATATATGTTTTCATAATTTCTGTGAGGTGGAAGCAAAGGCTCGCAATACCGCCCGGATATCACATCCCGGCACTGGTTCGCGGTGATATTGCGCCTGGATATAAAGTCCACTCAGAGCGCCCCCGCCGCTCGATCAAAGCCCCGCCCAAAGGCAGCCGCTCCCGGCGCCTTACCTAGGTAAATCGGCACCCCTTTACAGCGACCAACCGGATCCCCTTAAACACAAATCAGGCCGACTCCCATACGCCAGGCTCCGCCACGCGATCAACCACCTGCACCGTTTACCCTATCTCATACGAATCGTTAGCGCGATCTGATCAAAGATCCCCACGGGCCGCTTCACCTCTTCTCACGGCACATCGAAGATCTCCACCAACGCCACCCCCGTCGTCCCCGCCGCACCGGTCACATGCACCGTATAAGCCCCAGGATCCAGCGTCACCAACATCGCCGCATCCTTGCTCGTATTACTCGCCAGTTGCTCCGCACCCACCGCGGAAAACGCCTCCTTCAACTCCGCACTCCCACCCCAATCGTCATTGCTCCCCACCACATTCGACCCGCGATACACCGTGATCTTCGGATCCGCCAACACCCCCTGCACCCCGCGCAACGCCAGCTCCGGCCCGAGCCCTCGAATCAACACCGTCTTCGGTCCATTCCCCTCCAATACAAATCCCGCAATCAACGTCGCATCGCCCGCTCCGGCCACCGTGCGCGTCGACAACGCCATCAACCGACTGCTCCCGCCGCCATCCGCATCATACGCCTCCACCAACGCCACCCCCGCCGCTCCTCCCGATGCCACGTGCGCCGTATAAACTCCACCTGAAATTGTCTTCAACAACGCCGCGTC
>JAEWBF010000111.1 GCA_023391285.1 Verrucomicrobiota bacterium
AAGAGAAAGAGGAAAGAGAAAGATTGGGTTGGGGTGGGCGTAGCGAAATTCGCGTGGACGGGGGGCGGGGCGGGCGCGATGGTGCGGAGCGTGGTTGTGCTGAACACATTGGCGCCGGTTTTTTTGCTGATTGCGGTGGGGGTGTGGTTGCAGCGCAGCGGCTTGGTGTCGGCGGGGTTTTTGAAAGAGGCAAATCGCGTGACGTATTGGCTGGGGTTGCCGGCGCTGTTGTTCACGCAGCTGACGCGGTCGTTTCACGAAGCGACGGGAGCGGAGAAAATGTTGGCGGCGATGGCGATCGCGAGCGTCGTGGTGATAGCGGTGGCGTATGTGGTGGCGCGGATGTTGCGCGTGCCGGGAGCGTCGGCGGGCACGTTTGTGCAGGGGGCGTTTCGCGGGAATCTCGCGTTCGTGGGATTGCCGGTGATTTATGTGATGCCGGACGCGGTGCTGCCCGGAGGCGTGTCGGCGAAGGCGGCGGCGGTGGTGGTCGTGGCGCCGATGATGGTGGCTTACAATCTGGTGGGCGTGGTCGTGCTGTTGTTGAGTCAGCACAAATTGGGTTGGGGGATGGTGGCGCCTTTCGTGAAGCAGCTGTTATCGACGCCGCCGTTGGTCGCGACGGTAGCGGGAATCGGTTTTGCGCTGATGGGATGGACGCTGCCGGCAGCGGTGGACACGGCGATGCTGGCGCTGGGAGAGATGGCGCTGCCGTTGGGGCTGCTCGGCGTCGGTGGCTCGCTGGCATCCATCGGGGAGCACGTCGGCGGGCGAGCGGCGTGGGGAGCCGCGGTGTTGAAGACGATGGTGTCGCCGCTGGCGGGCTGGGCGGTGGGACGCGCGATGGGGTTGGGCGAGCTCGAGCTGAAGATGGTGATGATCTTCATGGCGACGCCGACAGCGATCATCTCGTATGCGGTCGCCGTGGAATTGAAAGGCGACGAGGGGATCGCGTCGGGCGCGATCGTGTTGAGCGTGCTGACGTCGGTGGTGTCGCTGGCGGTCGTGATCGGGATGTTGTGATGGCGCGGCGGGGGCAGCGCGCAGTCACCCGACGTCAGGGAATCCGGAGCGTGGTGCCGACAGTGAGAGCGTTTTCGTTTTGGACGACGTCGCGATTGGCTTCGAGGATTTCGTCCCAGCGGCCCGGGGTGCCGTAGTATTGGCGGGAGATTTTGGCGAGGGTGTCGCCGAGGACGACGGTGTGCTGGCGGGGAGCGGCGTTGGGTGTTTCGACGGGAGCGAGCGTATCCGGAGTTTTAGGACGGGCGAAGCCGGGGCGGGTGGGGGTGGCGAGGGTGGAGCCGGGGGGCGGACCGGCGAGGGCGACACGAGTTCTGAGCTGGGCGTTTTCGGCGGAAATGGACGTGAGCTGGGCTTTGGTTTGGCGCAGTTCGTCGTAGAGCGCGGACATCTGGGCGGCGGTGTCGGAGGCGGAGCGCTCGGCGGATGCGTGAGCGGATTCGGCGGTGCGGGCGGCGTCGTTTTTCAGGCGGTCGTTTTCGACCTGGAGCTGCGAGTAGCTCCGCAGAACGGTGGCGAGCCGATCTTCGGTGTTGGCGAGCCGGCGCGTGAGGTCTTCGGAAGGCGCGGAGGCGGGCTGAGCTGCGGTGGCCTCGGCGAGACGCGATTCGAGCGTCGCGTGATCGGCGCGGAGCGAATCGAGTTCGGCCTGGAGACGGGAGACTTCGGCGGCGGAGGATTTTAGGCGCTCGTTTTCGGTTTGGAGCTGCGAGAAACTGCGGAGGGTGGTGTTGAGCTTGTTTTCGGCGTCGGCGAGTTTCGCGGAGAGATCGGGGGGCGGTTGGCTGGAGAGTTTCGATTCGAGCTCGGCTTTTTCGGCACGGAGCGCGGCGAGTTCGGCGCTCAGTTTTTCGGTTTCGACGGAGACGTTTTTCAGACGGTCGTTTTCCTGCTGCAGAAGCGTGTAGCTGCGCAGCGAGGTGGAGAGTTTGCCTTCGAGATCGGAGAGTTTGGCGGCGATTTCCGGGGAAGGTTCGGACGGGTTCGCAGGTGTGGCGGCGGCGAGTTGTTCGCGCAGCGTGTTTTCGGAGTCGCGGAGTTGAGTGAGTTCGGACTGAAGGCGCGTGTTTTCCTGGCGGAGCGTTTGGAGGGTGGCGGCGTTTTGGGTGTTTTGGTTGGAGGCGGCGCGAAGAACGTCGTTTTCGGCCCGGACCAAGGCTTCGGCGCGGCGAGTTTCGGCCAGCTGGGATTCGAGCTCGGCGAGCTTGGCGGAAAGATCGTTGGCGGGCGTGGTGGCGGCGAGTTGTTCGCGGAGGCGGGATTCGCTTTCGCGGGCCTGGGCGAGTTGGGATTCGAGTGCCGTCTTTTCTTCCTGGAGGCGGGCGGCACCGGCGACGAGGGTGTTGAGGCGGTTTGTGGCTTCCTCGGCGCGCGCTTTTTCGGCGGCAAGGGCGGCGGGCGTAATGGCATCGCCGCGGGCGGCGGTCAGCTCTTTGACACGCGTGTCGGCGGAGGCGAGGAGGGCTTTGACGTCGCGGAGTTCGCCGGTGCGAGCGTTGAGGGTGGAGTCGAGTTGCTGGTTTTTGGTGCTAAGGACGTCGATGGTGGCCTGGGCCGTTTGGAGTTTGGTGCGGAGGTCGGCGACTTCGGCGGCGAGGCGCTCGGATTCGGCGCGGGCGGCGGAATCGTCGGAGGTGTCCGGGGCGCGTTGGATGACAATATCCGGCTCGTCGGCGGCAAAGGCCGGAAGCGAGGCGGCGAGAAGGCAGGCGAGGAGGCAGCGGGTCGGAGCAATCATGACGCAAAAGCAGGGTATTGACACAGAGGACGGGCCGGAGTGCGAAGAGAGTGTGCGAGATCAGGTCCAGGATTTCGAGCGTTCGACAGCGCGGGACCAGTCGCGGCGGAGACGTTGAACGGAGGCGGCGGGAACGGATGGACGGAAGGTCTTCTCGACGCCCCAGAGACGAGCGATTTCGTCGCGGTTTTTCCAGAAGCCGACGGCGAGACCGGCGAGGTAGGCGGCGCCGAGTGCGGTGGTTTCGGTGGTGCGTGGGCGGACGACGGGAACGCGGAGAAGGTCGCTTTGAACTTGCAGCAAGGCGTCGTTCACGGTCGCTCCGCCGTCGACGCGGAGCTCGCGGAGACGTTGGCCGGTGTCGGTTTGAATGGCGGTGAGGAGATCGGCGCTTTGGAAGGCGATGCTTTCGATGGCGGCGCGGGCGATGTGAGCGGCGGTGGTGCCGCGGGTGAGGCCGAGGAGGGCGCCGCGCGCGTTGGGATCCCAGTGAGGAGCGCCGAGGCCGGCGAAGGCGGGGACGAAGTAGACGCCGCCATTGTCGGGAACGCGGGCGGCGAGTGTTTCGACGTCGGACGAGCGGGCGATCACCCCGAGACCGTCGCGCAGCCATTGCACCACGGCGCCGCCGATGAAGACGCTGCCCTCGAGGGCGTATTCAAGGGGGTTGGACGGACCGAGGCGCCAGGCGACGGTGGTGAGAAGTTGATGTTGGGAAACGACAGGTGTGGTTCCGGTGTGTTGGAGAAGAAAGCAGCCGGTGCCGTAGGTGTTTTTCGCCATGCCCGGGCGGAAGCAGGCTTGGCCGAAGAGGGCGGCCTGCTGGTCTCCGGCGATGCCGGCGATCGGGAGTCCGCGCAGAGCGGGAACGGAGGTGATCTCACCGACGACTTCGCTGCTGGCGCGGATCTCGGGCAGGATTTCGCGCGGGATGTGCAGCGTGCGGAGCAGTTCGTCGTCCCACTGACCGGTGCGCAAATCGAGGAGAAGCGTGCGGGAGGCGTTGGAGACATCGGTCGCGTGCACGCGTCCACCGGTGAGCTGCCAAAGGAGCCAGGTGTCGACGGTGCCGAAAGCGAGTTCGCCGCGTTCGGCTCGACGGCGCGCGCCGGGGACGTGGTCGAGAAGCCAGCGGAGCTTCGTGCCGGAGAAATAAGGATCGAGGACCAGGCCGGTGCGCTGACGAAAGAGCGGTTCGAGGTCGCGACGCTTGAGGTCGGCACAAAGCTTGGCGGTGCGGCGGTCTTGCCAGACGATGGCGGGAGCGAGGGGTTTGCCGGAGCGGCGTTCCCAAAGCAAAGTGGTTTCGCGTTGGTTGGTGATCCCGACCGCGGCGAGATCGCGGCGGGTGAGATTCGCTTCCGCGACCGCGGCGAGGGCGACGCGACGCGTGGTTTCCCAGAGATTGCGTGGGTGGTGTTCGACCCAGCCGGGGTGAGGGAAGTGTTGGGCGAATTCCTGCTGGGCGGTGGCGCGCGCGCGACCCTGTCGGTCGAAGAGGATGGCGCGGGACGAAGTCGTGCCTTGATCCAGCGCGAGAATCAACGAGGCGCTCATGGGGCCGGTCGAGCATGGTGCGAAGCGGCAAGGCTTCAAGCATGGGAGAGCCCTACGCAGGTATACGTAGATCCGTGGGGGCTCTCGCCTTGACTTGGCGGACTAGGGTATAAACCTCGGGCCGCTGTGTCCACTCCAGCATGCCACCCCAGCAAACGAATCTTTGCCGATCGACGATGGTGCCCTTGGAGCGGGTGCCGGCGCGCTAGCGTCGCCGGCGTGGACAAGTTTGCATCGTTGAGTCGAAATCGCGTGTTCCTTTTCAAGCCCATGAAAGCTCTACGTGTCAGCTTCCTGTTTCTAAGTGCGCTGCTGAGCGCGGCGTTCGCGCAAAACGGATCCGTCGCGACGACGCCGCAGATATATAATGCTGCGATCTTCGTCACCAATCGGGCGGGCGCGGAATACGACGCGCAGATTCCGGTGCTCGAGGATTTGCTGACGGCGAAGCTGACGGACGTCGGCTTCAGTTTGATGACCCGCGGCGTGGTGATCGAAGCCGCGAGCAAGTTCGACAACAGCCTCGCGTCGATGGACCGCCCGGATGACCGCCTCTCGGCGCAGTTGCAGGACCAATCGTCGGCGCTGCGGCTCGCGGAGAGCATGGGAGCGGATTACATCCTGTCCGCCTCGATTGCGGGAATCACGAAGCAGAAGCGCAACATCAACGCCTACGGCGTGCAGGTGGCGAATTACGAATATACGCTGCGTCTCGCCTACAATGTTTTCGATGCGAACGGCGGCGGTTCGTTGACGGGCGGCGTGGTGCGGGCAACGAAGACCGAGCAGAACACGGTTCATTCGAACCAAGGGTTCAAAGTCGTCCCGCCTGATCCGTCGACGCCGGCGGCGGCGCCGGGGTCCGAGGCGGCCAATGCGGATGAAGCGCTCGCGCGTTTCGCGAAACAATACGAGAAGGCGATCGGCCTGGTGGTGATCGCCGGCCCGAATGGTCCGGTGCCGATGGCGACGGCCTGGGGAGTTGGACCGAATGCGTTTGCCACGAACAGTCACGTCACGGAGCCGGTGAAGGAATACATGGCGAAAGGCCTTCCGGTTTATGTCGTCATCAACAAGCATCCGGATCTGCGCTATCCGGTGACGCGTGCGATTTCACATCCGCGCTACGGCGGGCCGGGCGCGAATGCCGATGGCCGCGAGCCGGCGGTGGGTGGTTACGACGTGGGTATCTTGGAAGTCCAAGGCGGGCTGCAATCCTGGATGCCGGTCGCGACGATGGACGAGTTGAAGCAATTGGATTCGGGCCATCGCATTGCCTATCTCGGATTTCCCATGGAGGAAGTCCAGGGAGGTGGCGTCGATCCGCGCAGCCCGGTGGCGACGATGCAGTCCGGTATCGTAACGGCGAATACGGACTGGTGGCTTTCACATGGCACGCCGGATTCGCGGCAGCTCGTGCAGCACAATCTCAGCTCCTCCGGGGGCGCGAGCGGCAGCCCGATTTTCAACGCGAAAGGCCGCGTGATCGCCCTGCACTCGGCGGGCAACTCGAGCCAGAGCGTCTCGATCGAAGACGGTCAGATGCGGGTGACGCGCCGCAAGTCCGGCGTGCAGATCAATTACGCGCAGCGCGCCGATCTTCTCGCCGATGTTTACACCCTCCGCACTTCGGGGAGCGGGAGTTCGTCGGTTGCCGCGAAAGCGCAGGTGGCGGTGGCGTTCGTCGATCCGGACATCGAAGCCGTCGTGGCTGACTTGCTCGATGACGCGACGACCCAGCTCGCGACGATGCTGAAGACGAAGGTCGCGCAAAATCGAATTCCGGCGCCGAGCGCCAAAGCGAATTTCGTCACCATCAACGTGAACGTTGAAACGGCCGATCTCTACGTGCCGGACGTGCGTATCGGACCGGAGAATACGGTCACGATTCAAGACGGTCGCCTCGCGGTCGCGCCGCTGAATGTTAGCGTTGAAATCGACGGCGTGACCGTGGGCTCGGCTCCGGGCAAGGTGCAGGTTCGCCCCGGCCTGCGCAAGCTGCGGCTGACGCGCGAAGGTTACACGCCGTGGGAACGCACGATCAATGCGGTCGAAGGGCAGACGCTCACGGTCGCGATGCAGATGAGTCCGGCGGGCTTGGCGCGTTGGCAGGAGCTCACGGCGTTCATGAATGTGCTGAAGAACGACGCGAAGCTCACGGACGCACAGGTGCAGGTCCTCCAAGGCCAGGCACAAATGCTCCAGAACAGCGGTTTCAAGGTGAACGTGAACACCACCGACGGAATTGTGATTCAGAACCGCTCCATCTTTGGCCTGTAATCTTTCCACTCCGATGATCGCCATGAAACTTTGCCGCTGGTTTTCCCTCGGTCTGGCCGCTGCCATCCTGGCGGCGCCTCTCGCTCAAGCGCAGGACGGGCGCAAGAGTATCGTTGTAACGAAAATCGCCGCGACGGACGCGTTGCTAAAGCGCATGTCGAATCAAGGTGTGACGCTTTCGATCGAGAGCGTGCTGCAGGCGCTCGATGCGCAGGTCTACGATCGGCTGGTGAACACGCGGCGTTTCAACGTGCTCGAGCGGTCCGACGCCGATGCGTTGCTGGAGGAAGCCGGCGCGACCGGTGGCACGTTCATCTTCAGCAAGTCGGACTACGTTTTCACGATCCGCGTCGACAGCTTCAACGATCGCCAGGAAACGCGCCGACTCGCTTCGCTCGGGAAGACGGTGATGGCGCGTTCGCTCGAGGTTTCCGCGATCGCCAAGGTCACGGAAGGCGCCACGGGGCGCGCGATCGGCACGGCGAACATCCAGGTGGCCGTGCGCGATTCCGAGAATCGTTCGGCGAACACGGTCGACCGCGTCGGCGAGGCGAGTGACGACCTGATCAACCAGGCGACGCGCGAGCTGGCGCACAAGCTGGCGATGCGCGCAGTCGATTTCATTTATCCGGCTCGTATTATCGGCAAGCGCGACCAAGTCGTGACGATCAACCGCAACGACCAATCCGGCATCAAGGTGGGGCAGGTTTGGGATGTGTTCGTGCTCGGCGACGAACTCTTGGATCCCGACACGGGCGAGAAGAGCATGGAGGAAGTTTTCGTCGGTCAGGTGAAGGTGAACCGCGTGACGCCGCAAAATTCCCAGGCGACCGTGATGGAGGACACCGGCATCGATCGTGGCGCGATTGTCCGACTTGCCGAAGACGTCGCCGACGAAGAGGAGTGATCCTTCGCGTTTCGTGCTTAGCGCGGAGGCGCGGGCGCGGACTTAGCCTTTCCAGCAACAACCCAAATCACGCATGAAATCGTCTCCCGTTCCGAAGTCGGCGAAATCCTTCGCCGCGCTTGTCAGCTTCGCCGCGCTTTTCCTCGCCGGCTGCCAAACCTACCAACAGCAGAGCAGCGCTTTGACCCAATCGAGCCGGATGGGCGGCGTGGCGGCCGCGGTCGCGGCGGCGGACAAGAAGGCTGAGTCGGCCAAAGGTTCGAAGGACGAAATCATCTGGCGTTTGGAGCAGGGCGCCGCGCTGCGAAATGCGGCGCTGGCGGACGTGTCCCAGGTTGCTCCGCCGCCTCCGCCTCCCGCCGCGCCGGTGGGAGAGGGCGAGACGCCGGAGCCGGTGGCGGCTCCGACGCCGGAGGAAGTGCATGCGTATTATTTCAACCGTTCGCTGGAGGCGTTTGATTTGGCCGAAGAGCGGATCAATCGCTACGAAGAGGAAGCGAAACTGAAGGTCGGATCCGAAGTTGGCGCCGCGCTGACGAGCCAGGCTTCGCTGCCGTATCGTGGCCGCGCCTACGACAAGGTGATGATGAACACCTACAAGGCGCTGAATCAGCTGGCGCTGGGCCAGCGCGATGCCGTGCGTCTCGAGCTTAACCGCTCGCTCCAGCGCCAGCGCGATGCGGTGACTGAAAACGAAAAACGCATCGCGGAAGCGCAGGAAGTCGTTGCCAAGGCAAAGACCGGCGAGGCGAAGACCGAGGACGGAAAGAATGCCGCCTACGATTCCGACAAAGCGCTGGCCGATCCGAAGACGGGTCCGGCGCTGCAAGCGGCGTTGGATTCCTCGCTCGCGCCGATGAAGCCTTACGGCGACTACGTGAATCCGTTCGCCGTGTTCCTCGATGGACTCTTCTTCAGCACGCTCGGTGAAAATGGTTCGGACTGGGAGCGCGGCCGGCATTCGTTCGAGCGCGTCGCCTCGATCGTCTCGGATAATCCCTATTTGCGCGATGACCTCGCGATGGCTTCGGCGGTGGCCGAAGGGCAGCAGCCGGAAGGTTTGGTCTATGTGATCTTTGAAACCGGTTCGGCTCCGGCCCGCGGTCAGGTGCGCGTCGACATCCCGACCTTCCTCGTGACCAGCAAGCTCGCCTATGTCGGAGCTGCGTTTCCGAAACTCGAATTCAACAACGACTACGTTGCCACGCTTGGCGTTGGCTGTGGCGGGCAGACGTTCACCACCGCGACGATCGCGAGCATGGACAGCATCGTGGCCAACGATTTCAAGAACGAGTGGCCGTCAATCGTCACCAAGACGATGATCACCACGGCAACCAAGGCGATCGTGCAAGCGGCCGCGCAGAAGGTGGCGGAAGATCGCGGCGGTATGTGGGTCGGCCTCGCAGCCGGTCTTGTGATGGGCGGGATCAACTCCGCCACCAACATCGCTGACACCCGCACGTGGACGACGCTGCCCAAAGAGTTTCAATACGCACGCATCCTCACGCCAGCTGACCGGCAGCTTACGCTGACGGCGGGAGCGGCAACGCAAACGATTGAACTGATACCGGGATCCGTGAACGTCGTCTATGTGAAGAGCGCGTCGTCGACGGCGCCGCTTTACGTCTCACAATTCGCCCTCAAATGAAATCCAGCCTCCTCCTCGTGCCCGCCGTGCTGCTCCTGGCCGGCTGCGGCACCACTGTGAACACCGTCTCGCGCGCCGATTCGCTCGCTGCGCCGAGCATGGTCGCCGACCGGCGGGTGATCACCGACAACTCCCTCGCCGGGATGGTGCGGGTTAACTCTGTCAACCAAGCCACCGTCTCCGGCAACCTGTTGAAGGTTCAGGCGACCATCGAGAATCTGAAGCGCTCGACCAAGACGCTGAATTACAAATTCGAGTGGGTGGATGAAAACGGCATGGCCGTCGACTCGCCGAACGAGACTTGGAAGCAGATCCGCTTGCAGCCGCGCGAGACGACGACGATTTCCACCGTCGCGGTCACGCCGCGCGCCGTCGATTTCAACCTCAAGCTCAAGGAATAGTCCTTCGTCTCCATGAACCAAAAACGATTCCAGAAATTCTCAGCCGCCGTCACGTTGTCGGCCGTTGCGCTTCTTTTCGCCGGATGTGAAACGACGCCCGAGACCCGCACGATTGATTCGCGCGGACCCGAGACGTTGAACACGTCCAGCATCAACTCGCAGGATTGGGCGAACGCGGCCGATCAGCTCGTCGCTTCGCTGCTTTCCTCCGGGGCGCTCGAACGGTCGGCGAAACAGCCGGCGGTTCTCGCGATCGATCGCGTGATCAACAACACCACGCTGTCGGTCGACACCGATCTTCTCATCAAGAAGATCCGCGTCGCGCTCACGCAGACCGGCAAGGTTGCGGTGACGAACACGATGGGTTTGGGCGAACGCGCCGTGGTCGCTGCCGAAGCGGCCGAACTCGAGGAGATGACCACGGGCAAGAAGCAGAAGCTGACCACGCCGGACTACACGCTTTACGCGAAGCTGATCCAGCAGACGGATCGCTCGGGCAAGCAGACGCAAAACACGTATTCATTCCAGATGTCGCTGGTGGATACGCGGAGCGGACTGACGACCTGGGAAGAAGAGCGCTCGATCGCGAAGCTCACCCGCCGCCCGAGCGTAGGTTGGTAATCGCGGCTCATCTGGACGAAGACTTAATCCAGCACCAAGCAACAAAGCCCCGGCGGAAACGCCGGGGCTTCTTTTTTGAAGAGCTGCTGGTCGGAGGGTGGCCGCGGGCGAACAGTCCAACGAGCGAACCACGTGCGAGCCGCGCGCTCGCACTCGGAGCGGGGCAGCGGGCCGGTGTTTACTTGCTCTTTGGCGTGGTCGCGGGGCCGATGGGGCGGCCGTATTCGTCGACTTCTGTGTCGACAGGAACTTGGACGGTGCGACCGTCCGCGGTGGTTTCGGTGCGCCACGTGCGGATGATGCGGCGTTCGTTGGTAAAGTTGGATTTCACCGCGTCCGATGCCCCCTCTGCTCCGCCGGCGATGGCCCCTGCGACGCCGCCGGCGATCGCGCCGACGGCCGAACCCGCGGCGTAGCCGATGGCGGGGCCGGGCTGATTGGGGTTGGTGACGCGAGTCTCGGGCGGCCGAGTGGCGCAGCCGGAGGCGAGGGCAAGAAGCAAGGCGGCGCTCGACGAAACGAGGGCAGAGCGGGTCTTCATTTCGCGGGGATTTCTAATCGAATGCCGAAATGCAGCAAGACCGATCTGGCGTAGCGGACGGCACTTCCGTGCGCTGGTGAAACCAAAGCCATGCCGTCCTGTCAGGGGCCTCATGAGAACCGGACGAAAACTCGCGCTCGCGATCTTTGCGGCAACGCTGGTCGTGCCGGTTTTCGCGGGGCGCGGACATGGGGCTCGCGACGGGCGGCACGCGTTTCATCACCGGCATCATCATCACGGCGGCCACGCCCACTATGTGCGCCGACACGGATGGCATCGGCCGCATTCGCAGGTGAGCTGGTGGTTGGGCTATCCGAGGTATTCGCGGGTGCCGTCGTATTCGTATTATACCTACGCGTATCCGGATTGGGATACGCGCCCGAATTACGCGGCCAGCGGGGCGGTGTTGGGCGCGTTGGCTGGGGCCGTGATTGGCCACAACAGTGGCGACCTTGGGCATAGCCCATGGCGCGGGGCTGCGCTCGGCAGCGTGTTAGGGCTCGGTGCTGGAGCGCTCGCGGAAAAACGGGCGCGAGCGCGCGAGCGGGAGGAGGCGCAGACTGCGCTTGAGGTGGCGGCGCCAGTGCAGCCGCGAGCGGTGCCGGAGGATGTAACACCGAGCCAAAAAGAGCGGCCGCGCGTGGCGGAGAAACCTTCGCGGATGGCCGAGGCGAATCGGCTCTTTGGGCGATAATGATCACCGATTTTTAGCGACACTGAAACGTAGAGCGAGGTGTCAGCGTGCGACTCATGAATCAGCGAAAATCCATCCGTATCCTTTTTTCGAGCACAGCGGCGGTGATGCTGGTCGGGTTGACGGGTTGTGCGACGCGGGGCGTCAAAAACCCGGACGGGGTGCCGGTGACGCAGATGGGGGCCGACGAACGCGGCTTCGTGGCGGGAACGGGAATTGAATCGCAGGACCTCGTTGCCGTGACGGATCGGATGGCGCGGAGCATTTTGGGCATTCCGGAGATCGCACGCGCAGAGGCGCCGCCGCGGATCGTGCTCGATCCGGTGATGAACGAGACGCGATTCCCGATCAACAAGGATATCTTCAACGACCGTATTCGAATCGAATTGAATCGGAATTCGATGGGGCGGGTGCGTTTCCTCGCGCGGGATCGGATGAGCACGCTCGAGCGCGAACGGGAGCTGAAGCAGACGGGGCAGGTGACCGCGAGCGCGGACCCGAACGTGACGGAGTTTCGCGGTGCGGATTATTTCCTCACCGGAAAGCTGTCGGGCATGTCGACGCGCACGAGCGCGGGCACCAGCGATTACGTGCTTTATAGCTTCCAGCTGATCGATGCGCGGACGAGCGAGATCATTTGGGAGGACGCGGCCGAGATCAAAAAGCAAGGGCTCGAGGACGCGGCGTATCGGTGAGGCCGGAGGCGCTGCGAAGGGCCGCGTCGACATGAATACGAGAGCACAACGAGGCGCGCTCGGAGAGCGCGCCCTACCGGCGCTGCCGCGTCTGCTGGCGGGCGGCTGTCTCCTGCTGGCGTTGGGCGGATGTTTTTCGCCGCCGCGAGTGCCGAGCATTGCCTACACGGGTGATCCAGTAATCGATGGGAATGCGCAATTGGCGGCGGCGCGACCGGAAGATCGCGTGTTGTGGAATTACCGGGTCGCCGCGGCGGCGATGCGGGTCGGGAGCTTCGAGGAGGCGAAGCGCAAGCTGGATGATGCGATCCTCACGATGGGTGGGATCATCACCAACTCAGCCGAGGCGGAGCGGGCCCGAAGTTTATTTTCGGCGGAACGATCGAAGGTGTTTATCGGCGAACCTTATGAACGGGTGATGGCATATTATTACCGTGGAATTCTTTATTGGCGCGACGGGGAGCCGGATAATGCACGAGCGTGCTTTCGCACGGGGCAGTTCATCGACAGCGATGCGGCGAATCAGAGTTATCGCAGCGACTACGTCTTGCTGGATTACCTCGATGGTCTCGCGAGCGTGAAACTCGGAGCCGACGGCCGCGATGCTTACCGACGGGCGGTGGAAAATGGCAAAGGGCGCCCGCTGCCGCCGTTCGATCGCGAGGCGAACGTGTTGGTCTTTGCGGAATTTGGGGCCGGACCCCGGAAGTATTCGGGCGGCGAATACGGCGAGCAGTTGCGGTTTGCGGTGTCGGATTCACGC
The DNA here is from genome assembly GCA_023391285.1 of Verrucomicrobiota bacterium. Taxonomy (GTDB): domain Bacteria; phylum Verrucomicrobiota; class Verrucomicrobiia; order Opitutales; family Opitutaceae; genus Opitutus. The sequence goes on from JAEWBF010000111.1 coordinate 12,869, forward strand.
GCGCATTCGGCGGTGCTGACGATCGCGGGGCGGACGGTGACCTTGCCCGCGTATGACGATCTCAACTACCAGGCGACGACGCGAGGTGGACGGTTGATGGATCACATCCTTGGAAACAAAGCGGTTTTCAAAAGCACGACGAACACGGTGGGTGACGTGGCAGCGGTAGGTTCGATTGTGGCAGCGAGCCGGATGAATCGCTGGGACGGAACGCATAGCGAAGGTTCGCAGAACACGGCGCTCGCGCTGGGCGCGGTGGCGTTGATCAGCAAGATCGCCTCGGCGGCGACGAGTCCGGAGGCGGATACCCGGGCGTGGCACAATTTGCCGCAACGGTTGAGTTTTGCGGCGCTGAAGCTGGATCCAGGAGAACATGCGGCGCGTTTGGAGTTTTTGGATGCGGCGGGTGAGAAACTTGCGGCGCTTGCGCAGGATCTGCGCATTGTAGTCGGTGAACCGGAGAAGGATACGGTGATTTTTCTGAGTGAACTTAAGCGCTGACGGGCAGTCTCACCGAACACCGACATGAACCACACGCATCGCATGACCGTGCTCGCCGCTGCAGCAGGACTCCTGCTGCTCGCGGGTTGCGCAACCGAGCCCGGCCCCTTTGCGCCGCAGGACACCACAAAATACACGGTGGAGAACACCGAGAAGTTCGTGCTGCTCGATAAAGCGGCGCAATATTCGATCACATGCACGGGACTGCAGGAGCGGATCTTGCCCGACGGGCGGCTCGAAGTGGTGGCGAACGTGAAGAATCGCGAAAACCGTCGGCTGCAGGTTCAGATCAACTGTGTGTTCAAGGACGAGCAGGGATTTTCAACGGGCGATGAAACGCCGTTTGAGAATCTGATCCTGGCCGAAAACTCGACGGAAGCGGTGCGATTCACCGCCGCGAATCCTTTGGCGAAACGCTACACGATTCGCGTCCGTCAGGCGCGGTGAATTCGAACGATGAAACGCGTGGTGCTATTCCTGGTTGCAGTGAGCGCGGGGGTGGCGGCATCTCGCGAGCGTGAACCTGGCGTGCCGGTGCGTCAGGCTCAGCCGGATACGTCCCATCTTTCGCTGCTCACGCCACCGGGTGGAGAGAATCAGAAATTGTATGGTTCGCGCCGGGCGGTGTTGGTGAATGACGAAGCGGCGCGGGAGGTGACCTCGCGGTTTCGATCCGTGTATGTGAAAGATGGGGCGCCGCGCCTGGCGGTGTTCGTGAATCGGGCGGTTTCGGACGAAGATGGCGAGTGGCGGCTGACGGGGAGGACGGAACGCTTCAACGAAACGACGACGGAGAAAGAAGGCGAAGCGTCGACGACGACGCGCGATGTCTCGGGTGAGAATACTTATGCTGCGAGCGACGAACCAAACACATCGTCGCTAGCGGACCGGCAGACGGAGCGGGAGATCGAGCGACAGTTTGGGCGGGTGTTTCGCCACGGCGGCGCGACGCTGGCGGATGCGCGCGCGGCGGCGGCATTGGTGGGAAACGAAGGGGATGACAATCGGATCGCGCAACTGCCGGGTCGGAAGCGGGAGGCGTTGAGGCAGGTGGCGGATATCGCGATTGAAGTGTTGGTGTCGAGCCGGCCGATGTCAGTTCGGACTCTCTCGGGCGATTTGACCTTGGACGTGCCGGATCTTCAGGTGACCGCGATCCGCTTGAGCGATGCAGCGATTCTCGGGCAGGCGGCGGCAAGCGATTTGCTCGGCTCGGGGGTGCGGGCGGCCGAAATCGTGCGCCAGTTCGGCGTGGCAGATATCACGGAAGCGACGGCGTTCGCGTTGATGGAGGATATGCTGACTGGCTCGGCGGAGTAGGGGGGCGGCGTAATTGCGCGGTGGGGGCACCGCGCCTCCATTGCCGATTACTTTGGCGGAGGGGGAGGGATCTCGATTTTAGGCGGTGGCAGCGGCTCGAAGGTGATGTTTTTGGCGGCTTCGTTGATCTCGTTGAGGGCGGCATCGATGATGGCTTTTTCGCCGGCATCGTCTCGCACGACGGGTTGTCCGCTGGAAAAGTCGATGGTCGCGCGGTCGCGGACTTCGACGGTCGGTCGCGGAGCGGGTGCAGCCGGAGGCGGACGAAGCAGGCGATAGGCGAGTGCAATCGCGACCGTGAGGACGAGCAGCCAGGCGATGATTTTTTTCATGAGGTCAGCCGAGAGCGAGGGCGATGACACCGGCGGCCATCAAGAAGGCAGCGAGGAAACGGCGGCGAGAGTCGGTTTCGTTGAGAAATCTCGCGCCGATGAACGCGCCGATGACGATGCTGATTTCGCGCGCGGGAGCGACATAGCTGACGGGCGTGAAGGTCATCGCGGTGAGCACGAGCAAGTAGGCGACAGGGGAGAGAAACGCGACGCCGAAGATCCAGCGCTTTTTCGTGCGCCATTCGTGAAGGACTTCGGGCCAGCGACGAGCGGCGAAGGGGGAGAGCAGCGCGAGTTGAGTGAAGGCGGTGCCGGCGTCGTATACGAGAGGAGCGATCGCGAGGGCGGCGACGCCGTGACGGTCCCAGATGGTGTAGCTGGCGATGAAAACGCCCGAGAGCAGGCCGTAGTTGATCGACGTAAGTGCGGTAGCGGAGTGCGGCGTGTTGGGGCGGGTTGAAACGAGGGAACCCAGCTTTGAGAAGCCGCCGGTCAGCCAGAAGATGCTGCCGACAATCACCAGGCCGCCGGTGAGCGCGAGAACCGAGGGGCGTTCGCCGAGCAGAACGATCGCGGCGCACGTCGACAGGAATGGCCCGGTGCCGCGCGCGACCGGATAGACCAGCGAGAAGTCGCCGTGGCGGTAGCTGCGTTGGAGGAAAAGCGTGTAGCTGGTCTTGAGGATGCCGCTGCCGAAAATCCAAAGGAGAGCCGTGCTGGAGAGGTTGAAAGGTCGGGCGGAGAAATAGACGGTGAGGACGGGGACGTAGCAGGTGCAAATGACGCAACCGACGACGAAGATGAACGGGAGACCGCCAGCGGAGCGTTTCGCGCAGTAGTTCCAGATCGCGTGCAGCACGGCGGCGATGAGCACGAGGAGGAGCGCGAAGGCGGTCATGGAAGTCTCAAGGAGCGAAACGGGCGGAGTTGCGGATGGGAAGAGCCAAGCGCGAGAGCGTGCGTTCGGTTGAGCCGGGGTGGGTTACAGCCGACAAAGGACAAAGCGAGCGAGTGTTTGGGGCGGGTTGTGTTTTCGTTCGTGTGATGATCGGGGTTTTGGCGCAGCGTCCCCGATCCCATGGAGAAAGTCTTACGCGAAGTCCGACCGACCCTGTCGCTGGCGCTGCCGATTGTGGTCGGCCAGGTCAGCCAGATGGTCGTGGGAATCACGGACAGCTTGATGGTGGGACGCGTGGGCGCCGTGCCGCTGGCGGCGTCGTCATTTGGCACGAGCATCTTCGGAGTTTTCTACGTGCTCGGGATTGGGCTGATGGTGCCGGTGTCGGTCTTTGTGGCGCATGCGCGCGGGGCGGACCGGCCGGAAGAGTGCGGCGAATATCTGCGGCACGGACTCGCGCTGGCGCTGGTGTTTGGCGCGTTGGAGACGGCGCTGATGTTGTGGCTGGGTTTTCGGCTGCACTGGTTTGATCAACCCGAGGAAGTGTTGGGGGCGGTGAATCCGTTTTTTCTTTTGATCGGAGGATCCATCACTCCCGTGCTGGTGAATCTCGCGCTGCGGCAGTTTGCGGAGGCGATGGGGCGACCGTGGTTGCCGATGATCGTGATGAGTGGAGTGGTGGTGCTCAACGTGCTGCTGAACTGGATACTGATTTATGGGCGTTGGGGGGCGCCCGCGCTGGGTTTGACGGGCGCTGGGGTGGCAACGGTGATCGTGCGCGTGCTCGGGCCGATCGCGTTGTTCGTGTGGCTGCGGCGGGATGCGAGCCTGAGCAAAGCGTTGCCGCGTGAGTGGTGGGCGCCGCTTTCAATGGCGCGCGTGAAGGAGATGTTGCGCCTCGCCCTGCCGGCGGCGGGGATGTTGTTGTTCGAGAGCGGCGCGTTTGCGGCGGCGGCGTTGATGATGGGCTGGCTGGGAACGGCGGCGCTGGCGGCGCATCAGATCGCGATATCGTGTGCGTCGTTCACGTTCATGTTTCCGCTGGGACTTTCGATGGCTGCGGGCATGCGAATCAGCCAGGCTGTTGGGGCCGGCGAGCGCGAACGGTTGCGACCGGTCGGCTATGCGGCGCTGGGGATTGGCGCGGCGGCGATGGTCGTGTTCATGACTTGCTTCCTGTTGGGCGGAGAGATGATCGCGCGATGGTTCGTGCGCGATGCGGCGGTGGTGGCGTTGGCGGCGCAACTGCTTGTGGTCGCGGCGCTGTTTCAATTTTTCGATGGTGCGCAGGCGATCGGAGCGGGGCTGCTGCGCGGGTTGAAGGACGTCAAGGTGCCGGTGGCGATTACGTTTGTGGCGTATTGGGGGCTTGCGATCGGTGGCGGTTACTTGTTCGGCGTTCGCGGCGCGGTGGGTCCGACGGGGGTGTGGTGGGGGCTCGCCTTCGGGCTGGCGTTTGCGGCGGTCTTGCTTGCGGTGCGGTTTCGACGAATGACGAAGATTTAGAGAGCGCGCCGCGAGATCACTTCAGGCGGGCTGGGAGGTCGGCGGCTGAAAGGCCGTCGATGCGGAGAACTTTTTGGCGCGAAGTTTCGCCGCGAATGACGGTGATGGCGCGGCGCGGGAGATTGAGGTGGTCGGCGAGAAACTCGCAGAGAGCGTCGTTGGCGCGACCCTCGACGGGAGGCGCGTGGACTTTGATTTTGAGGGCGTCGCCGAGCCATCCGACGATCTCCGTGCGCGGGGCGTTCGGAATGACCTTGATGGCGAGGGTGCAGGAAGGCGGCATGCGATGCGCGGTGCGGCCCCGCGCCTCCATCGAAGTTAGTCCAATGCGGCCGCGAGCGACGCGATGATTTCGGCGGCGGGTTCGGTTCCGATGGAGAGGCGGAGGAGATTGGGATTGAGGTTGCTCGCGGCGAGCTCGGCGCGGCCGGCGTCGGTCGTGACGAGGTCATAGTGCGCGAGGAACATGAAAGGGCAGATGAGCGTGGTCTTCATGCCGAAGCTCGGGCCTTTCGGGAGGTTGAGGCGATCGTAGAAACGTTCGAGGGATCCGCGAACGGTGAACGTGATCATGCTGCCGACTGCATCGGGTGCGCGCGCCAGCCGGAGGTAGTTTTCGCGAGATGTCGGATGAAGGGCCCAATAGACCTCGCGGACATTCGGATGAGCGGAAAGGAATTCCACGACTCGCGGAACGCTGGCGTGGATTTTTGAAAGGACGGCAGGTGTGTCGACGATCTGGGCGGCAAGCCGGGAGAGATCGCGCGAGTAGAGCGGGTCGCGGCGCGAGGCGATGGTGGCGTGCAGGGTGGCGGCGTCGGGGGAGGCGGGATTCACGACGACGAGACCGGCGGTGAGATCGCCCTCGCTCGCGGTGTATTTGGTGAGGCTGGACACGACGACGTCGGCGTGCGGGAGAACCTCGAGGTTGAACGCGCACGCGATCGAAGGATCGAGGATCAAGGCGGCGCCGTGGCGGCGAGCGAGGGCGGAGATTGCGGGGACGTCGGGGGTTTGAACGAGCGGGTTGGTGGGGATTTCGGCGAAAATGCCGGCGATGCGATCACCTTTCTCGGCGAAAAGTTTTTCGAGGGCGGCCAGATCGAAGACATCGCTGACGTAAACGTAGTCATCGGGCGTGGCGGTGAACTTTTTCAGCAGGGCGATCGTGTCGAGATAGAGCCAGCCGAGTTGGATCCAAAGCGTGCGGCCACGCGCAGCTTGAAGATCGGAGACCGTGCGAAAGGCGACCTCGATAGCGCTCATGCCGCAACTCGTGAGGAGAAGATCGGCGGGCGGAACGTTGGGAAAGGCGGGTGCGAGGTGGCGCGCGATTTCGGCGGAGGCGTCGCCGGTGAAAAGCGTTTCGGGCGCGGCGGCGGGAATGAGTCCGTGATGAACGAGTCGGTCTTCGGCGGCGCGGGAAGAGAGGAAACCGCCGATGTTTTGGAGGAAGGTTTTGGCGCGCGAGGAAAGTTCGGACGAGTTTGGGTGCGCGATGGCGTGGATGGGGCCGTCAGTGAGGCGAATCACGTGTGCGGCGCCGAGATGAGCGGCGAGGCGATCGGCGACCAGCGAAGACGAGGCGAGCCAGAGGGTGTGGCCGTCGAGTTGTTCGCGGCGGAGCAAGTGAGCGGCGAGCTGATGAAGAAACGGATGGATGACGAACCGCGGATAACCGGACGTCATGTGCCGTGTGATCTCCGGATCTTTTTCCTCGTAGCCGCGAACGGCGCGCATGGTCGGCAGGCTGGCGGAAACGGCGTGCGGGGACGCGGCGGGAATTCGCTGGCCAAGAGGAATGGGCGTGAACGCGGGCATGGGTCGGAGTTGAAAGATAAGAGCCGAGAGTTGAGAGGCGCGGGGCCGGGGGCAAATGGAAGGTGTGTCAGGGTGAGGCGGTCACGAATTGAGTGGCGAGAGGACGGAGGGGCGACTTTGCTGCACGCGCATGAAACTGGTCTCGTGGAACGTGAACGGAATTCGGGCGGTGTTGAAGAAGGGGTTTCTCGATTACATGGCGAAGGTGGATGCGGACGTGATTTGTTTGCAGGAGACGAAGGCGCATCCGGGTGATGTGCAGCATGTCGCGTGGGTGGCGGGTTATACGCCGCATTGGTATTCGGCGGTGAAGAAAGGCTATTCGGGGACGGTGATCTTCACGCGAGTGGCGCCGTTGAGCGTGAAGTTCGGGATCGGACTGCCGGGGCATGACGACGAAGGCCGGGTGATCACGGCGGAGTTCGAGGACTTTTATCTTGTGAACGTCTATCAGCCGAATTCGCAGCGCGGACTGACGCGGCTGGAGTATCGGACGAAGGAGTGGGATCCGGCGTTTCTGGGTTTCTTGAAGAAGCTCGAGAAGAAGAAGCCGGTGGTGTTTTGCGGCGATCTGAACGTGGCCCACACGGAAATCGATCTGACGAACCCGAAGACGAACCGACGGAATGCGGGGTTCACGGACGAGGAGCGGGAGAATTTCTCGAAAGTGCTGGCGAGTGGATTTTTGGATACGTTTCGCGAGTTCGAGAAAGGGCCCGGCCACTACACCTGGTGGAGCCAGATGATGAATTGCCGGGCGCGGAACATTGGGTGGCGGGTCGATTATTTCGTCGCCAGCGCGCAGATGCGGAAGCGGCTGAAACGCGCATGGATTTCGCCCGAGGTGATGGGCAGCGATCACTGCCCGGTCGGATTGGAGATTGCGTAGCCGAGAGGTGGTTACGCACGCCGGAACACCGCGCATGACCAAAGCGGAGGAGTTGAGGACGGTGATGTTGGCGGAGCCGCGGTGGACGCTCGCGGTGGCGGAGAGTTTGACGGCGGGGAATTTGCAGGCGCGGATCGCGAGCGCGTCGGGCGCGTCGAACTATTTTTTGGGCGGGATCACGGCGTATTCGCTCGAGCAGAAAGTGCGGCAGCTGGGGGTGGAGCGCGCGCATGCGGAAGTGGTGAATTGTGTTTCGGCGGACGTGGCGGAGCAGATGGCGTGCGGCGTGTGCCGGATGTTTCGTGCGGACGTGGGCGCGGCGACGACAGGATACGCGGAACCGGCGTCCCAATTGGGGGTGAGCGTGCCGTTTGCGTGGTGGGCAGTCGCAGTGAGAAAGGCGAAGGACGCGGAGTTCGCGGTCCGTAGCGGACGCGTGGAAATCGCGGGCGCGAACCGCGAGGAGGTGCAACGGCGCGTCGCGGACGTGGTGATCGAGGAGATCGCGAGAGCCGTGGCTGAAGCGCGAAAATAAAAAAGCCCGGCGGAAAGGCCGGGCTTGGGTCGACTGGTGTCGGAGAGATCAGCGGGTGATTTGCTGAACGTATTGCATCAGTGGCTGGACCTCGGGAATGGGTTGAACCCAGTCGCTGTAGAGCAATTCGGGAAGCGTGTATTGGGTCGAGTAGAGGATGAAGTTGGCTTGGTCGTTGCGGGAGAGATGGCCGAATTTCACGGTGGCGCCGGCGTAGAGACCCTTCGATTTCGAGTAGATCAGGACGGGGGCTTCGATGATGGGGCGGTTGGCGCGCTCGGCTTGCGCGGCTTTCGGACCGGCGACGGCTTTGGCGTCGACGCCGACGTTGAAGCGGTCGTTGAACAGAAGCCGCGGCGTCTCGTCGTCGGTGATCACCATGACGGTCTCGACCGCGTTGGCGCCGATTTGGAAACCGAGGCTGGCTTCGCCGGCGTTGATGATGACGGGGATGCTCCAGCTGCCGTCGGGCTTCTTCGCGATGACCACGCCATAGCCGTCTTTCACGCCAAAAAAGAAGCCGGCTTTGAACTGGTTCACGATGATGAGAGCGCGGGCCTGTTGCAGAATGCCGGCGGGAATCGCGTATTCCGGGTTGGCCATGAACTCGCGCAGGATCGCCTCGCACGATTCGACGCGCGTGATGGTCTCCGCGCGAGTAGGTGCGGCGGAGGCGGCGGGAGCCGCGGCGGCGAAGAGCGCGAGGGCGAGGAGCGGAAGGAACTTTTTCATGACGTGACGAAAGGCGTTGGTTGAAGCGAACGTAAGCACGGGGTGCGGGATTTTGGAAGCGTGGAGTGGGTGTGAAGCGTGCGGTGAGCGCGTGGGTTGGCCCGACACAGCGAAGTCCGGAAAAGTTCCGATGGAAGATCGATCGTTGCTGCGCAACGTGAAGGAGGGTGGGCGGCCCTCGAGTTAGTCGAGACCGCGGGCGGTGAGGTCGTCTTCGTCCCAACCCAAGTAGTGACCGAGCTCGTGCAGGTAGGTGAGGCGGGTTTCGTCGCGGAAGATCTCCACATCGCCCTCGGCGAAGTCCCAGAGGTTTTCCAAATAGAGAAGAATTTGCGGCGGCGCGGGGTGCGTGGTGTCGAGTTCGTGACCGTGAGCGCTGCCGGTGAAGAGTCCGAGGATGTCCGGAGGGAAGCCGTCGGCGAGCACGTCGGGGCCGGGCAAGGCTTCGTAGTGGACGGCGACGGCGCGAGCCAGCGGGCGGATTTCCGGCGGGAGTTTGCGTTGGGTGGCTCCGACCACGTCGACGGCGAGGCGGGTGAGTTCGGGAAGTTTCACGCGCGAGGTTCGGACGAAAGGTCGAATCTTTCGAATTGTTGGCCGAGTAGCCACAGTCCGCACCAAAGTTCGGCAGCGAGCACGGCGGTGACGACGAGGGTGGCGAGCACGACGCAGAGCGCGGGTGCGAGTTCGAGCCAGCCATAGAGGATGAACACCAGCAGCGCGGCGCTGGCCGCGGCGGGAAGAAGCGCGACGCAGACGACGAGCACCTGCCCGAAACCGAAGATGAGACGCTGCCCCATCAGATCGATGCCGGCGCCGGGAGTGCGAACAGCGTTGAACCAGCTGGGGAAGACGAGTGGGACGGCGTTGGGGATCAGAAGTTCGAGTGCAATGACGACGGGTGCGACGAAGGCCGCGCAGATACTGAAGACGAGACGCATGTCAGGGCTCATCCAAACATTCGATAGCGCGGGCGGTTCGTGTCCGGTGAGACCGAGAAACCACGCGAGGACCGCGAGCCATACGATGCCTGTGAGGATGGCGATAGGTGTGAGCAGTTCGCCGAGAAGTATGCGCCAGCCGGGAAGCGGGTAGGTTTTGAGGATGTCGGCGTTGGAGAGATCCTGGCGCAGATCGAGACGCGTGAGCAGCGGGCCGTAGAGCAGGGTCAGGGCTCCGACGACGCTGCCAAGGGTGGCAAGCGCGGCGCCGAGTTTCCAGTAGGTATTGCCCATCAGGATACGTCCGAGGGCGAAGAGCGCAACGAGACCAAGGGCGCAGCCCAGCCAGATGCGCAGCGTGAACCACGGACGAGTGGTGGAGAGGAGATTCTTCCAGAGAAACGCGAACTCGGGCCAGCGGGCGCGGGAAAGATCGAAAGGAGGGCGGCGGCCGGCGGTGCGAACGGAGCCGAGGCGGAGCATGCCGGTTCGGCGGAGTTCGGTTGTGCGTGCAGTTTGGCGTTCGGCGTGCGCGAGCGCGCGCTCCTCGAACGCGACGTTGAGACGGACCAGCCACACGTAGTGAAAGGCGAGGATGAGAACCACCGGGGCGAGCGCGGAGAGGAAGGGCAAAAGCTCACGGGCAAAGAAAGGGTGCGCGAAAGCGGCGAAAGGGCGAAGCAGCCAGCCAAGAACCCCCTCGCCGAGCGTGGCGGGAATCCAGCGGTCGAAGTCGTTGATCAAGTCGACGTGCGGCGGGAGATCGACGATCGCGCGCACGATGATAGCGAGAACAAGGGCGGCGAGAGCGGACGCGGCCGTGCGCAGCAGCCGCGCGGGCCAGCGTCCGCCCGGTGCGGACGAGAGCCGGGCGAGAGTGAGCGACGAAGCCTGATAGTGTAGCGTGAGCACGCTGAGCACGGCCCACCAGGCGAACACGATGAAGAGCGCCTCACCGCTGAAGAGACGACGCGCGTGAAAGAGCAGCGCGTAGAGCAGGGACTGGAGCAGGGCGGTGAATTGTGCGCTGAGGATTTTATAGTGAACGAGGCGGCGTCGGGTGAGCGGCGCGGGAAACAGAAAGGCGATTTCGGGTTCGCTGAAGTTAAGGCCGACACGATCGGACGGAGCCGCCCACATGAGCGCGAAGACCAGGAAAAGGGCCAGCGAGGCGATTGCCGCTACGAGATCGGACGCGTTGGGCGAAGCGAAAGGAAACATCGCGCCAGGCGCATGGGCCGGAGCAGCGGCGGAGGCGTGGCGGAAAAAGAAGAAGTAGAAATAGGCGACCGCGAACAGCGCGCCGAAAAGGTATTTCGGCTGGCGCAGGCGTCTGAGTTGCGCGAGCAGGAGGTTCTTCAGCGACGTGAGTCGCAGATAGAGCAGAGCGCGAAGCATACAGTGCCGGGAGCGACGAAGGATGCGGCGACTCAGTTTTCCGTGCCGCCGGTCGCGCGCAGGAAAACGTCTTCGAGGGAGACGGTGATGTCGCCGTTGCTGAAGTGAGCCACGACTTCGCTGAGGGGGCCGGCGGCGATTTTCTGACCGCGTTTCAAGATGAGAACGTGCGAGCAGACCTCCTCGAGCAAGTGAAGGAGGTGAGAGCTGAGAATGATGGTGGCGCCCGCGCGCGCGCGTTGAAGGATGGAGTCTTTCATGCGGCGGATGCCGAGGGGATCGAGGCCGGTGAGCGGCTCGTCGAAGAACATCACGGTGGGCGAGTGCAGCAGGCCGCAGGCGATCGCGAGTTTCTGCTTCATCCCTCGGGACAGCGCGCCGGGAAGCTGGTCGGCTTTGTCGGCGAGTTCGAGCTCCGCGAGAAGTGTTTCGGCGCGCGAGGTGTGGTCGGTGACACCGTAGATCTTGGCCACGAACGCGAGATGCTGGCGAACGGTGAGGTAATCGAAAAGCCGGGGTTCGTCGGGAAAGAAAGCGAGCGCGCGTTTCGCGGCGATGGGATCGACGGCGAGCTCGTGGCCGGCGATGCGAATCGAACCGGCGGTGGCGGGAATGATGCCGGCGAGGCAGCGAAGGGTGGTGGTTTTTCCTGCGCCATTGGGGCCGACGAGCCCGAGCACTTCGCCGGGGCGCACCGCGAAGGAGAGATCCTCGACGGCGGTGAAGCGACCATAGCGTTTGGTGAAGCCCGAGACTTCGATCATGGGCGGGACGGTGCGAAGGATCGGGAGGTGCGGCAAGCTCGGGTGGGCAGCGGGCGGAGAGCGGAGATTGAGATTGGAGCGGCGAAAGAGCGGCGCAAAGTAACGGAATGGGTGATACGCGTGTGATCGTCGTCGGTGGAGGAGCTGCGGGATTTTTCGCGGCGATCGCGTGCGCGGAGACGTTGGGCGGACGAGGGTCGGTGACGATTTATGAAGCGACGGCACATCCGCTTGCGAAAGTTCGGGTGTCGGGTGGCGGACGGTGTAACACGACTCATGGCTGCTTCGAACCGCGGGAGTTGGTGAAGAGGTATCCGCGGGGCGGGCGCGAACTGCTGGGCGCTTTCCATCGATTTCAACCGCGGGACACCATTGCGTGGTTCGCCGAGCGTGGAGTGGAGCTGAAAACGGAGGAAGACGGTCGAATGTTTCCCGTGACGGATGATTCGGCGACGATCGTCGAATGCTTGATGCGGGCGGCAGAGAAGGCGGGGGTGAACGTGGTGACGTCGATGGGCGTGCGCACCGCGGAAGCGTTGAACGGTGGGTTTTGGCTGACGCTGACGAGCGGCGAGGAGTTGAGGTGCGAGAAGCTGATTATCGCGACGGGCGGCAACAAAGCGTCGGCGGGGCTGACGATGGCGCAGAAGTTGGGGCACACGATCGAGCCGCCGGTGCCGTCGTTGTTCACGTTTCACATCGACGACCGGCGGCTCGAGGGATTGTCAGGCGTGGCAGTGGAAAACGCGGGCGTGGCGGTCGGTGGGACGAAGCTGAAGGAGAGCGGGCCGCTGTTGATCACGCACTGGGGCATGAGTGGGCCGGCGGTTCTGAAATTGTCGGCCTGGGGCGCGCGGGAACTAGCGGGAATGAACTACGAATTTCCGCTGCTAGTGAATTGGGCAAATGGATACACGCGCGAGACGCTGGGGAAGGAGTTGTCCGAGGTGAGGAGTCGCAACCCGAAGAAGCACGTGGCGACGTGGAGTCCGCTCGCGATGCCGCAGCGGCTTTGGGAGCGGTTGGTGACGGCGAGTGGGATCGCCGCAGCGACACCGTGGGCGCAGGTGGGGAACGCAGCGCTGGCGAAGCTCGCGGCTGACGTGACGGCGTCTGAGTTCCGCGTGGTGGGGAAGAGCTTGTTCAAGGAGGAATTCGTCACGTGCGGCGGCGTGCGGTTGAACGAGGTGGATTTTCGGACGATGGAAAGTCGAGTGTGTGCCGGGCTGCATTTCGCGGGCGAGGTGCTGGACATCGACGGCGTGACTGGCGGGTTCAACTTTCAAGCCGCATGGACGACGGGATGGATCGCAGGGCGCGCCGCAGCGAGCGAAGGTTCTGACCAAAAGTAAACGGCTGGGGCGCGTGCGGACCTCAGGAGCTCGCGATGGTTGGCTGAAGCAAGTCCCAACGATTGCCGTAAAGGTCTTCGAATACGGCGACCGTGCCGTAGGGCTCCTCGCGTGGTGCTTCGGTGAAGCGAACGCCTCGCGACAGATAGAGGCGATAGTCCCGCCAAAAGTCGTCGGTATGCAGAAAAAGAAATACGCGTCCGCCTGCCTGGCGTCCAATCGCGGACGCCTGCTCGTTGTTTATGGCGCGCGCCAATAAGATTCCACACTCCGTTGCGCCCGGAGGAGCCACGATCACCCAACGTTTGTCGCCGGATAGCTGGGTGTCTTGCGCGCAGCGGAAGCCGAGAACGCCGGTGAAGTAGGCGATCGCTTCATCGTAGTCGCGCACGATCAGCGAAAGGTGAGCGATCCATTGCTTCATTTCGGAAAGGCGGAGCGTGCGCAGTCCGCTGATTAGTTATCTGCGGAGTTGCTGACGGCGGGAGGCGATTTCGGCGGGGAAAGCTCGCCGGAAACGGCTTGGATCATCGTGAGAAACTCCTGCTCCAAATTGAGGCCGTAGCACTCCGCGAGCACGAGAACGCTCCATAGGCAGTCCGCGAGCTCGTGTCCGAGCTTGCGGTCGACGTCTTGTGCGTCGCGCGCGCCGGATTTCGCCATCACCAGCTTCATCAGTGCGCCGACGTCCACGACGAAGCCCTGCATGATCTGCTCTTTCGTCCACGGCGCGCGACCGGCTGCTTGGGCAGCGCGGTCGAAATGCGCGCGGAGTTCCATGGCTTTGTCGGTGAGGGTGGCGATGTTCATCGGTGAGTTTTAGTGCCGCGCGGCGCGTATATTTCCTCGTGGGGGTTGGCAAGGGAGGGAGGCTTCATGGCGCGAGGAGTCGTTTGTTGCCGGGGATGCTCCACGCTTTTGCGATGCGCTGGCCGACGACTTCGTAGATCATCACAAGGTCGAGTTCTCCAGGGCCCTCGGGGAAAGTGCGCGTGACGCATTCGTGATCGATCACGGTGGTGCCCACAACCACACGGTGGCGAAGCTGCGCGTGCAAGTTGGGCTCACGGAAACGCGGAGCGAATCGTTCGCGGAGCTGCACCGAGCCGCGAGCGACGAGCTTGGAGGGAAACTCGAATACCTCGGCGTCATCCGCATAGACGGACAACAAGGTGTCGAGATCGCGCGCGTTGTAGGCGTCGAGTTGCCGCTGCACCACTGCTTCGGGTTTCACGCGGTGAGAGCATGTTCGTCCGCGTTCAGAGATCGAGCCGCATGTCTGCGCAGGCGCGGCATGCGGTCGCAGCGGGGAAGCGCGATGCGGAACAAAGCGGGGGAGTGCGTTCTCAGCGACTGCTCTGGGCAATGCCGTAAATCGCGAGCGCGACGAATGCGAGATGCACCGCGACGGAGGGGCCGCCGATCGAGATTCCAATCCAGGCGTGAGCTGCGCCTCGAATTTGGGGCGACGACTTGCGTTGGCGCAGGCCGGAGATTCCAAGAGGGACGGCGATGCAGCCGAGGATGAAGCCGATCCCCGGAATGATGCTGAACACGCCCAAATAGTAAGACGTGAGCGCGTGCGGGTTCTTGTAGGGGATGATTCCGCCGGTGGCGTCGCCTGCTTGAGGTGGCAGAGGAGGCGGAGTTTGGGGTGATGTGCTGGACATGGAGGGGTTCGCGATGGACGAAGATCTGGAGCGACAAAGCAATGCGCAGGTGCGTCATCCCAGGCGGGTGGACCCGTTTTTCACGCGGGGATTTTTGTTGATATAGGTGTTTAGGCCATCGCCGGCGTCGGCGAGTTTCTTGAGCGCGGCCAGATGCTTGGCGCCGATGCGCCCTTTTGTATAGGCGTGGACTGCGGCACTCGCGAAGCGAATGTGAATCCAGCGATCGCTATATTCGTAGCCGGTTATCCCGGAGCCTGCGTTCCGGTAGGGTTTCATGGTAGGGAAGGGTGGGCGAGTTTTCCTGCGACGCAAAATTCACGCGAGCGCATGACCAGAGCTATCGCTTCGTGAATTCCCTCAACGCGATGCGCCGAGCCGGCGGCTACCTTATTCGCCTATGTTGTAGTCTCCTGCTCGCAAATAGAGACCGCGTGACGACGCGATTCTCTGCCGGACAAAGCGCTGAGTGAACGCAGCGCCGTATAACGTGACGGAGATGGAGTGTAGGCGGGAGCTCTTGAGGCCTGCTAGATTATCCAGATCGACCGTCGTTGGCGTTTAGGTGGACCTTCTCGCCACTTTTATCGGACTGGCCTCCGCGACGGTTCCGCCCTTTTGAGCCCCTGAAGAGAAGTGTCCCGAACTTCTACCCGCGGCAGCACTACGATTGAGCTTTCGGGTGCAGATTCGTTGATCGTAGGGGCCGGCTGAAATTTGAACTCCCGCTTCAACGTATTCGCGATGGTGGCACGAAGTTCCTTGGGCTTCCTGGAAGCCGAGTCGGTTCACTGTGGGCGAACGCGATCAGGCAGAGGAAACAAGTCGCCGCCTTCATTCTTGTGTCAGCGTTTGCGGGGCGCTTGCGAGATGACTGCGCAGCCGCACACGTCCTCCTCAGATCTGGAAGATCAAGGACGGAGGACCACGTCGCTTGGTGATGCCGCGCCCACGTTCGGGCGGGAGTGCGAGCCGGGCTCGTAGCGGAGTTCCGTTAGCCACTGAGTGAGTGCAACGACGGCGGCTCCGTGCACCACAAGCAGGAACACGCCCTTGGCCAGCGCCCCGCTGAGCTTCGCTTGATAGACCCGTCGAAGAGCGAGGACCAAGAAGACCAGCACTCCCAACACGAATAATGCTTGGAGGAACATCGCGGAACGGCCGGGCGCGAACACCATCAGGAAGGACGTGGCGGCGGCGATGAATCCAAATGCATGGACGTGCAGTGAGAAGATCAGATGTTCGATGAACACCCGCCCCGAACCGCGAAAAAGCCAGCTGAGCCAAGCCGCCGAAAGCGGCACCAGGAGGAACAGGGCGTGGGTCGCACTTTCCCGAGCCAGCTGCGCGTAGGCGCCATCGGCCAAAGCGCCTTGCGGTCGATATCCGATGTTCCAGTGGTCGGCGACAAATCGCAGGCCGATGGCCGTGCCAAACATCACGAGTGAGCTCAGGAGATACAACCGAAACGCGCTAATATAACGGACGCGCCGGCCCGCGAACCATTCGCGCGTCAGGAAACCCGGGCGAAACAGAAGAGCCCGAAGCGTGCGTGGAACGCGTGCGTCGAGGCCGAATCCCTCTTCCAGCCATTCCCCAAACCACATCCGCAACGTGGGGACGCGAGCCTGTTGGCGCTGGCCACACTGGGAGCAGAAGCGAGCAGACACGGGCAGGATTCCTGCGCAATTGGGGCACGGCGCCTCGTTGCGCGGGGTGGCCGGTGCGGGGAGCGCGGACGGCGCGGGGGGCATTTGCTCCGATCAAGAGGGGGTGAATGCCGAAGTCGAGTCTTCGCCTCTCATGAGGCGCTTCATAGCCGACTCGCGAACTCCCCGTTTAAAAACTCGAGCGATATGTGAACCGGTCGATCGTCGCGCGGCGCGCGGCCCGTGAGGGTAATCGTCGCTCTGAGACGCTGCGCGGAAAGGCAGTTCGTGCATCGCTGCACGGACTGCACGCGCACGACCGTGCCGACCGGCAGCGTCTCGCGAGTGATCAACTCCGGACCGCTCCAACTCGGAGTGGCCGGATTCACGACGTAATAATCAATCGATTCTTCATAGCCCGGCGGCGCGTTCACGCCGGACAAGTGCATTTCAACGTTGAGCACGTATTCGACGCCTACATAATTGTTGTAAGTGGCCGCGGAACTCACGTCCTCGAACTTCTGGGCGACATTACAACCGGCCAAACAAAATATTACTGAGATTAGCAAATAATAGATGCGAATCACGAGGCTATGTGTTTCGTTTCAATTATAATAACCGGCTTGTCGTGTTGGCTGTAGCGCCTGGTTAGCCTTTTTGCTCAAGAGCCTTGCGAATCCAATTGGGATCTCGCCGACAATCCAGAACCCGAAAGACCACGGCTTCCCCGATTGTAACGCGGTAATAAACCGCAAAGGGAAAACGCTTCGCCAACAGCCGATAAAATCCGAAATGAACGCGGTGAATTCCGGCGTAGAGGCACGAGCGAATCGATCTCTGAAAAAATGCTATCGAAAAATAACTACCAACTCCCGGTGACCGTGCGTCGTAAAAGTGACGGCCACTCGCGATGTCTTCGAGCGCCGCCCGAAGAACTCGCACTCTCATTCGAAACGCTTCCGCAATTCTTTTTTCGCATCCTCCCAGTCCAGCATCTCGATGCGACCAGCGGCTAAATCGGCCTCAGTCTTGCGCAATTCTGCTTCGTGCCACGCCGGACTCTGAAACGCTTCCTCGTCGGCTGCTACGTCGCTCCATAGCGCCTCGATGATTCTCAACTTTTCGTCAGCGGGGAGTTTGCGTAACTCGGCGATGCTCATGGTGACCAAACGATATGGGGAATCGGAGCAAGGGGCCTTCCGGCTAACGTCAAAGATGAGCCACGCGTGTGCTTGGCGCGGGGCGTGCGTCAGCACGACACGTGACAAGCATACGCGTTGGCTCTAGCGCCTGGTTAGCCGTTTTTTTTCGAGCCGCTCTTTGAAGTGAACGATCGTCACTACCCAAAACTCCGACTGCGAAAACCGGTAGATGATGCGATAAGGCGACTCGTGCACTTCCTTCAATGGCTCCTCGGGATACTCGTGAACTGGATGCCCCTGACCAGGTGCCAGGGCTGCACGCTCCACCCGCTCGATGATCCGAGCCGCCATGGCCGCCGCATAAAACTCCGAGTCCTGCGCAATGAAGCGCCGAATCGCTCTCAATGAGCGCCGTGCTTCGGCAGACCAAACGATGGTCACGGCAACGCGAATTCCTTCCGAATGGCCGCATGCGAATGAACGCGACCGGCCCGGATGTCCGCAAGTCCAGCTTCGATCTTCTGCCGCACATAGATGCAATACATGAGGTCATCCCACGTGGATGACGGAGGAAGGCCCTGAACAAGCTTGATGGCTTCCGACTTGACGCTCTTGCGTTTCGCGACGGCTGACGGCATGCGGCGGAATCTTGCACGGTGAGGCGGATTGGCAAGGACCTCTTTGGCTAACGTCAAAGATCAGAGGACATGAGGTGGCCGAGCGGCGCAGCGAGTGGCATACGCTACCCGGCCACCATTATGATCACGAACACCTGCAAGAATGTTCGCGAAAGCGTCCAAGTCGCGGGGCCGGAAGCCGGCGCCGCTTGTGAGCAGAAGGAAGTGTATCTCGGCATCGATGCGGCGGCAGCG